>JBKPSY010000150.1:0-5273 GCA_046735235.1 Acidobacteriota bacterium | reverse complement strand
GCGAAATTGACCGGCCGTGGATCGTTCGCCAGCGGCGCGGTGATCGTCCGGCCGACGCGGCTGCCGTTCCCCTCTCCATCGGTGAAGCGGTACCAGTAGACGCGCGCAGGCTTGAGATGACCGACCAGCACGCGCGTCGTCCAATCCGATTCCGCTGAGACCGGCGCGGACGCCTTGGCGACAACTCGTCGGAACGCATCGTCCTCGGCAACCTCCACCGTGAGCACACGTCGGCCGCCCGACTCGAAGGGCCGTCGAGTCCAGAGGATCACGCTGCTCGGATCGGGATCGCCGGACGCGACGCCCTCCGGATAAAGCTCGCGCCGCTCGTGCCAGCCAGTCGTTGACGCCCGAGCCGAGCCGCCCCAGGCCAGCGAGGCCCCCATCGCTGCAGCCAATTGAACGAACTCGCGTCGAGTGATCGTCATCCTCTATCCCCTTCACACTCTCTTCGCATGCCAGGCAACGTGAGCGGCATGAACTTCGAGATGGTAATAGCTGTGGTTGTACCCCGCGCGATTCCGCCCCTGCCACCCGCTATCCGTCCCATCAAACGTGCCACCGACGGTTTCAGACGGCGGGGTCCCGCGGGCGTGCTGCGGGTGGGCAAGACGAGGGCGCCGGTGAGGAGCAGCCCTGAAGAATGTCCCGTGGCGGCAGCTGCTGCTTGTTGGGTCGCTGGCAGCTTCGCCTGGCGGTTGGTTGCTTCAGGAGCCGCCGAAAGCCGCACCTCGCGGAAAGGGCGAGGTGTATAAACGTGGTTCGGGACGCCAAGCAAAGGTAATCCCGGTCCGGCATCGCTGGATGCGGGTTGTTGGTGGGGACCTATGCAGAGAGCTTTCGCCTCGCTGTGGATTGTCATGGCCATGCTCTTGGCGCCGATTGTGGCCCAGGATCGGCAAGCCGCTTCCGCACCGGCTTACCTGCTGATCGATGCGGCACAGATGCGCTCCCGGATCTTGCGGACGACCAACTTCTCCAAATTCCGTGATCGGCTCGCCGAAGCGGGCAAGCAAGGGTACGGTCTCGTGTCGCTCGCCGGCAGTTCCTCTTCGGCCAACGTGTTGCTGAAGCGTGACGGGGCCGGTCCTAGAACGTATCGCCTGATTCTTGACGGGCGGGAGAGTGGCTTGCTGAACGGCCTGAACAAGGCTGCGGCAGAGGGTTTCCGTGTCATCCCGGGAACCATCAAGGCGTTCGAGGAAGCCGGGGAGACGGTCTGGATGGCGGTCGTCGCACCCGCAGCCGATGCGACGCGTGTCACCTACGTGTTGGTGAAAGGTACCGAAGAAGGCGAGAAGGCGCTCGATGGGGCGAGCGCGGCCGGACGATCGCTCGTCGGGATTCTGGGACGAATCGGCATGACGTCTTCGAACACGCTGCTCTTCTTTGAGCAACACGCCGCGGGGCCATCGACAGGAGCGGCCTCTGTCCATCGCATCATCGCGAATTCAAGGACCTCGACGACGGAGAAGGACATTGTCGACGCCGCGGCCGGCGGGTTCCGCCTGCTGGGGGCCGGCTTCGGATACATGAGCGTCGTCATGTCGCGCTCGAACGACGCCACGAATGAGCCAGTTGACTACCGCCTGCTGGCGATGATCCGCGCCAAGACCGCCGTCGATGAACTCAACGCGGCGGGTGCAGAGGGGTTCAGCCTCACTGCCATGTCAGAAAACGGCTCGGAAGGCGTGTTCGTCCTCCATCGAAAGCATGGTGCCGCCGACCGTTTTGAGTATCAGCTCCTTCGCCTGGACGAGGACACTGCCAGCCGGACCCTGCTCGACGCGGAGGACCAAGGCTACCGGATTGCACAGCTGTTCAGTGACATCGTGGTCCTGGAGCGACCCGCCCGCTGAGTGAGCCGGCGCGAACCTCGCCTGACCTCGAAGCCGAGTGCCCTTTCCGAGAACGTGATCACGGGCGCTTACTCCATCGCCGCCAGGGAATCGCGATCGACCTCGACGGCACTACGGACGAGGCGTGCGTCGGCGATCTGGCTTCTGGCGGATCCCGAGAAATTGCTCCCTCGGATCGTCCGGAGCCTTCATGACGACGACACCACAGGCGTTGCATTGAATCGACAGCACTTCGACGGACGTCGAAGCGCAGCAAGGGCACACCAACTGCTCAGTCACAACGGTCCGAATCGCAAGACATGTGCCGTACTGCGAGGACGCGTGAGAGCCAAAATGACGGTCCTTTTTCCGGCTGAGCGGCCTGAAAAGTGAGCACCGTACCGACGCTCATCCAGCGGAGATTGCCGAGGCACGCATGAGTGAACACTCTGGACGCACCAACGTGCTGCACTGTCCACGTTGCCGACGAGCACTCATCCGGGAGGATGTTGCTGCGCGAGTGCTATGGTGCCCGTCCTGCAACGTCACGTATCGACAGCAGAGCGGGCTCTTGGTTGAAAAGCCACGACCGAAGCCACAGGAATGACTTCGTCATCACAACCACCGGCTCCGCCCGATGGCTCGGACGCGAGGCCCGTGGCCCGCGCGTGATTGGCAACGGAAACCCATCGGTGTCGCGCGCGGGAAGGCGTTTCCTACCGAGGCTTGTTCCACAGCAGTTCGATCGTCACGCCGCCGTGCGTCTCGGCGTCGAGGTAGGCGAAGCGGCCCTCATATCCGTTCACATTCCAGCCGCCGCTCACAGTGACGCCAAGGCCGCGTGACTGAAGCTTTGCGATTGTCGCGTCCATGTCGACGACATTGAACCCGAGATGGTGAAGGCCTTCGCGGTGCTGCTGCAGGTATTCTCGGCCGCCTCGACCTGCAAGGGCGTCTGAGGGCCGCCGGCGCGAACGTGAATGAACGAGCCGTAGCTGAGCACTGTCAGCGCCGTGTACGCTGAAAGCGTGAGGATCATCCGTCGGTGCATGATTCAATCATCGAGTCGCTGCGAGCCGTAGAATGACCTCGATGCGCGCGCTGAGTGCGGGAATCCCACTGCTGGCGATCTCGACCGTGATCGCCTCGGCACAAGGAGCTTCCTGGCCCTCCGGGCCGTGGCACCGAGCCTCACATGACCCCATCATCGGGCCGCGGGGCGACGGATGGGAGTCGGCCGGAACCTTCAACCCGTCCGTCGTCATGTACAACGGGCAAGTCGTCATGCTCTATCGCGCGCAGGACAGGAACGGCACGTCCCGCCTGGGTTACGCCACCAGCGCCGACGGCATCCGCTTCATCCGTCGTCCCGAGCCCGTCCTGTCACCAGAAACGGAGTACGAGAAAGATGGCGGCATCGAAGATCCACGCCTCGTGAAGATCGACGGCACGTACTATCTCACCTACACCGGCTACAACAAGAAGGACGCCCAGCTTTGCCTGGCCACATCGACGGATCTCGTGCATTGGGATCGGAAGGGTGTGATCCTGCCCGCGTACCAAGGCCGGTGGAACGTCGGATGGACCAAGTCCGGCGCCATCGTGCCCGGGAAGATCGATGGCAAGTACTGGATGTACTTCCTCGGGACCGCTGCAGACAAGACCGACCAGATGGGCCTCGCCTACTCGCGCGACCTGCTGCACTGGACTGAGGCGCTCGACGGACCGGTGCTGCCGCGCCGGCCGGGCCGGTTCGACTCGCGGGTGGTCGAGCCCGGCCCTGCACCCATCGTGACGGCCGACGCCATCATCCTTGTCTACAACGGCGCCGACGATGCGCTTGTGTACCGGACGGGTGTGGTTCGCTTCGACCGCAGGGATCCGCGCCGGGTGCTTTCGCGGACGGACACGCCGGTCTTCGCGCCTGAAACAAACTGGGAAAGGGTCGGACAGGTCCCCAACGTCGTCTTCGTGGAAGGCATGTTGTTGCGCGGTAGCCGATGGCTCTTCTACTACGGTGGCGCCGATAAATTCGTCGGCGTCGCCGAGGCCGCCGCACGTTAGGTCGATCGCGCGCGGCATCGCGCAGCGTTTGCCACCTCGCGCGAATTGCGAGAACCTGCCTGATGATGGTTCCCGCTTGACAATATTTAGATTATTAGCTAAATATAGATCAGTGAACAAGGTATTCAAGGCGCTGTCGGATCCGACGCGCCGTCGCGTCCTGCAGTTGCTCCGGGAGCGGCCGATGTCGGCGGGAGAACTGTCGGATCACTTCCCCGTGTCGAAGCCGACCATGTCAGCCCATTTCGCCGTGCTGCAGGAGGCAGGGCTCATCGAAGCGGAGAAATCCGGACGGACGATCATCTACCGGCTGGTGATGTCGGTGTTGGAGGAGGCGCTGCTCGGGTTTGCCCAAACCCTCGGGTGGGGCCTGGAATCGAAGCGGTCGACTCCCGTCAATCACAACAAGGTGGCCAAGCGGCCCGTCAAAGGAGAAGCCTGACATGGCACTCAACTGGATCTCTTCGCGGGCCGCGTCGGCATTGCCCCTCATTGGTATCGCGCTGGCCCTCGCCAACTGGAACGCACGACCGGATGCGGCATGGGCGTGGGCGGCAGCCATCGTGATGTTCCTGGTCATGGTCGCCGTGCGGCGGCGCTCGCAGCTCGCCTTTCGCCGGTCGTCGGGAGATGCCGTCTCCATTCGGAGCTTCGCGTCGGTGACCGGCGGCGTTGTGTCCGGCGCACTGATGATGATCATTCCGCTGGCGGTGACACTCGCGCACGCGTACGGCGTCGTGGAGGATCCAGACAGTGGGCGACGCACGACCATGATCATCCTCGGTGCGTACTTGGCCGTGACCGGCAACGGCCTCCCCAGGATGCTCCCGCCGATGTCATCGATGCCGTGCGACGGCGCGAGAGTACAGGCGTTTCAGCGGCTTGCTGGTTGGACATGGGTACTCTGCGGCCTTGGATTCGCGACGGCGTGGCTGGCGCTGCCGATCGACGCGGCGGGGCCTGTGTCGATGGCGCTGTGTGTTGCGGCCATGATCGTGACGATCGTGCAACTCCTACGCCTTCGCAAGCCGCGGCAGCACGCTCCGGGCCTGAACTAACAACGCCACCGCTGTGACCGCCGCCGACTCCGACCCACGTACGATGAACCTTTCCTATGGGGGTGGCGTATGGCAAGAAGAAAAAACAAACCAACGACGCCCAAACAGACTGGAGAAGTCAACGAATTCAGTCAGCCGGACACAGGCGATGACGACGGTTATCGTCGCGACCGGGTGGATCACTTTCACCGCAACATACTGAAGGTGAGGTTTGGGCGGATCTCCACCTCGACACCATTCGTCTACGGCGAGTACGGTGACAACCTCGTGTTCATCCCCGAGCCGCGTCCGCGATTCTGGCACAGGTATGGGA
>JBKPSY010000149.1:0-10063 GCA_046735235.1 Acidobacteriota bacterium | reverse complement strand
GAGTCGGCCCGTCTGCAGAAGCGGATCGCGGCCGCTGCGTGCGCCCACGCACGCGATGCTGGCCGGCGCGATCGCGGCAAGCGTCAACGGGCCTCCAATGGCCGACAACGACGCGCCGCGCGACGCCGAGAACGCCGAGGACTGCGCCGCCGGCACGCCCAGCGCCACGATGACGTCGTCGGGGAGCCGGGCGAGGAAACGATCGAGCGGGCCTTCCAGCAGGCGAACCGGCGCGAAGCTCACGTCTGCGCCCTCGAGACGAAGCCGCGCAGCCGACTTGGCGAACGCGAAGACATGCGTGCCCTGGGCCATCGGACCGCGGACCGCGGCGACGTGTGGCGCCGTCAACGGGATGCGGCGGCCGTGCCCTGGCCCGTCGCCGAGGAGCTTCGATGTCACCATCCGGTCGACGAGAAAATCCTCCTTCACCAGCGAGGCGGGCTCGGGCAGCGCCTCGAGCAGCCGGTCGAGCTGCACGTCTTCCCTCATGTCGCGACTGCGATCCGCGGCGTGGAAGTTCGTCGCGACGAGCCACACCGGAAGTGCGCAGCACACGACCGCTGTCAGCGGAGCCACGACTCTGCCCCGCCACGCGCCGGCGATCCACTCGGCTCCGACCGCGGCCGCGAGCCAGAGCACGAGAATCGTCGGGACAAGGAACACGGGCGTGTCGTTCACGGCGTAGTTCAACGCGAACGCGAACACGACGAAGGCTCCCATCAGCAGCAGCGCCGCCTGGCCGCGTCGTCTCCAAACCAGCCACAGAGCCCCCGCACCCGCCAGCGTGAAGCCAGCGATCGTGAGCTCGGGGACGAGAATGGCCTTCAGCAGCCATGGCAGACGTTCGGCGAAGAGCGCGCGCACGCCGAAGGTGAAGAGCCGCGCCCGGAATTGGCCACCGAGCAAGACCCCGAGCAGTTCCTTGAGCGACGTCGCCCGCGACTCGACGTAGGCGTCTGGTTGGGTCGAGCGCCAGAGGATGAAGAGGTATTGCAGCAGCCCGCACGCAAGTGTGCCCGCCGTCACCGCCAGCGTACGCGGCCGAAGCACGAACCTGGCGTCGGTCACGAGCACGAATATGAGGATGCCGGGCAGGAAGCCTGCGATGGTCGTGTGATTGCCGAGGCCCGCCGCGAAGAGTGCGACGGCGAGAAAGTACCAGAGCGCGCGGCGCGTCTGGCTCCAGACGAGCAGCGACAGCAGGACTCCGGCCACGATGGCGGCGTTCAGCGTGTAGACCTCTGCGATGACCGACTGCGACCAGAAGACGCCGCCCGACGCGAGACCAAGCGACATGGCCGCGGCGATCACGCGGCGGCAGCCGAGCCGTCGCGCGATGAGATATGCCAGCCCGACGGTCAGCGCGCCGAGCAGGGCCGAGAAGAGGTTGATTCGGTACGCGAGCGAGCCGATCGGGACGTACGAGAACGCGTGCGTCAGAACCACATAGAGCGGATAGCCGGGATTGTGCGCGACGCCGAGCGCGCGCCCGACGAACTGGAACATCGCCGTGTCGACATCGGCGGTGAGACCCGGCGCGAGCGTGCGGACATAAAGCAGGAGCGCGATCGCGGCGACGCCACCCGACCACGCGAGGTCGCGCTTCACGAGCCGGTCGGCCTCCCCGGTGACAGCTTTTCGCCTTCGGCGGGCGTCAGCATCCACCCGTCACGATCCACGTAGTCGATAGCGGCGTCTTCCGAGCCGGGTGGCCGCGTCGCGGGACGTCCCGTACAGCCGCGCGATCCGACGGCCGTGGCACCAGCGACGACTGCGGCCACTCCGGCCGCCGCAATCCCGAGCGCAGTCCGTCGCGAGATGGCAGACATTCGATCAGCTCCTCCTGGCAAGCGTCTCGGCGAGCCGCAGCGCGAGCGCCACGATCGTGAGCGTCGGATTGGCGTAGCCGCCGCTCGGAAACACCGACGATCCCGCGACGAACAAGTTGTCGTATCCGTGCACGCGGCACTCGGCATCGACGACAGACGTCGACGGGTTGTCGCCCATGCGGGTGGTGCCGAGCGTGTGCCCCTCCCCCGCGGCCTGCCGGTAGATCCGGTCGTTGTTCACGCGCACGCGGCCCTGCCCCAGCCGGATCAGCGTCTCGCCGAACACACGGAGCGTGCGTTCGACGTTCTGAAAATCTTTTGCGTCGATCGCGCAGTGCGCCGACGGACGGTGCAGCCCCCAGCGATCGCGCTCGGGGGTCAGCACGACGCGGTTCCACGGCGACGGCAGCATCTCGGCGTGCGCGGTGATGTCGTAGTGGAAGTACGGACGACCCGATTCGGCCGTCATGAACCTCGCCATCTCGTGGTCGGGACTCTTCTTCATGCATTGAAGCGCGCAGCCATACAGGCCGTGCTGAATCGACAGCGGCCCGTCGGCGACGATCGTGTGCATGCCCGTGCTCTTGTTCGCCTCAGGCCAGTACTTGTCGAGCTCCGCTTCCAAAACGCACTCCCCGGCAAGGTAGAACTCCGGGTGCTCCATCAGAAACTGGCCCACGACGCCGCTCTCGTTGCCGACCGGCACCGCGCCGTCCTCGCGCGGCTGAAGCAGCAACTGCGCGTTGCCCATGCCGCCGGCCGCCACGACCACCGACTGGCTGGAAGCCACGGCCAGCGCTCGTCGAATGCCGAGTGCGTGATCGACGTAGGTCACGCTCATGACGTGGGAGCGCCTGGCGTTGGCCTCGAATCCGACGACCGATCGGCCGAGCGCGACGTCGACGCCGCCACGCCCCGCGAGCGTCGCGCGGTACTTCGTGCCGAATCGAGTGGCCGGGCCGGTCGGCACGGGCCGATACACGAATCCCGGCGCGAACGGCTTCTCGAACGCGACGTACTCGGGGTCGCGGTCGAGGATTTCGGCCGCCGCGTTCCAGTACGGCACGAGCGCCGTCCGGGCAATCGGCCAGCGCGCGCCGACGGCGGGGTTCTCGAGGTCGATGTCGCGATGCGTCACGCACCAGCCCGCCCAGAGGGCGGACGTGCCGCCAAGAGCGCGGTACCAGTGCCCGTTCCAGTACTCCCCCGCGTAGTGGCCGTAGCCGATCGTGTTCGACAGCCCGCTCCGCGGCTGGTCGGCGTCGCCAGACTCGAAGACGAGCACGCGCTTGCGCGCCTTCGCCAGCGCGAGCGCCAGCGAGATGCCAGCCGGCCCCGATCCGACGATGATGCAGTCGTAGACGGCCGCGTCGAACCGATCCGTGACGAACATGCCGGACGAATTGTAACGGCGACGGTCCCGGGATCAGCCGCGCCCGCCAAACGGCATCTTCGTCGCCAGCACCGTGAGGCACGGCACGTTGGCGTCGAGCGGCAGGCCGGCCATGTAGAGCACGGCGTCGACGACGTGGCGCACGTCGACTCGCGGCTCGGCCTTGATTTCCAGGTTGGCTTGCAGCGTGCCGGTCGCGAAGCGCTCCGTCATCTCCGTGGCGGCGTTGCCGATGTCGATCTGACCGCAGGCGATGTCGAAGGGACGCCCGTCGAGCGCGGTGGCCTTCGTCAAGCCGGTGATGCCGTGCTTGCTGGCGGTATAGGCCACCGAGTGCGGCCGCGGCACGTGCGCGGCAATCGATCCGTTGTTGATGATCCGGCCGCCGCGCGGCGTCTGCGCCTTCATCAGCCGCACCGCCTCCCGGGTGCAGAGGAACGCGCCCGTCAGGTTCGCGTCGAGGACCGACCGCCACTGCTCCAGCGTGACGTCCTCGACCGACGCGGGCTTGCTGGCCGTCCCGGCGTTGTTGAAGAGCAGATCGAGCCGGCCGCAGCGCTCGCGAACCGTGTCGAACAGCGCCTTGACGGAATCCGGGTCGGTGACATTGCCCGGCACCGCCAGCACGGACGCCGCGTTCGCGCCCGCCCGCCGCACGGTCTCCTCCAGCGCCTCGCCGCGCCGGCCGGAGACGACGACGGTGTAGCCATGCGCGACGAGGCCGAGCGCGACGGCCCGTCCAATGCCAGACCCGCCGCCCGTGACGACGGCAATCCTCGATGGTGTCTCCACGCCGCGAACGGTAACATGACCGGCCGTGAAGATTCTCGTCACCGGCGCGGCCGGGTTTCTCGGGCGGCGGGTCATCGCAGCGCTGCTCGGTCAGCCCGATGCGGCGGAGACACGCGTCATCGCCGCCGATCTCACGCCAGCTTCGATCGACGACCCGCGGGTCGATCCGCGCGTCGGCGCCGTCGAGGACGAGTCGTTCGTGCGCTCAATCGTCGAGCGCGATGTCGACGTCGTCTATCACCTGGCGGCCGCGCTCAGCGGGCAGTCCGAGGCGGAGTTCGATGTCGGCATGCGCGTCAACATCGACGGCACGCGACGGCTGCTCGAGGCCTGTCGCCTGTCGGCGCGCCCGCCGCGACTCGTGTTCTCGAGCACGATCGCCGCGCTTGGCGGGCCACTGCCAGCGGTCGTCCCGGAGACGCAGATGGTCGAGCCCGAGTCGAGCTACGGCGCGGAGAAGGCGATCTGCGAGCTGCTGGTCTCGGAGTACTCCCGGCGCGGCTTTGTGGACGGCGTCAGCTGCCGCGTGCCGACCGTGGCTATTCGTCCGGGGAAGCCGAACTCGGCACTCTCGTCGTTCGTCAGCGGGATTGTGCGTGAGCCGCTGGCGGGTGTCGAGGCGGTCTGTCCCGTGCCGCTCGATACGCCTGTATGGATCTCGTCGCCGGACGCCGCGACGCGGAATCTCATGCACGCCGGCCGCGTGGCGGCGGCGTCACTCGGCGGTCGGCGCACGGTGAACCTGCCAGGCCTGTCGGTCACGCCGGGTGAGATGCTCGACAGCCTCGAGCGCCTCGCGGGCCACGACGTCCGCGCGCGCGTCCGCGTACACGTCGATCCTCGCACCGCGCGCATCGTCGGCACCTGGCCCGGCGCGTTCGACATCAGTCGCGCGTTGAGCCTTGGATTCACCGTCGATCGCGACATCGACGCGGTGATTCAGCAGTTCATCGCGGAACCGACCTGACCGACCTGACCGACCCGATCGACCCGACCGACCCGACCGACCGACCGACCCGACCGACGCGATCGACCCGATCGACCCGATCGACCTGGTTTAGTGGTCGATAAACGCCCGCATGTTCGCCATGTAGCGATCCCCAGCCACCGCGTGCTTGGGGAACGCCCGCTCGATGGCGTCGAGCTCGGTGGCCGACAGCGTGATGGCGGTGGCGTCGATCAGCTCGTCGAGGTGCTCGCTTCTCGTCGTGCCAGGGATTGGAATGATGCCCTCGCCCTGCGCCATCACCCACGCCAGCGCGAGCTGGGCGGCCGTCGCGCCGCGCGCGTGCGCCAGGGCTTCGAGCGTGCGCACGAGCTCGATGTTTCGCTCGAAGTTCTCGCCCTTGAACCGTGGCATGTTCCGTCGCACGTCGTCGGGCGCGAAGTCTTCGACGCGCCTGATGGTGCCGCTCAGAAAGCCGCGGCCGAGCGGGCTGTAGGGCACGAAGGCGACACCCAGCGAGCGACACGCCTCGAGCGTGCCGTTCTCCTCGGGCTCGCGCGACCAGAGCGAGTACTCCGTCTGCAGCGCCGCGACCGGGTGAATGGCGTGCGCGCGCGTCAGCGTGGTCGCGTTCACTTCCGAGAGCCCGATCTGACGGATCTTCCCTTCGTGCACGAGATCGGACAACGTGCCGACCGCGTCCTCGAGCGACGCCGATACGGGGTAGAACCGATGGAGGTAGTAGAGATCGATGGTGTCGACGCCGAGGCGCCCGAGGCTGCCTTCGCAACTGGCGCGAATGTATTCGGGCCGGTTGTTGATCTCCCGCTTGCCAGGGTCCGCCGGATCGCGCACGAAGCCGCACTTGGTCGCGACGACCACGCCGTCGCGGCGTCCGGAGAGGGCACGACCGAGAAGCTCCTCGTTGATGTACGGCCCGTACATGTCGGCCGTGTCGAAGTGGTTGATTCCGCAGTCGAGCGCGTGATGAATGGTCTGAATCGAGCGCTCGTCGTTCCGCCCGCCGTAGAAGTCGGACATCCCCATGCACCCGAGCCCGATGCTCGACACGGATGGGCCGCCACTTCCGAGGGGACGCGTGCTCAAAAAACGCGTGCTCATTCGCCGATGGTATACCAGGGCTGTAGACTCAGGAGGTGGTCGACAGCCCGCTCGATCGGGGCCTCGAGGCGTTCGCCCGCCGCGCATGGGCGGAGGCGTTCGCCGAGCTGTCGCGCGCCGACGCCGCGACGCCGCTCGCGCCGGCAGTGCTGGAGCGGCTCGCAATGGCGGCCTACCTCGTCGGCCGCGACGTCGAGAGCGAGGAGTTCCTTGCCCGGGCGCACCAGGGTTTCCTCTCCGAGGGCAACCCCCTCGGTGCGGCACGCTGCGCCGTGTGGATCACCTTCGGCTTGTTCAGCCGCGGCGATCGAGCTCGCGCAGCCGGCTGGGCGCAACGGGCGCATCGGCTGATCGACGACGGTCGGATCGACTCGGCGGAACAGGGATACTTGATCGTGCAATCGGCGTTGAAGGCCGTGGGCGAAGGCGACGTCGAGAGCGCGCGGCAGCGCTTCGGCGACGCAGCAGCCATCGGGGAACGCTTCGGCGACCGCGACCTGGTGAACCTCGCGCGACAGGGACAGGGGCGCGCGCTGATCCGGTTGGGCCAGACGACGGCCGGCGTGGCGCTGCTGGACGAGGTCATGGTGGCCGTCACCCAGGGCGAGCTGTCGCCGATCATCACCGGGACGATCTACTGCAGCGTGGTGGACGCCTGCTTCGAGATGTTCGACCTGAGGCGCGCGCACGAATGGACCGAGGCGCTCGACGGCTGGTGCGCCAGCCAGCCCGATCTGGTGCCGTATCGCGGCAGCTGCCGCGTGCACCGCGCGGAAATCATGGTCCTCCGCGGCCGGTGGGACGAGGCCATGCGCGAAGCCGAGCGCGCTTTGGCGCCCGGCAGCCCGCAGACACTCGGCGCGGCGTGGTACCAGCGTGCGGAGATCCATCGACTGCGTGGAGAGCTCGCCGAGGCCGAGGACGCCTATCGCAAAGCGAGCGACGCCGGACGATCGCCGCAGCCGGGCCTGGCGCTGTTGCGGCTGGCGCAAGGCCGCGTCGAGGCGGCGGTCTCTGCCATCGATCGGGCAACCGACGAGGCACGCGGGCGCAAGTTCCGAGCGGGCCTTCTGGCGGCGCGGATTGAGATCCGTCTCGCGGCCGGCGATCGTGCCGCTGCGCGCCGCGACGCCGACGAGCTCTCGTCCATCGCCACTGAATTATCGACGCCGTTCACGACGGCCCTCGCCGGGCGGGCGCTGGGCGCGGTGACGTTGGAGGAAGGCGACGCCAGGGCGGCGCTGCCCTGGCTCGAGGCATCCCGGGAATCGTGGCGCGAGCTGGCCGCGCCGTATGACACCGCGCGGACGCACGTCCTCATCGGCCGCGCCTGCCGGGCGCTCGGCGACCGCGACGGCGCCCGGATGGAATTCGAGTCCGCCTGCCGGACGTTCAAGACGCTGGGGGCGGCGATCGACCTAGCGGCCACCGAACGGCTCGGACGGGCGCTCGTCAACGAACCGGCAGGCGGCGCCCTGACGTCGCGCGAAATCGAAGTGCTCCGTCTCGTGGCTTCCGGGAAGTCCAACAAGGCCATCGCCGATGAGCTGGCGATCAGCGAGAAGACCGTCGCCCGCCATCTGAGCAACATCTTCGTCAAGCTGGACGTGCCGAGCCGGGCGGCCGCGACCGCGTACGCGTTCCAGCATCAGCTCGTGTAATACACAGAAATACCCATATGGCGCGCGGCCCGCGTGCATGCTTCAGCTGATGCGCGGGCCGGACAGACCCTGTACGCTTCGTGGTGTCGCCGGTTCCCCGGCGTCACGCGAGGTGGTCATGTCGACACAACAAAAGCCGGAGCGCATTCATACCATCGTGATTGGGGCGGGCCAGGCGGGCCTGTCCGTCGGTCATTCCCTGCAGGCGCGGGGCGTGGACTTCCTCATCCTCGACGCGAACGAGCGCATCGGCGATGCCTGGCGGCATCGTTGGGACTCGTTGCGCCTGTTCACCCCCGCCAAGTTCGACGGCCTCGCCGGGCTCCCGTTTCCGGCGCCGCCGAACGCCTTCCCGACCAAAGACGAGATGGCGGCCTACCTCGAGTCGTACGCGACGCACTTCTCGCTTCCGGTCCGCACGTCAACACGGGTCACGCGCCTGACCAAATCGGGCGACAGCTTTCTGGTCGAGACGACTCGCGGCACATACGAAGCCGCCGAGGTCGTCGTCGCGATGGCGACCTATCAGGTGCCGGTGACCCCGGCCTTCGCCGGGCAGCTCGATCCGCGCATCCGCCAGATCCATTCGCTCGATTACCGGACACCGGAGCAACTTGCAGAGGGCGACGTAGTGATCGTGGGCGCCGGCAACTCCGGGGCGGAGATCGCCCTTGATGTAAAAGGCAGCCGCCGCGTCTGGGTCGCGGGCCGCGACACCGGCGAAGTACCTTTCCGCATCGGCGGCCTCGCGGCACGGCTGCTGCTGGGGCGATTGATGCTGCGTGGCATCTTCCACCACCTCCTGACGGTGGATACGCCGATCGGCCGTCGCGTGCGCGCGAAGGCGCTGCACCGCGCGGCTCCGCTGATCCGCACGCGGCGTGCCGAGCTGACCCAAGCGGGCATCGTCCGCGTCCCGCGCGTCACGGGCGTCACGGCCGGCCTGCCGGCGCTCGCCGACGGACACGTGCTGGACTCGGTGCGCAACGTGATCTGGTGCACGGGATTTCAGCCGGGCTTTTCGTGGATCGACCTGCCGATCTTCGATCCTCAGGGAGATCCTCGCCACGAGCGGGGCATCGCGACGGACGTACCCGGGCTGTACTTCGTCGGCCTGAACTTCCTCTACGCGTTCTCGTCCACGATGATTCACGGCGTGAGCCGGGATGCGGAGCGGATCGCGAGCGCGATCGCGGCACGGCGATCGACAACAGCGGAGCCTGCCGGACGCGTGACGATTCCGTCCGCAGCGAGGCTTGCGGCGCGCGTCTGATCGGCAAAACCGTCGCGCGGCATGCGATTTCGTCATCGGCCGACGCGCCCGGGTGCGAACGGGCGCGGCAGATCGCATGGTCCGGTTCTTGCTCTTTCGATGAGCACCGACGGTGACCCGTTGATGTCCGACACCGAACCCACGCCGGCCGCCGTCAGCTGGCGGCGATTCCCGCGTCATCCCGCGACGCGTCTGCCCTCGCTTCGCGCGAGCATCCTCGCCGGCCCCGACGTGCAGGTCATCAACGTCGCGCGCGGCGGCATGCTGGTCGAGTCGGATGTCCGGCTGACGCCTGGCGTCGGCCTCTGCTTGAACGTGACGCTGGGCGATCAGGTCTACCAAATCGCCGGCCGCGTCAGCCGGGTGGATGCGTCGCTGGCGGATGGCCGCGTCAAGTACCGGGCAGGTGTCGCGCTCGATCAGGAAATGGCGATCTTCGATCTCCCCTCGCTGCCCGAGACGTCGGCGGCGGACGCCGAAGCGGACCGCGCGCTCGACACGGAGCTTCAGGAGCGCCTGCAGCCGCCGGTCGAGGCCGAGTCGGCCGTGGCGCTTCGCGCCGAGCTCAACGAGCTGCGCCTCGAGGTGCAACAGCAGCGCGAGGCCGGGGCGGCGCTTCGTCAGGCAGTGGACTCGGGTGAAGCGGCGCGGCGGCAGCTGATCGACGCCCAAGCGGTCGAGCGCACGCGCTGGGCCGAGGAACGCACGCTGCTTCAGGAACGCGCGAGAGAGAACGAAGAGCAGGCCGCGACCCTCGCACGCAAGATTCGGAGCGTCGTCGAAGCGCAGCGCGACCAGGCGGGGCAACACGCCCTCGAGAAGTCGCGGCTCGAGGCCGAGGCCAACGAAGCCACTCAGCAGCTCACGGAGCTTCGCGCGGTGCACGCGTCGCTGCTTGCGACGATCTCGCAGCGTCTCGAGGCCTTCGAGCGGGAACGCGCGGAGTGGCAGGCCGAGCGCCATCGGGCGACGAGCGAGCTCGACGCCGCCGAAGGCTGGAGCAGCGACCAGCAGGACCTGCTCTATCGCATCCGTCAGCAGATGGCC
>JBKPSY010000148.1:0-3890 GCA_046735235.1 Acidobacteriota bacterium | reverse complement strand
AGGCACCTCGTGGGACTCCGCCAGTTCCTCGAGCACGTCGGCGGCAGTCGATATCGCGGCCGCCTTGCCATACCGCTTGGGGGTCGGCAGCTGCAGCTTCTGGAAGAGCACCTCGCCGAGCTGTTTCGGCGATCCGATGTTGAACTCGACGCCGGCGAGTTCGTAGATGCGCCGCGCCCGTTCGTCGAGATCGCGTTCGAACCGGACCGACTGTTTGCGGAGGCCGTCGACGTCCACGCGAATCCCGGCGCGCTCGATGGCGACGAGCGCCGGAATCAACGGACGCTCGAGCGTCTCCCAGACGTTCGTGAGCTGCTCGGACTCGAGGCGCTCGGCGAGGCCCGGCGCAAGCTGCAGCGGAAGGTCCGCGCGCTCGCCCGCGAAGTCCTTCAACGCGTCCGCCGGCATGTGCGCCAGCGGCGTCGCTTTGGCGCCCTTGCCCGTCACGTCCTCTTCGGCCAGCGCCTTGTACCCCAGATGTTCCAGCGCGGTGTCTTCGAGCGTGTGCGCGGAGCGCGTCGGGTCGATCAGGTAGCTCGCGATCATCGTGTCGAGGCCCAGCCCCGCGAGCGTCACGCCATGACGCGCCAGCACCACGGCTGCGGTCTTCAAGTCGTGTCCGATCTTGTGCGGCGTGTCGCGTTCGAGCAGCGGCTTGAGGCCGGCAAGACTCTCGTCGAGCGGCATGCCGTCCTGGACGGGATCGAGCAGGCTGCCGCCGGTGCGCCCGACCGGGACGAACCACGCGGTGCGCGGCGCGGTCGCGATCGCGAAGCCGACGATCGTCGCGCGCGTCGGGCTGGCCCCGTCGGTCAGGACGTGCACCCCGATCGCAGCGGCAACCTCGGCGGCGCGCACGAGTCGGCTCAGCCCGTCGCTGTCGCCGACGACCTCGTACTGCTTGGGGATGGTCGCGGCCGTCGGCGCGAATTCCATCAGCAACGTGCGGAACCCGAGCCTCGAGAACAAGTCGTAGCACTGCTCGCGGTTCACCCCCGAGTACTTGAAGCGCTCCGCCTCGAATGGCACCTCGACGTCCGTCCGGATCTTCAGCAGCTCGCGGCTCTGCCGCGCCTGATCGGCGTAGGTGACCAACGCTTCGCGATACCGCTTCTGCGGCACGTCCGCCGCTTTCTCGAGCAGCGCGTCGAGCGTGCCATGCGACGCGATGAGCTCGCGCGCGCCCTTCTCGCCGATGCCCGGCACGCCCTTCACGTTGTCGATCGAGTCGCCCATCAGCGCGAGCACGTCGACGACCTGATCGGGGCGTACGCCGAGCTTCCGGACGACCCCCTCTTCGTCGAACCAGGCGCCCTCGTCCCTCGGATTGAACACGCGAATCGGGCCGCCGACGAGCTGAAAGAAGTCCTTGTCGCCCGTGACGATCACCGCGTCGAATCCCTCGGCCGCGACCTTCGTCGCCAGGGTGCCGATGACGTCGTCAGCCTCGAAGCCGCCGGCCGTGACAATCTGCACGCCCAGCGCCAGCGACGCCTCGTGCACGCGTGCGACCTGCTCGGCGAGATCGGGCGGCATCGGCGTCCGGTTCGCCTTGTAGTCGGCCGACAGCGAATCCCGGAACGTCGGCCCGGCGAGATCGAACGAGGCCAGGATGTAGTCGGGATGATGGTCCGCGATCAGCTTGCGAAGCATCGTCACGAAGCCGTAGATGGCGTTGGTGGCGCTGCCGTCCGGGCCGCTGAGGCCCCGGATGGCGTGATACGCCCGGTACATCTGGTTGTTGCCGTCGATGAAGAAGAATGTCGGGCGAGCCATTGCGCGCGAGGGCGGTCAGGTGGGAAAGCGAGTCAGTATATCATCGGGGCCGTGAGGTTCCCGGGCGCCGCCAGGCGTCTCTTGGCGCTCGCGGCGCTGTCGCTCCTGCTGGTATGGTCCAGCGCATGCCGCGCCCTGGTGCCGCGGCACTACGAATACGACGAGCAGATCGACCTCTCCCTCGACGGGTCCGCCAGCATCTTCATCAACGGCTCGGTGCCCGCGATCGTCGCGCTCCGCGGCATCCCGCTCGACCCATCACCCGCAGGCGTCGTCGAGCGAGAGACCGTGCGCAAGTTCTACGAGTCCAACGGCGTCACGCTCGCGCAGATGAGCACGTCGCGCCGTGACGGTCGTCGGTTCATTCACCTGCGATTGAAAGTCGCCGACGTCCGGAGACTGCACGAGACCAGCGCGTTCGCGTGGGAGACGTTCGGCCTCTCGAAGACCGGCGACGAGGATGTCTACAGGCAGACCGTCGGCGTACCCATCGGAGGCGACGTCGGCAACGTGGGCTGGAATGGCAGCGAGCTGGTCGCGTTTCGCCTCCACCTTCCCGCGCGCATCCGCTACCACAACGCGCCCTCACGACGCGTCGAGCGCGGCAACATCCTGGAGTGGGAACAGTCGTTGACCGACCGGCTGAAGGGCCAGCCGATTCTGATCGAAGCGCGGATGGACCAGCAGTCGATCCTGTACAGCACCCTGCTGCTGTTCGGGTCGATGGCCGCGCTCGTCGCGCTG
Source organism: Acidobacteriota bacterium (assembly GCA_046735235.1). Taxonomy (GTDB): domain Bacteria; phylum Acidobacteriota; class Vicinamibacteria; order Vicinamibacterales; family JAENWD01; genus JAENWD01. Next base: position 1,370 of record JBKPSY010000148.1, on the reverse strand, counting down.
ACGTTCGCGGCCATCTTGTGGTGGATTATGCGGAGACCGACCCGTTCGACCTGACCGACCTGACCGACCTGACCGACCTGTTCGACCTGACCGACCCGTCAGATCTTTTCGAGCAACTCCTTCATCTCCGCATCCGTCTTCAGTTCGTTCTTCACGTCGAACGCGCCGAAGTTCGTCGCCAAAGATCGCGCGAGCATGCGGTCCACGTTGTTCTGCACGACGCCGGTGAGGGTGACGTGGCCGTTGACCACCACGATGTGGATGGGCGGGTTCGGCATCGCCGCGTAATTCCAGAAGTTCGCGTTGCCGTAGATCGCTCGCGCGATCCGCTGACGCAGCTCGTCGTCGAACGGTGAGGTCGGCAGGATCGTGAGCTGGTTGCTCACCGACGCCACGCCGGGCACCGTCGCGACCAGCCGGCCGATGTCCTCGCGCTTGAAGCCCATCGTGACCGCGCCCGTGAGCACGGCCACGCCGTTCTCAATCCGCACGTTCACGTCGTCGAAGATCGTGAACCGCGGGTATTGCCGAACCTTGCTGGTGATGTCGTTGACGATTTGCAGGGTCTTCCGCTCGGGGACGACCTCGGCAAAAGCGGTCGCGGATGAAAGGCCGACGATGAATGCCGCCAGTAGAACTTTCCTGAACATGACGTCTCTCCCACGGAACTGCCGGCTGCGGGCGGGCCGGATGCGCTGACACAGCAGATCGCATCAACTCTCGTGCCATTCTGCGCAGGCGTGGATCGGCCAATTGCTTCGCGAAAGGCCGTGGAATCGAAGCCGGCAGAGGACAGCTGTCCCCCGGCGGCGCCGCGCCGAAGCGCCGAAGGCGCGAAGGCGGGCGAAGGCAGGGATAGAATCTCGCCGTGTCTCCCCTGGTTGGCGCCATCGGACTCTCGATTGCCGGCAGTCTTGGCGGCCTGGCGGCGGCGGCTCTCCTGTTGGTCTTGCCGCAGCGCACCTACACCTCGCTGATCCCGCCGCTCGTCAGCTACGCCGTTGGCACGCTGCTCGGCGTGGCACTGCTGGCGTTGTTGCCGGAGGCGATCTCGAAGGCCCCCGCGCCGCGTGTCTTCGGCACGCTGCTGGCGGGCATCCTTCTTTTCTTCGTCCTCGAGAAGGCGCTCCTGTGGCGGCACTGTCATTCGGAAAGCTGTGAGGTCCACGGCTCGTCGGGGCCGCTCGTCCTGATCGGCGGGGCCGTGCACAACCTCATCGACGGCGCCATGATCGGCGCGTCGCTGATGACCTCGTTTTCGCTGGGGGTGAGCGCGGCCGTGGCCGTCGCGGCTCACGAAGTACCGCACGAGCTCGGCGACTTCGCGGTACTGCTCCACGCGGGCTACAGCCGCCGCCGCGCGCTGACCC
>JBKPSY010000147.1:0-12487 GCA_046735235.1 Acidobacteriota bacterium | reverse complement strand
GTTTCGTTCTGACCCGCCTTCGCCCTGCGGGCTTCGGCGCGGCAGGCCCTCGCGTCACTCGCAGTCGGCCAGGAGGCGTCGGCGCGGCTGCCGCGGTGGTGGCGCGCGGCTGCCCGACGTCCGGCGGGTCGCGGTGTCGCGGGCGAGGCGACTGAGGTCGCGGCGATGAGCGTCCAGTCTGAAACCGGACCGAAGCGAGCGCGGAATTCGAGGGCCGCAGCCGTGAGCGTGCGAGTCGTCTCGGTCTGCGAGGGGCGGCGGAGTAGGCTCGGCCCGATGAGCGCCAGTCTGAATTCCGCGCGGACGACAGGTCCGGTTTCGAGCCGCGATCCCCGGAGCCACGCCCGCGACACCGCGCGCCGCCGGACATCGCGAGTCCGTAGTCCGAAACCCCTTCCAGTGATAACGTTTGCCGTTCCCGTCATTTCCCCCTTAGCCAAGGAGCTCCCGTTTGTGCGGCATCGTCGCGTCGGTATCTCGTAGGAGTCGTGTGTCGTCGGACGCTATTCTCGCCGCGGCGCGGCGTCTCGTGCATCGCGGGCCTGACAACCAGACGGCCTGGACGGCCGCGCACGGACGCGCGGGGCTCGGACACGCGCGGTTGAGCATCATCGACCTGGCCACTGGCGATCAGCCGATCGCCAACGAAGACGAATCGCTCCACATCGTCGTCAACGGCGAGTTCTACGACTTCGAGGCGATTCGCCGCGGTCTGGAAACCCAGGGACATCGTTTCCGGACTCGATCGGACAGCGAGATCGCCCTGCATCTGTACGAGGACCTGGGCGCGAAGTGTCTGCATCAACTGCGCGGGGAGTTCGCGTTCGCGATCTGGGACGAGCGCGACGGCGTGCTGTTTGCGGCCCGCGACCGGTTCGGCATCAAGCCGCTCTATTACGCGGTGGTGGACGGCACCTGCCATATCGCGTCGGAGGTCAAGGCGCTCACCGCGCTCGGGGTGCCGCTTCGCTGGGATCGGGAGTCCCTCTTCGACGTGCACTACGGCCTCATGACGGCGCCGAGCCGCACCACGTTCGACGGGATCTACCAGGTGCCGCCCGGATGCTACCTGCTGACGGACGGCGAGCACGTCCACGTGCACCAGTACTGGGACTTCGACTACCCGACGGCCGAGGTGACGCGGCGCCCGCGGGATCCGCAGGAAGCGGTGGAGCGGCTGCGCGCGACGATCTACGAGGCCGTGCGGCTCCGGCTGCGTGCCGACGTGCCCGTCGCCTGTTATCTGAGCGGCGGTCTCGACTCGTGCTCGGTGCTCGGCATCGCCTCGGACATCGCGAGCCATCCGCTGCGCGCCTACACGCTGTCGTTCGACCTGGCCGACTACGATGAGCGCGCGCTGGCCGAGGCGCAGGCCACGCTCTCGGGCGCCGAGTTCCACCCGATCGAGATCAACTCGGACCAGCTCGCGCACAACCTGTCAGACGCGCTCTATCACGCCGAGCGGCCATTCGTGAACGCACACTCGGTCGCGAAGTTCCTGCTGAGCAAGGCCGTCCGCGACTCGGGAATTCGCGTGGTGATGACGGGAGAGGGCGCCGACGAGGTCTTTGCCGGCTACCCCTTCTTCCGGCGCGACCTCGTGCTGCACAACATGGACGGGCAGGATCCCGCGCATGCCAAGGCGCTGCTCGATGCGCTCAACGCGGCCAACCCCGTCTCGGCGGGCGTGTTGCTGCCGACCGGCGAGGCCGGCGGCTTCGAGAGCGTGCAGCGCGTCCTCGGCTTCGTGCCCACGATCCTCGCCACGTGGGGACAGCAGGGGCAGCGCATGCTCGGCCTGCTGGACGAGGACTTCGCGAGGCCCTTCAACGGCCGCGACTCGTTCCGCGCGCTGCTCAACCACTTCGACGTCGAAGGCCAGCTCACCGGGCGCGAGCCGGTCAACCAGTCGCTCTACGTCTGGGCGAAGACGTCGCTGCCGAACTACATCCTCAGCAACCTCGGCGATCGCATGGAGATGGCGCATTCGGTCGAGGGACGGCTGCCGTTCCTCGATCACAAGGTCGTCGAGGAAGTGGTGCAGCTGCCGGTGGCGATGAAGATCCGCGGCATGACCGAGAAGTACGTGCTGCGCGAAGCCGCCAGGCCGGTGATCACCGATGCGATCTACCACCGGCAGAAGCACCCGTTTCTTTCGCCGCCCGCCACGCTGCAGCCGGGAGGGGCGCTGTTCGCGCTGATGCAGGACACGCTCCGCGGCGACGTGCTGCGCGACACGGGGATCTACGACGCCGGCAAAGTCATCGACACGCTCGATCGGATTCCGCAGATGTCGACGGCCGAGCGCACGAGCGTGGATGTTCCGCTGACGTGGATCACGTGTCTGTGCCTGTTGCACCAGCGGCTCGGGATTGGAAACTGACCGGGTCGGACGGGTCGGACAGGTCTGGCAGGTCGGACGGGTCGGACGGGTCGGTCGGGTCAGGCAGGTCGGACGGGTCAGGCAGGTTCGACCCGCCTAACCCGTCGTTCTCTTACTTCTTTCCGTAGAGGCGTGTCGCCACCTGGCCTGCGACGTCGTCTTCGACGACCGGGACGGCCTCCAACTCCAGGAGGTCCGCCCAGGTCGCGTTGATCTCGGCGAGCGCGGCGTCGGAGCCCTCGACCAGGTGAAAGCCCCGACTCGAGCCGGCGGTGTGCCAACGACCGAGCGTCTTCAGGCCTTTCGGGGCGGGAGCGCCCGTCTTGAGGAACCGCTCGAGCGCCGTCTTGTAGTGCGCCGGCGGGATCTTCCACGTGATCATGAACTTCATCGGGATGTCCTAGGTTGATGGTTGTTCCGTGACGGGATGCAGCAGAGGCTGGTCACTGCATCATAGACCGCGTGTGCGCGGCGCGCTGAGCAACGGCGAGCGCCGTCGGGAGTCGATGCGCGGCTTATCTGGTCGCTGTCGGCGGGTAGCGGAGCTCCGAGCGCGCTTTCATCTTCGACTTCCACTCCTCGCGATCGCGCGGCGCGGCCGATGTGACGAGCGAGTCGATCAGCGTCCGGGCCGAGGCGGCGATCTCGTCCACCGCGCGTTCAAATGCCGCCTCGTTGGCCTGCGACGGCTTCGTGAATCCGGCCAGCTTCCGCACGAATTGCACTGAGGCATTCCGCACGTCCTCGTCGGTCGCGGGCGGATCGAAGTTGAACAGCGGCTTGATGTTGCGGCACATGCTCCGATTGTACGACTCGACAGGCCGGGCAGGCCACTAGCTAGACCACGTCCTGAGTGGCCGCGCGAGGCTGAGCCGTAGCCGGGGTGCTCCGGACCCCGTCAATCCCCACCACGAAGACGACGCGGTCGCCGTCGGCGCGCTCGACGGCGAGCGTTGCCTGATTCATGTCGACCAGCGTCCGCGCCAGCGACAGCCCGAAGTCGAACGGCCGCGTGCCGTCGCCGGACGTGTCGGCGCGATCGCGATCGAACGCGCACTCGCCGGGCACCTTGCCGCCGCCGGTGATCGTCACCATCAGGCCGCCCTCCCGGGCCCCGACGCGGACGTCCACCGCCTCGCCGGTCGCGGTGTTTTGCGCCGCGTCCATCAGCAGCAACGTGAGCGCTTGCGTGAGCCGCACGGTGTCGACTATCGCCGAGCCGTCGGCGTCCACCGTCATGCGGCACTCGACGTGCCGCGTCTCGAAGTGCACCCGGGAGGCCTCGACCGCCGAGCGCACCGCCGCCGACACCGAGCTCGACGCCGGCGTCAGGGTGATCGCGCCCACGTCGAGCCGCCAGAGATCGAGGACGTCGCCGAGCCGCCGCGACAGCTGCCGCACTTGACGGACGATCGTGTCGCCGGCGCGGGTCAGTTCCTCGGGCGGAAGCTGCCCGGTGCGCACGAGCTCGCCCCATGCGACGACCGCGTTCAGCGAGCTGCGCAGGTCGTGGCCGACATGGCGGATGAAGGCGTCGCTCGCGCGCGCGCCTCGGGTCGTGAGCTGGGGCACAAGCCTCTCCGGTTAGAGAGAAATTCTCAGCGCTGAGACGGATGACGGCGCGACGCCCACTAGGCGTTCGCCGTCATCGGCCGCTTCAGCAAGTTGTACTTCTTCAGCTTGCTGTAGAGCGTCGGGCGGTACAAGCCGAGGATGTCGGCCGTTGCGCGCTTGTTCCACCGCGTCTGCTCGAGGGTGCGCAGGATGGCCAGCCGCTCGATCTCCTGCAGCGTGCAATGCTGCGGGATGGCCTCGAGGGCGGTCTCGTCCGGCACCGGCTCCCGCACGGTCGACGGCAGGTCGCTGGCCTGGATCTCCCGGCCCGCCGCGACGATCACCGCGCGCTCGATGGCGTGCTCCAGCTCGCGCACGTTGCCCGGCCAGCGATGCCGCATGAGGGCCTGCATCGCGTCGGTGGCAATCCCCGCAACGTCGCGCTGATGCCGCGCCGCGTGCTTGGCCAGCAGGTGCTCGGCCAGCACGGGGATGTCGGTCGAGCGATCGCGCAGCGGCGGGATCGACAGCGTGAACGTGTTGATCCGGAAGAAGAGATCCGCGCGCAGCTTTTTGTCGGCCAGCGCCGCGTCGAGATCGATGTTGGTCGCGCAGATCAGCCGGAAGTTCGACTTCGTCGGCCGCGCGCCGCCGACCGGCGTGAACTCCCGCTCCTGCAGCACGCGCAGCAGCTTGACCTGGAGCGCGGCCGGCATCTCGCCGATTTCGTCGAGCAGCAGCGACCCGCCGTCGGCCATCGCGAGGATCCCCTCGCGGTCCGCCAGCGCGCCGGTGAACGAACCGCGCTTGTGGCCGAAGATCTCCGATTCCATCAGCTCGGACGGGATGGCCGCGCAATTCACTTTCACGAACGGCGCGTCGGCGCGCTTGCTGTGGCGGTGAATCGCGTTGGCGATGAGCTCCTTGCCCGTGCCGTTCTCGCCCTGAATCAGCACGCTCGCATCGCTCGGCGCCACCTTGCGGACGAGCGCGAAGAGCTGCTTCATCTTGTCGCTGCGTGCGACCATGTCGGCCAGCGTCGCGTGGTCCTGCAGTTGCAGGCGCAGGCTGCGGTTCTCGGCCGTCATCGCCACCGTCTCGCGCGCCTTGTCGAGCACCGCGAGCAGCAGCATCGCGTCGATCGGCTTCTCGACGAACCCGAAGGCGCCGGCGTTCATCGCCTCGACCACCTTCGGGATGCTGCCGTACGACGTGACCATCACGACCTGCATCTCCGGCGCCTTTTGCCGGAAGTCTTTCAGCAGATCGAGGTCGCGGACGTCGGGCAGCATCAGATCCAGCAGGACGACGTGCGGCTTCCAGGCGGCGACCATCGCGCGCCCTTCGTCGCCCGTCCCCGCCAGGCGGACATCGAACCCCCGCGGCTTCAGCAACAGCTCGAGCGCGGCAGACGCATCAGGCTCGTCATCGACGACCAGCACGCGCATCGGGGAAGAGACAGACATTGCGGCCCTCCAGGGAATATCTACGCAGTATGTATTGAATTGATGCCACACGGGCTGCATTGAAAACGCTCACCCGTCGGATTTTGCTGAGTTTTTGACGCCCGGCTGTCCACGGGCCGGACAGCTTTCAATCGACGTGCCAGCTGAGGTTTCAGGCAGAGGCGGGGCGGGGGATCGACGCCAGGAGGGATTTGAGCGAGTCGAACTCGACGGGTTTGACGAGGTGATAGTCGAAGCCGGCGTCGGCCGTGCGTCGCCGGTCGTCGTCCTGCCCCCATCCGGTGAGCGCGACGAGCACGACCGGTCGTGTCGCCGTCGCGCGCATCTGCCGCGCCACGTCGTAGCCGTTCAGCACCGGCAGCCCGATGTCGAGCACGACGACGTCGGGGTCGAAGGCGGCGAACTGAGTCAGCGCCTCGCGGCCGTCGTGCGCGCTGGCAACGGTCTGCCCAGCCAGCTTCAGCAGCAGCGAGAGCGACTCGACCGCATCGCGATTGTCGTCCACGACGAGCACGCGCCGCGCCGGGAGTGCAGTCGTCGAATCGGCCGGCGGCGCCGGCTGCTGCCCGACCGGGGCGGCGACGCGGGGCAGCCGCACGACGAACTCGCTGCCGTGGCCCGGGCCGTCGCTCGCCGCGGTGACGCTGCCGCCGTGCAGCTGCACCAGCTGGCGCACCAGGGTGAGGCCGATGCCGAGCCCGCCCTGCGCGCGCTCGAGCGATCGATCCGCCTGCACGAACATGTCGAAGACGTGTGGCAGCAGGTCGGGCGAGATGCCGATGCCGCGATCGCCCACGACCACGGTGACCTCGCGATCGTCGGCGGTGGCGACAATCTCGATCGCGCCGCCTGCCTCCATGTACTTCGCGCTGTTGTTCAAGAGGTTCGCGAAGACCTGCGCGAGCCGCGTGAGGTCCGCGTCGAGCCAGATCGGATCGGCGGGCTGCGAGACGTTGAGCGCGTGGCCCTGTGCCTCGATGGCCGGGCGGCTCGTCTCGATCGCGGCGCCGAGGACCTCCGAGAGCGGCACCTTGCGCCGCCTGAGTTCGAGCTTGCCCTGGTTGATGCGTGCGACGTCGAGCAGATCGTCAACCAGGTGGACGAGCTGCCCGACCTGACGCTCGATGATCTGCCGGCTGGAGGACTGCTCGGTGGTGCTGTTGGTGGCCCGCAGGGCCTCGAGCGAGTTGGTGATCGGCGCCAGCGGATTGCGCAGCTCGTGCGCGAGCGTCGCGACAAACGCGTCCTTGCGAAGGTCGCTGGTACGGATGTCGTTGTAGAGCCGCGAGTTCTCGATCGCGATGGACGCCATCTGCGCCAGCTGCGTCAGCATCGCGCGGTCGTCTTCGTCGAAGCCCGGCGACTTGTCGGAGCAGTGGATGTACCCGAAATGGCGGCCCGACCGCAGCGTCAGGGGCACCACGAGATGGCCGGCCTCTTCGGCCAGCGGTTCGTCGGCGAACGTCACGCGGCAGTTGCCCGCGCCGAGGATCCGCCGCGCTTCCGCGTCGATCACCCCGACGATGCTGTCCTGCGTCGTCGCGGCGTTGATGGTGAGCGACGCGGCGGCGACTTGTCGCAGCCGGTCCGACCACGCCTGCTGGTGCGCCAGCGATCGGTTGAGCGCGAGCTCCGCGTGGCGGTCTTCGGTGACGTCGCGGAAGACGAGGACCGCGCCGAGGACCTCGTTCGACGCCCCGTGGATGGCCGCAGCCGAGTCGGCGATCGGGCGTTCCGTCCCGTCGCGCGCGATGAGCAGCGTGTGGTTCGCGAGCCCGACGATCACCCCTTCTCGCAGCGCCCGCGTGGCGGGATTTCCCACCGGCTGCCGCGTGTCCTCGTTGAGAATCCGGAAGACTTGCTCGAGCGGCGCGCCGACGGCTTCGGCGTACGGCCAGCCGGTGAGCTGCTCGGTGACCCGGTTGATCATCGTGATGCAGCCTGCGGCATCGGTGACGATCACGCCGTCGCCGATGCTGGCCAGCGTCACGCGCAGCTGCTCGCGCTCGGCGAACAGCGCCGCCGCCGCCGAGGCCTGCTGCGCCGCGTTCCGCCGCACCGACCAGATGAAGCCGATTGAGGCCGCCACGCCCAGCAGGCCCGTCGCCATGCCGCTCCACCGCGCGAGCTGGCTGCTGGCGCGTGCCTCGTCCTGCCGGGCGGCGATGTCCGCCCGGGCTTGCGTTTCGATCGTGTCGAGTTCGGTGCGAACCGCGTCCATCGTCGCCTTGTTGTGCCCGGTGGCCAGCCGCGCCGCCGCTGCTGGGGGGCCGACCGAGCGCGCCGCCGTGATGATGGCCTCGAGCTCCGCCTGCGACTCGTCGAGCCGCGCGCGAAGAGCCGCCAGTTGATGCCGTTGCTCGGGCGTGTCGCCGTAGACCTGCTCGAGCCGTGCCAGGTCGCCGTTGAATCCCGGCAGCGCCGCGTTGTAGGGCGCGAGATAGTTCTCCGCGCCCGTGATGACGAACCCGCGAACGCCCGTTTCCGCGTCGACGGCCGAGACGGAGATGCGGCGCAGCAGCGAGACCGTTTCGTGCGAGCGATCCAGCGCGGCAGTGGCCGCCTGCACGGCCTCCGTATTTCGATCTCGGACGACCACGTTGAGGAGCAACAGCAGGACGAGAGCAACGCCCCCGATCAGCTGCCGCTTGCCGAAGTAGGCCGGGGACTGAGCCATTAAAACTCAGCCTCAGTGTATACCGCGCGAACCTCACACCCAGATGAGCAAGACGCGTGCTACGCGCGTGGATGCAGCCCGGGGGGTCGCGATAAATTTCGCTTTTTGCCGCATCCGCGTGGGTAACCCCTTGGCAAGCGTGGGTAACCCCTTGGCAAAAAGGTGAAATCTATCCCGACACCCTTACTGTCCCACCTCCCGCGACCGTGAGCAGAACGTGAAATTTATCCCGACCCCCGACTGCCTCTGGTGCAGTGGCACGTTCGCCACGGTGTGAATCGAATCTGGCCAACGCGACTGTTCAGATCTTGCGTGCGCTCATCGGGTTACAGGCCGCTCGAGCCGGAGCCTTTCTTGCAATTGCAGAGGGTCATGGCCTTTGGACACGAACGCGATCACATTCGCCGGCGTCGCACGAGGTGGCCCTTCGTGCTGCTGGTCGGCGCCGGCGTGATCTGGCTGCTCCGGGGGAGGCGCTGACGTGCGCATTCTCCAGGTAGCCCCGCTCTACGAACGCGTGCCGCCCGTCACGTACGGCGGCACGGAGCGCGTCGTCGCGTACCTGACCGACGCGCTGGTCGACCTCGGGCACGACGTCACGCTCATTGCCAGCGGCGACTCCATCACGCGCGCCGAGCTCATCCCCGCGACGCCGACCTCGCTGCGGCTCGACGACAAATGCCGCGACTCGCTGTCGCACCATCTGCGCGCACTGGGCCTCGTGGCATCGTGCGCGGACGCGTTCGACATCGTGCACTTCCACACCGGCTTCCTGCAGCTGCCACTCGCGCGGCGGCTCGGCACGCCTTCGATGACGACCCTCCATGGGCGGTTGGATATCGAGGAGCTGTGGCCGCTGATGCGCGAGTTCCACGACATCCCGTTGGCCTCGATCTCGAACGCGCAGCGCCCCGAAGGCGTGGACGCGCGGTGGGTCGGGACGGTTTACCACGGCCTGCCGCCGGATCTTCTCCCGTATCGAGCGGAGCCCGGCGATTACGTCGCGTTCATCGGACGCATTTCTCCGGAGAAGCGCGTGGACCGCGCCATCGAGATCGCGCAGCGGGCCGGCGTCGAGCTGCGCATTGCGGCCAAGGTGGACGTCGTCGATCGCGAGTACTTCGAAACCGAAATCAAGCCGCTGCTCCAGCGGCCCGGCGTCTCGTATCTCGGCGAGATCAACGAAGAAGAGAAGGCCGATCTGCTCGGCGGCGCCCGCGCGCTGCTCTTCCCGATCGACTGGCCGGAGCCCTTCGGCATGGTGGTGATCGAAGCCATGTCGTGCGGCACGCCGGTCGTCGCCTGGAACCACGGGTCGGTGCCCGAACTGATCGACGAGGGCGTCAACGGGCTGATCGTCGACTCGATCGAGTCGGCGGCCGCCGCGTTGCGATCGGTCGATCGGATCGACCGCGCGGCGTGCCGCGCGCTCTTCGAGCGGCGGTTCACCGCCGAGCGCATGGCCCGCGACTACGTCGCGATCTACAAGGCGCTGCGCGAGGCGCACCGCCGCGAGCTACGGGAGGCCAGGAGCGCATGAGCGACGCAGTGGAGGACGATCCGCAGATCTACTACATCGCCGCGGCGGCCGACGGCCAGGGCCCCGAGACGCATGTGCTGAAGCACGGCGAGACGTTCGGCGTCTTCGACGGCTTCGGCGACATCACGGTCGCCGGCGGCGGCCAGGGGCTCTATCACAACGGCACGCGGTATCTCTCGGGACTCCGCATGCACATGGCGGGGCTTCGCCCGTTCCTGCTGGGCGCCTCGCCGGGCGTCACGGGCCACGTGCTCACGGTGGACCTCACGAACCCCGACGTACGTGACGGTGTGCAGATTCTCTGGGCGCGCGGCCTGGTGCACGTGCGCCGGACCACGTTCATCTACCAGAGCTGCTGCTACATCCGCGTGAGCGTCACGAACTACGGGCGCGAGCCGGCCGCCTTCGGCCTCGACCTCGTCGTGGACGCCGACTTCCGGGATGTCTTCGAGGTGCGCGGCACGGTTCGCGCCAAGCGCGGCGTGACGCTGCCGGTTCGCGCGACCGAGGACGGGCTGATCCTGAGCTACCGCGGCCTCGATGGGGTGACGCGGCAGACCCTCATCCAGGCCGACCCGGCGCCCGTGATCGATGGGCGGACGCTGCTGGTGAATCTCACGGTGCCGCCCGGCCATCGCCGTGAGGTGTTGATGAGTGTCGCGTGCGACGGCACGCGCGAGCCCAGGCTCGACACGAAGTTCGAGAGCGCGCTCGCGGCGGCAGCCGCTGAAGTGGAGACCGTGCGGTCGCGACCGACGGTGGTGCGCACGTCGAGCGACGTCGTGGACGAGTGGCTCGAACGGTCGCGTGCGGACCTCGCGATGATGATCACCGAGACGCCGTACGGCCCGTATCCGTACGCCGGGATCCCGTGGTTCAGCACGATCTTCGGCCGCGACGGGATCCTCACAGCGCTCTCCCTGCTCTGGGCCGATCCGGCCGTCGCGCGCGGCGTGCTGATGACGCTGGCCGCCACCCAGGCGACGCGATCCGATCCGGCCCGCGACGCCCAGCCGGGCAAGATCCTGCACGAGGCCAGGAGCGGTGAGATGGCCACGCTCGGCGAGATCCCGTTCGGCCGCTACTACGGCAGCGTGGACGCCACCCCGCTCTTCGTGATGCTGGCGGGCCGGTATTTCGATCGCACGGGCGACCTGGAGACCATCCGCCGCATCTGGCCGCACATCGAGGCGGCGCTCGCCTGGATCGACCTCGACGGCGACCGCGACAACGACGGGTTCGTCGAGTATTTCCGCGCCACGGACACCGGCCTGGCGAATCAGGGGTGGAAGGACTCGTACGACGCGATCTTCCATGCCGACGGGTCGCTCGCGCAGGGGCCCATCGCGCTCTGCGAGGTGCAGGCCTACGTCTATGCGGCTAAGCATCACGCGGCGGAGCTGGCAGCAGTGCTGGGCGATTCGCGCCGGGCGCGGGCGCTCCACGACCAGGCCGAGGATCTGCACGAGGCGTTCGAGCGGGCGTTCTGGTGCGAGGACCTCGGCGTGTACGCGCTGGCGCTCGACGGCGACAAGCGACCGTGCCGCGTGGTCTCCTCGAACGCCGCGCAGTGCCTGATCAGCGGCATTGCCGTGCCCGAGCGCGCGCGGCGGATTGCCGAGGTCGTCGTGCAGCCGGACATGTTCTCGGGGTGGGGCCTGCGCACGATTCGCGACGGGGAAGCGCGCTACAACCCGATGGCGTATCACGACGGCTCGATCTGGCCGCACGACACGGCGCTGGCCGCGCTCGGCCTGGCGCGCTACGGCCTCAAGGACGCGGTGGTGTGCCTGGCCGAAGGCATCTCGGCCGCGGCGCAGCGCTTCGAGCTGCGGCGTCTGCCGGAGTTGTTCTGCGGCTTCCCACGCGTGGGCGGCGATGCGCCCACTCGATATCCGACCGCGTGCGCGCCGCAGGCCTGGGCATCGGCCGCGCCGTTCCAGCTCATTCAGGCGCTGCTCGGGCTCGACGTGGACGGCCGCCGTCGCGTCGTCACGCTGCGGCACCCGCGGCTGCCGTCGAATCTCGACTGGCTCCGCCTCACGCGGATTGCCGTCGGCCAGGCGGAGATGGATTTGCTCTGTGAACGGCGGGGCGACGACGTGGGGATCAGCGTGATCCGAAAGACCGGAGATGTGAAGCTGGCGACGGAACGCTAACCGCCGGTTGGAACACGGAACGCTACTCGCGGGTTGGAATGAGTGTATTGCAGACCTTCACGTCTGCTTTGTGAGGCGGGGCTTCACCCTGCAAGGAGCACACGATGCCAATGGATCTTCACACGACGAACATCTGGCTGGCGGTGACGGCGATTGCCGTGGCGCTGCAGACGCTCTTCATGTTCGCGGCGGTCATCATCGGGCTGCGCATGTATCAAAAGATCGAGGGCGCGGTGCGGGATCTCGAGACGCGCTACGTGGCGCCGGTGGAGGCGCGCCTGATGGCGATGATCGACGACGTCCACGACATCACCGCGCGGGCGCGGCGAATTGACGACACCGTACGGGCGAGGATCGCAGATTTCGGTGGCGCCGCCGACGTCGCGAAAGCGGCCGTCGTCAGCCGCGCCTGGCCGCTCGTCGGGATCGTCCGGGCCGTGGAAGCGAGCCTTCGCGCACTCGGTCGCCGCACAGACGAGGGGGCCCGCACCAGCGCACCGACGCGGCGCGCGGTGTCGTAGGCGTCCCCCCAAAAACAACACCCGGATTTCGGGATTCTTGGATTGAGCTTGCCTGGTTGAACAGGTGCTGAATCCTTGAAATCCCGAAATCCAGGTGTCTTCGTCGCTAACCAGGAACTCTCGAACCTACCGCGTCGGCGTCACCTGATCCGCGTGCTTCACCCAGGCGTCGTACTCACGCTGCGCC
>JBKPSY010000146.1:0-7238 GCA_046735235.1 Acidobacteriota bacterium | reverse complement strand
GAGTAAGGACAATGCGATTGTGGTTGCCGGCGCTCATCTGGCTGCTACTCGCCGGTCCGCTGGTGCAGGCGCCGCCGCCTGCACCAGCGCCGTCACACGACTACCCGGTGAAGCCGGTGGCGTTCACCGCGGTGCACATCTCGGACGCGTTCTGGGCGCCGCGCATCGAGATCAATCGGACGGTCACGATCCCATTCGCGTTCGGCAAGAACGAGGAGACCGGCCGCGTCGGCAACTTCGAACGCGCGGCCGCCGTGCTTCAGGGACATCCACCCGAGGACCGCAAGCCGCCGGGCTACCCGTTCGACGACACCGACATCTACAAGGTCCTCGAGGGCGCGAGCTACTCGCTGAGCGTCCAGCCGAACCCGCAGCTCTCGGCGTATCTGGACCGGATGATCGCGACGATCGCCTCGGCGCAGGAGCCCGACGGATACCTCTACACGGCCCGCACGATCGATCCGGCGCATCCGCACAAGTGGTCCGGCCAGGAGCGGTGGGTCAACGAGAAGGTAGACAGCCACGAGCTCTACGATCTCGGCCACCTCTACGAGGCCGCCGTCGCGCATTACCAGGCGACCGGCGAACGATCGCTCCTGGACGTCGCGCTGCGGACGGCGAACCTGCTGACGACGACGTTCGGACCGGGGAAGCAGTCGATCTGGCCAGGCCACGAGATCACCGAGATGGGGCTCGCGAAGCTCTATCGCGTGACCGGCGACGAGCGGTATCTGGCACTCGCGCGTTTCATGCTCGACCAGCGCGGGCCGGACGGGACTCCGGGCGCCGGCCGCACGTACAACCAGTCGCAGACCCGGGTCGTCGATCAGACCGAAGCGGTGGGTCACGCCGTGCGCGCGATGTACCTGTATTCTGGCATGGCCGACGTCGCGGCGCTGACCGGCGATCAGTCGTATCTCCACGCGATCGATCGCATCTGGCAGAACGTCGTCGGACGGAAGATCTACATCACCGGCGGCATCGGCGCGCGCGGAGAGGGTGAAGCGTTCGGCGACGACTACGAGCTGCCAAACGCGACGGCATACAACGAGACGTGCGCCGCGGTGGGCAACGACTTCTGGAACCATCGGCTGTTCCTGCTGCACGGGGAGGCCCGCTACATCGACGTCCTCGAGCGGACGCTCTACAACGGGCTGCTGGCGGGCGTCTCGCTCGACGGCAAGTCGTTCTTCTATCCGAACCCGCTGGAGTCCGCCGGCCAGTACAAGCGCAGCCCGTGGTTCGGCGTCGCGTGCTGCCCTGGCAACATCACCCGTTTTCTCGCGTCGCTCGCGGGCTACGTCTACGCGCAGCGCGCCGACTCGATCTACGTCAACCTGTTCATCGCCGGAGCCGCCGACATCGCGATGGCGAGCGGGAACAAGGTGCAGCTGGTACAGGCGACTCGCTACCCGTGGGACGGCGACGTGCGGATCACTGTGAGACCGCAGACGCCGGGACCTTTCACGCTGCGAATCCGTGTGCCTGGCTGGGCGGGCAACGACGCCGTGCCGAGCGATCTCTATCACTTCATGACGCCGGTCACGACGCCCGTGACGCTGTCGGTCGACGAGCAGAACGTGCCGCTGACGATGGAGCAGGGGTACGCGGTGGTCACGCGGCCGTGGAAGGCGGGCGACGTCGTGTGGCTGCACCTGCCGATGCCCATCAGGCGCGTCGTGGCCTCGAACGACGTGAGCGCCGATCGCGACCGCGTAGCGTTGCAGCGCGGTCCAATCGTGTTTGCGGCGGAATGGCCTGACAACCCGGGCGGCCATGTGCTGAACCTGTTGCTGCCGGACGGCGAGCCGCTCAGGGCCGAGTCCCGCCCGACGCTGCTCAACGGCGTCGAGGTGATCGCCGGGCATGCGCTGGCGTACTCGGCGGACGCATCCGGGACCGTGACGTCGCGGAAGCAGCCGTTCGTCGCAATTCCGTATTACGCCTGGGCCAACCGCGGGCCGGGGGAGATGTCGGTGTGGCTGGCCGACCGCGAGGACGCGGTGCGCCCGCTCGGGTCGCCGAAGTACCCGACCGCGCAGGATCCGACCCCGAAGTAGAACGGAGCTCCGATGCGACGCGTGATGATGGCCGCCGCGCTGATGGCCGCCGCGCTGATGGCCGCGGCGAGTTGTGCGCAGAAACCCGCCGAGCCTGCGGCCGCCGATCGGCCGGCGCCGCCTTCGGCCTCGGCGTCGGTGTTCCCGATTGACGCAGGCTTCGTCGACGCCAACGGCGTGCTGATCTACTACGAGGCGCTCGGCAGGGGAGAGCCGCTGTTGATTGTCCACGGGGGACCGGGCGCTTCCCACGACTACTTTCTGCCGTACCTGCTGCCCCTCGCGCGCACGAACCGCGTGATCTTCATCGACGAGCGCGGCTCAGGGAAGTCGGAGAAGCTCGAAGATCCGAAGGGCTACACCGTCGAGACCATGGTCGAGGACGTCGAGGCCGTGCGCGATCGCCTTGCCCTTGGCAAGATCAGTCTGCTCGGTCATTCCTACGGAGGCGTCGTCGCGCAGGCGTACGCATTCAAATACCAGGCGAATCTCTCCCACCTGATTCTCGGCAGCACCTTCCACAGCACGAAAGCGCTGAACGACGTCTTCGTCCAGATGAAGGCGCACATGACGCCAGAGTTACGCGCGCGGATCGACAAGATGGAAAAGGCGGGGCTGTTCGGCCATGGGAAGCCGTATGAGCGGAGCCGCTACACGGCCGACTACATGGAAGCGGCCTGGGGTGAGGGCTACTTCCCGTATCTCTACCAGAAGCATCCTGATCCGACGTACGACCCGGTCAGCCCCGGCGGCACGTCATGGGATCTCTATCGAGAGATGTGGGGCTCGCACGGCGAGTTCGTCGTCGACGGCAACCTGACGTCCGTGGAGTACGCGGATCGCCTCGCCAGCATCAAGGTGCCGACGCTGATCACCGTCGGCGATCACGACCAGGTGCCGCCCTCGATTGCCGAGGCGATGCACGCGGGGATTTCCGGGTCGAAGCTCGTGATCCTTCCGCAGTCGGGACACATGACGTTCGTCGATCAGCAGGCGCTCTTCGTGAAGACCGTTGCGGATTTCGTCGCGAATCGCTGATGTGCAACTGCGATGGCCGGGCTGAAGCCCTGCCCCACAGGCCTGCCCTACGTCGTGACTCTGTAAGCGCCACCGGCGACCGTGTCGAACTCGAGCACCGTTCCGCGTGGCGTCTGCGAATCGCCGCGAGAGGGAGAAGATCCCGGGATCGCCGCTCATGCGGCCGTGTACGACGCCGGCGTGGACGCGCGTGAGGAAGGCAGGAGCAGATCGAGGCCGGCGATCCGCTCGGTGCGGGACGTCAGGATGACGGCGACAGCGATGAGCTCGATCAGGTTCTTACTCACGAGCATGTACTCGCCTTCCTGGCCGGGCACCGGCGCGCCGGTGAGCGGAATCGCGGAGAGGTAGAAGAGCGCCAGCATCGCCATTGCGCCCCAGCATCCGACACGCGTGAACAGCCCGAGCATCAGCGAGAGGCCCACGAGCACGAGGCCGATCGGGACGGCGAGGTCAATCCAGGAGCCTGCCGAGGCGCCGAGCGCATGAAACACGCCGGCGAGCGGCCCGGTTGCGGCCGCGAGATATCCGGCGGCGCTCCACTTGCCGATGGGCGTCCCACTGCGCGCCCATGCCGGCAGCACGAGCTTGTAGTAGCCCTCGTATAGAAAATGCCAGCCGATCAACGTGCGGAGCAGGACGAGCGTGACGCCTTGAGCGCGCGAGTGCGTCGGCATCCGGCGCTCCACTACGTCCGCGCCGCGGTCGGCGGCGGGATCTCGAGGCGCGTCTTCTTCTCGATCGCCTCGACGGCTGTGATGCACGCGCGGGCCGATCCCATCGCGCGGTCCGGGCCGCACAGCAGCGGCGCGCCCGTGCGCACGGCCGAACAGAAGGCGGAGATCTCGTTCTTGTAGGCCAGCAGGCGATCGCCGGTGGTCGTAGACGCGCCGGCGCCGCGACCCGCGGCGTCCGCCACCCGACTCTCGGACGCCTCCAGCGCGGGCCCGTTGCCCTTTGGCGTCACCTCGAGACCTGTCGCCGGCTTGCCGGTGGACTCGTCGAAGAGGTACGCCTCGGCCTCGCCCTGCAGGATCAGCGTCGCCTTCGTGCCGAAGAACGCTTCGTAGTAGTGATCGAACGCGTTCGACTCGATCGAAGAGAAGACCGCCGTGCGCCCGCCGTCGTACTCCCATGTCGCGTACACGTGGTCGGGCACCTCGCGGCCGTCGTTGAAGCGGTAGATGCCGCCGGTGCCCATCACGGACGTCGGCTCCGCCCCGAAGAACCAGTTGACGATGTTCATCTCGTGACTGGCCAGCTCCGCGATGAGGCCGCGCGAGTAGCGCTTGTAGAGGCGCCAGTTCCAGAGATGCTCGAACGTCGGGTAGCCCCACTTCGACGGGTTGTAGTCCTTCGACGGCGGCTCGCCCTGACGCCGCCAGTTGCCGTTCCTGTGCCAGAGAATGCGCGAGAGAAAGACGTCGCCAAGGAGTCCCGTCTTGATGATGCCGTCGTGCGCGGCCTGGTACATCGGGTTGTAGTTGCGCTGATAGCCGATCTCGAGGACCTTGCGATTCTTCAGGGCCGTCTGCCGCATGCGTTCGCAGCCCGCGACGTCCCACGCCATCATCTTCTCGCACAGCACGTGCTTACCCGCGTCGAGGCACCCGCACACGATGTCCGCATGGGCCCAGAGCGGAACGGCCACGACAACGCCTTCGATGTCTTCGTGGGCAATCATGTCCTGCCAGTCCGCGTAGTGTTTCGCGGCCGGGCGCCCCTGCTTCTGCAGCACCTCGTCGGACTTCACCAGCTGCGATGGGTTGATGTCGGCCATCGCGGGCACGGTCGCGTAGGCGGGATCGACCTGTGCGAGCAGCACGCGGCCCTCGCCCCCGACGCCGATGAAGCCGATCCGCATCGGACCGCCGCGCACGGGCCCGCTGACGGCCGCGGCGGCGCCAAGGCCGGCGAGCGCGGGCACTCCAGCGACGGCCTTCAAGAAATTACGTCGGCCGATCGCCTGCTGTTCAGGCGTGAGGTTCACAGCTCCTCCACATGGACGCCACGGTAGCGCCCGACAACGCGCGGACGCCAGAACTGGTCGTCCGGCGTGATGAGCGCGAGCGTGCCGGGGTGCGCGTCGCAGTACTCCCGCGCCAGCTCCATGCCGCCAACGAAGAACGCCGTCGCGAGGGCGTCGGCGGTGGCGGCGTCGGCGCTGACCACTGTCGCGTTCACGACGCCGGACGCGGGCCGTCCAGTGCGTGGATCGAGAATGTGACCGTACCGGCGCCCGTTGACCTCGACGAACTGCTCGCCAGCACCGCTCGTGCCGAGTGCCGCGTTGCGCAGCCGCAGCCGTGCGAGCACGCGCCGCGTCGGGCTCGCCGCCGTCACGTCCACCCTCCACCCGTCGTCCGTGCCACCGAGGGCGAGGATCGAGCTGCCGCCGGCGGAGACCAGCGCCTCCCGCACGCCCTGGCGCCAAAGCGCAGCGCCGATCGCCTGCACGGCGAAGCCCTTGCCCACGGCGCCGAGGTTGAGCGCGGCGCCAGGCGTCGACATCGACACGCGATTTGTCTCGACGTCACAGGAGAGCTTGTCCATCCCGACCAGCGCCAGCGCCTGATCGATTTCCGAATCGGCAGGTACGCGTCCGTCACGCCGCAAGAAGCCCCAACAGCGGCTGAGCGGCGTGGACGTGATGTCGAACGCGCCGCCGGTGGCGGTAGACAGCTGCTGGCAACGAGACAGCAGCGCCACCACATCGCTGCTCGCCGTGATCGCGCCGACGCCGGCCTCCTGGTTGATGCGGCTGATCTCGCTCGTCTCTCGAAAGATCGACAGCAGGCATTCCAGGCGTTCGGCCTCTTCGAGCGCTTCACGCGCGGCGGGGATCTCCGACGCGCGCTCGCCGGAAAGAGTGATCTCGAACCGGCACGCCATTGCGCGGCGATGCACGCGGATCCAGTGCCCGTCGTGAGAATCGGCGTCGTTTCTCCAGGCGATGGACAGCAGGTCGCGTCGTGTGAGCCCCTCGGCGGGGACCGGCGACCGTGGATCGGCGACGCGAATCGACACTGCGTGACTCCGGGGAGCCTGACCGGCTCACCGTACGGCGGTACGCAGGGCCGCGTCAACTGCTCCAATTGGTAAGAGCCGGGTCGCGCAGGTCGCGCAGGTCGGACGGTCGGTCAGGTCGGTCAGGTCGAACGGGTCGGTGGGGTCGAACGGTCGGTCGGGTCGGTCAGGTTGGTCGGGTCCGTTCGGTTGATCCAAGATGGGCCCGGAGGGCACGGGAATGATCGGCATCGACAAGGCGCCAGGCGTCGGCGACCTGTTGCCGAAAGCCAGAGGCGTGTTCGAGCGGTCGGCGGCAAAGATCCTCGCGCTCGAAGCGCGATGGGATCCGGCTGACGGCGCGCCTGTATTCACGGTGGATGGCATCTACCGCGCCCGGGGGTGGACCGAGTGGACGCAGGGTTTTCAGTTCGGCGCCGCGCTGCTGCAGTTCGACGCCACCGGCGACCGCGCGTTCCTGGAGCTCGGCCGGTCGCGGACGGTCGAGCGCATGGCGCCCCATCTGACGCACGTCGGCGTGCACGACCATGGGTTCAACAACGTCAGCACCTATGGCACGCTCTGGCGTCTCGCGCGGGAAGGACGGATCGATGCCTCCGAGTGGGAGCGCCAGTTCTACGAGCTGGCGCTGAAGGTGAGTGGCGCCGTCCAGGCCTCGCGGTGGACCCCGATCCCAGGCGGCGGCTTCATCCACTCGTTCAACGGCGCGCACTCGCTGTTCGTCGACACGATCCGCTCGCTTCGGGTCGTGGCGATCTCGCACCGTCTCGGCCATCGGTTGTCCGGCGAGCAGGACGCGTCGATCAGCCTGCTCGATCGGCTGGTCCAGCACGCGCGTGCGACCGCCTTGTACAGCGTCTACTACGGGGAAGCGCGCGACCACTACGACACGCGGGGCCGCACCGCGCACGAGAGCCTCTTCAACGCGGCGAACGGTTCGTACCGCGGACCGAGCAGCCAGCAGGGCTACTCGCCCTTCTCCACATGGACGCGCGGGCTGGCCTGGGCGATCCTCGGGTTCGCCGAGGAGCTCGAGTTCATCGACACGCTCCGCGACGTCGATCTCGCGGCATCGGACGGCAAGACGAGGGTGCTCGAGTGGATGCTCGAAGC
>JBKPSY010000145.1:0-11652 GCA_046735235.1 Acidobacteriota bacterium | reverse complement strand
TGGACCCATGGACCCATGGACCCATGGACCCATGAACCCATGAACCCATGAACCCGGGCTACATGCTCGCCGTCGCCAACATCCGCGCGCGCGGCAGCAGGCACCGATCCTCGAGGTCGAGCTCTTCGGTGAGGGACTGCGTGAGCTCCTCGGCGAGGCGCACGAGATCTTCGTACTCCGTCGGCGCGCTGGCCGGGGCGCGAAATCCGTTGGTGACCCGCGCGATCTCGTCGATGAGCATGCGGATCTCGACGTGTTCTGCCGACAGTGTCTCGACCAGCTTGAGCAGGTCTTCGGCGGAGACGTTGGTCTCGAGCACGCTCGGGTATTCGTGGGCGACGAGGACGGGGAAGAGGAGATCGTCCTCGGTCCAGGCGTGTGTCTCGACCGCATCACGCAGCTGCGTCAGCAGCGATACGAGGCCGGGAAGCGTCTCATTCCAACCGTCGCCTGAGATCGACTGCACGCGAGTGGCGAGATCGGCGATGACCGGAAGTTGCTCGCGCGTGAACTCGTGATACACGCGGCTGATGTGCGTCGCGACCACGCTCACGGGCCGCTCGAGCCACTGCGGCTCACAGTCGGACAACGCCGACAACTCGAGGGTGCTCATGCCTTCGAGAGTACGCGTCGCCGCCGGACCGGTCGTTGCGCGGGCGCAAAGCGCGACAAGCCCGTAAAAATGGTCGCTTTTGAGGTTGCGAAGGCGAGCTCCAGGCGGGGTGAAGCCCCGCTCTACTGTCCACCGCCGAAACGGGGCAGACCGGGCTTGGGCCTGAGTCGCAGTAGTCCGGGCTTCAGCCCCGGCGAAGTCCGAAGTCCGTCAGTCCGGCGTTTCGGCGATCGCGGTCAGGCCGGCGACGTCTCGGATACGGACGCTGCCGCGCGAGGTCGTCAGCAGGCCCTTGTGCTCCCAGTCAGCCAGCATCCGGCTGGCGGAGTACAACGTGGTGCCGGTGAGCGCCGCGAGGTCCTGGCGGGTCAGCGGAGGAAGGATGGCGACGCCGGGCGGCCGCGGCTCGCCATGCCGCTCGGAGAGCTCCAGCAGCACCCGCGCCAGGCGCTGCGCGACGCGTCCTTCGCTCACGGAGTGGACGCGGCCGAGGAGCACTCTCACGTTCTTCTCGAGCTGCACGTCGAGCCGTGCGTGGATCTCCGGGAATCTCTTCGAAAGCTCGAGGGCCTTGGCGCGCGACCAGATGGCCATGTCCATCGCCGTGAGCGCCGTGGCGGTCACCAGGTAGTCGCGCTGGTCGTCCAGCACCGCCGCCTGACCGAGCACGTCGCGCGGCCCGACAATGCCGACCATCACCTCGTGGCCGTCTGGCGACATCGACACCATCTTCGCGTAACCGCTTCGGACGACGTAGACGTACGTGGCCTTCTCGCCCTGCCGCACGAGCAGGTCCCCGCGCTTGGCGGTCGTCAGCGCGGCGTGCTCCAGGCAGTAGGTGGCGACCTCGTCGTCGATGCCGTGGAAGGTGCTCAGCGGGCTTGAATTGAGCGGAAGGCTCCCTGGCATGGGCCTCTTTCTACCACATGCCGAGCTGCAGCTTCGCCGCCTCTGACATGCGATCCTTCGTCCAGGGCGGATCGAAGACGACGTCGACTTTGGCGTCGGTGACGCCATCCACGGCCTTGACCTTCTGCTCGACCTGACCGGGGAGCCACTGCGCGGCCGGGCACCCCGGAGCAGTCAGCGTCATCCGTACCCCGGCGACGCCCGCGGCGTCCACCAGGACTTCGTAAATCAGGCCGAGGTCGTGGATGTTGACCGGAATTTCAGGGTCGAACACGGTCTTGATGGCCGCGATGATCGCGGGCTCGAGCGCGGCCGTGCGCGCGGCGTCTCGCACCAGGTCGGCCGTCTTGCGGTCCGTGGGCGCGCCCTGGGGCGTGGACGATTCGGGCTGGATCACGGGGAGCGGCTTCATTCCTCTTCGGTCCGCGCCGTTGCCGGGACGGCCTCCACGGCGTTCTTCATCGTGTGCCAGGCCAGGCTGGCGCACTTCACGCGTGCGGGGTATTCGCGCACGCCCGCGAAGACGGCGAGCTTTCCGAGGCCTTCGAGGCTGACCGGCGCGTCAGGCGGCGTCGTCACGAGCGTGTGAAACCGCTCGAAGAGAGCTTCGGCCTCGGCGACCGTGTGCCCCTTGATGGCTTCCGTCATCAGCGACGCCGACGCCTTCGAGATCGCGCAGCCGGATCCCTCGAAGGCCACCTGCGCGATGCGATCGCCCTCCAGGGCCAGCTGCAGCGTCAGCCGATCGCCGCAGAGGGGGTTGTGTCCCCTGGCGGTCCGCGACGGATGGTCGAGCGTGCCGAAGTTCCTCGGCCGCTTGTTGTGGTCGAGGATGACTTCCTGGTACAGCTCCCTGAGATCCGACATCAGCCGAAGACCTCCCGCACCTTGTGCAGGCCGCCGATGAACGCGTCGACGTCCTCGCGCGTGTTGTAGAGGCCGATCGACGCGCGCACCGTCGCGGGCACGCCGTACCGGTCCATGATCGGCTGCGCGCAGTGCTGCCCGGTACGCACCGCGATGCCTTCGGTGTCGAGGATCGTGCCGACGTCGTGGGGGTGCACGCCGTCCATGACGAACGAGAGCACGCTCGACTTCTCGCGCGCTTCGCCCAGGAGCCGCGTGCCGGGCACGGCGGCCACCTGCGCCGTCAGGTACTCGAGCAGCGAATCTTCGTGGGCGCGCGCGGCCTCGCGGTCGATCCCCTCGACGTATTTGATCGCCGCGCCAAGTCCCACCATGCCCGCGATGTTCGGCGTCCCGGCCTCGAACTTGTACGGCAGCACGTTGTAGTCGGTCTTCTCGAAGGTGACCGACGAGATCATGTCGCCGCCGCCCTGATACGGCGGCATGGCCTCGAGCAGCGCCGCCCGGCCGTAGAGAATGCCGGTGCCGGTCGGCCCGTAGATCTTGTGCCCGGAGAACGTGTAGAAGTCGCAGCCGATCGCCTGCACGTCCACCGGCAGGTGCGGCACCGCCTGGGCGCCGTCGATCAGCACAACCGCGCCGGCGGCTTTGGCCTTGCGCGTCAGCTCGGCCACGGGGTTGATCGTGCCGAGGGCGTTGCTGACGTGAATCATCGCGACGATCTTCGTGCGCGGTGTCAGCAGGCGATCGAACGCGTCCAGGTCCAGCTCGCCGCGGTCCGTGATGGGGCAGACCTTCAACGTCGCGCCCGTCGCGCCGCACACCAGCTGCCACGGGACGATGTTCGAGTGGTGCTCCATCCAGGTGACGAGCACTTCGTCGCCGGGCGTCAGCGTGCCGCGGCCCCACGTCTGCGCGACGAGGTTGATGCCCTCGGTGCAGCCCTTGGTGAAAACGACCTCGCGCTTGTCGGGGGCGTTGATGAACGACGCCACCGTCGCGCGGGTGCCTTCGTAGGCCGCCGTCGCGCGCTCGCTCAGCAGGTGCGTTGCGCGATGGATGTTCGCGTTGTCGTGCCTGTAGTAGTGATCCAGCGCGTCGAGGACCTGGCGAGGCTTCTGCGTCGTGTTCGCGTTGTCGAGATACACGAGGGGCTTGCCGTGCACGCGCTCGGCGAGGATGGGGAAGTCCTCCCGCAGCCTCGCGACGTTGAACACCGCTGTCGCCTCAGCCAGTCTCGTCATCAGCCTGTCCCTGCAGGCGGCCCTGAAGGACCGCCCTACGTACGTCTCGCTGCAGCAGGGCGGGGCTTCAGCCCCGCCAAAAATACGGCGGCCCTGAAGGGCCGCCCTACGTACCCGCGTTACACCGCGTCTTTTGGAATCTGCGCCAGCAGCCAGGCATCCAGCCGATCGCGCAGCGGCTCGAACCGCACGCGGTTCACGATGTCGCCGGCGAACGCGCGGAGGAGCAGCCCCCTCGCGTCGGTGCGCGCGATGCCGCGCGCCTGCAGGTAGAACATCGCGTCGGTGTCGAGCTGACCCACGGTCGCCCCGTGCGTGCACTTCACGTCGTCGGCGAGGATCTCGAGCTGCGGCTTGGTGTTGATTTGCGCCTGGCCCGACAGCAGCATGGCCTTGTTGGTCTGCTTCGCATCGGTCTTCTGCGCGTCCTGCCGGACGATGATCTTGCCGTTGAAGACGCCGCGCGCCCTGCCGCCGAGGATGCCCTTGTAGACCTCGTGGCTGCCGCAGTGCGGCTGGGCGTGATCGATGGTCGTGTGGTTGTCGACGAGCGTGTCGCCGTCGGCCAGATACAGCCCGTTCAGCGTGCAGTCGATGCCTTCGCCGCCGAGCACCGCGCCGAGATCGTTTCTCACGATCGCGCCGCCGAGCGAGAAGGCGTGCGAGAGAAACGTCGCCGAGCGTGCGGCCTGCAGCTGCAGCCGGCAGTAGTGGTAGCCGTCCGGCCGCTCGAACTGCAGGCGATAGTGCTCGAGCCGCGAGCTGGCCGCAGCGACGACCTCGGTCACGGCGCAGGAGAAGTGGACGCCGCCGCCGAGACCGAGGTGCGTCTCGATGACCTGCGCCTGGCTGTGCTCTCCCGCGACGAGCAACACCCGCGGATAGCTCACTGTCGCCTGCGCGGCACCCGTCGTGACGAAGACGACGTTGATCGGCTTCTCGAGCACGACGTTCTTCGGCACCGAGACCATCGCGCCGTCATCGAACAAGGCGGTGTTCAGGGCGGTGAACGCCGCGTCCAACCCCGCGACGGCCCCGAGCGACGCGGCGTCCGCGGTCTGGAGGTGATCGGCGAGACGGCCCGCGACAACGCCAGTCGCCGGCGTTCCGACCGTCGAGAGAGACGCCGAGAAGCGCCCGTTGACGAAGACGATCTCGGCCGCCACGGCGTCGCCGTAGAGGTGCTCGACGATCGCCGCGCGATCGACGCTTGCTTCGGCGGCGCGCACGAACTCGGTGGCCGTGATCGGCCCGACATTCGTGAAGCGGTATTCCTCGTCCCGGGTCGTCGGCAGGCCCAGCGCCGTGAACCGTTCCATCGCGTCGCGCCGACGCGCCTCGAGCCAGGCCGGTCCGGCCGGACGCCGATCCGCGGCGGCCTCGAACTCGGCCACGTAACGTTCGACCGGGCCGGCGCCCGGGTGTTCGACGACTGACGACATCGTTAGCCCCTCGCTCCGGCCGGCGCCGCGTCGGCCTCGAGCCAGCCGTAGCCCTTGGCCTCGAGCTCGAGCGCCAGTTCCTTGCCGCCCGACTTCACGATGCGGCCCTCGCTGAGCACGTGCACGAAGTCGGGCACGATGTATTCGAGGAGACGCTGGTAGTGCGTGACCACGACGATCGCGCGGTCGGGGCTGCGCATCGCGTTGACGCCTTCCGCGACCGTCTTCAGGGCGTCGATGTCGAGGCCCGAGTCGGTTTCGTCGAGGATCGCCAGCGACGGCTGCAGGACGAGCATCTGAAAGATCTCGTTGCGCTTCTTCTCGCCGCCCGAGAAGCCCTCGTTCACCGGCCGCCGCATCAGCTCGTCGTCGATGTGCAGAACCTGCAGGCGGTCCTTCACGAGCGCGAGAAAGTCCATTGCGTCGAGCTCGGGCTCGCCGCGGTGCTTCCTCTGCGCGTTCAGCGCCGCTTTGAGGAAGTAGGAGTTGTTCACGCCGGGGATCTCGACCGGGTACTGGAACGCCATGAAGACGCCTTCGCAGGCGCGCTCCTCGGGATCCAGGTCGAGCAGGTCCTTGCCGTTGAACTCCACCGCGCCGCCGGTCACTTCATAGGCGGGATGCCCGGCCAGCACGCGGGCCAGCGTGCTCTTGCCCGAGCCGTTGGGCCCCATGATCGCGTGCACTTCGCCCGGCTTGACCGAGAGCGTGACGCCTTTCAGGATGTCGCGCCCCTCGGCGCCCGCCTTCAAGTCCTTGATCTCAAGCATTCGATCCTCTGAGTCGGCCCGGCTGAATCCGGGCCCTACGTACGGAAACCGTCAATCCGCAATCAACAATCCGCGACCTAACCAACCGAGCCTTCGAGCGAGATGCTGAGCAGCTTCTGCGCCTCGACGGCAAACTCCATCGGCAGTTCGCGGAAGACGTCCTTGCAGAAGCCGCTGACGATCATGTTCACGGCGTCCTCGGTCGAGATGCCGCGCTGCCGGCAGTAGAAGATCTGGTCCTCGCCGATCTTCGACGTGGACGCCTCGTGCTCGACCTGCGCCGTCGCGTTCTTGATTTCGAGATACGGGAAGGTGTGCGCACCGCAGCGATCGCCGATGAGCAGCGAATCGCACTGCGAGTAGTTGCGCGCGCCCTCGGCGTTGGGGCCGATCTTCACCTGCCCCCGATACGTGTTCTGCCCGAAGCCGGCCGAAATGCCCTTCGAGACGATCGTGCTCCGGGTGTTCCTCCCGAGGTGGATCATCTTCGTGCCGGTGTCGGCCTGCTGGCGGTTGTTCGTCGTCGCCACCGAGTAGAACTCGCCGATCGAGTCGTCGCCGATCAAAAGGCAGCTCGGGTACTTCCACGTGATCGCCGAGCCGGTCTCGACCTGCGTCCACGTGATCTTGGAGCGGCGGCCGCGGCAGGCGCCGCGCTTGGTGACGAAGTTGTAGATGCCGCCCTTGCCGTCCTTGTCGCCGGGATACCAGTTCTGCACCGTCGAGTACTTGATCGTCGCGTCGTCCAGGGCGACGAGCTCGACGACGGCGGCGTGCAGCTGGTTCTCGTCGCGCATCGGCGCCGTGCAGCCTTCGAGGTAGCTGACGTAGGCGCCCTCTTCCGCGATGAGCAGCGTCCGCTCGAACTGGCCCGTGCTGGCCGCGTTGATCCGGAAATAGGTGCTCAGCTCCATCGGGCAGCGCACGCCCTTCGGGATGTAGGCGAAGCTGCCATCGCTGAAGACCGCCGAGTTCAGCGTCGCGAAGAAGTTGTCCGTGTACGGCACGACCGTGCCCAGGTACTTCTTCACGAGCTCGGGGTGATCGTGCACGGCCTCGCTGAACGAGCAGAAGATGATGCCCAGCTCGGCGAGCTTGCTCCGGAAGGTCGTGGCGACCGACACCGAGTCGAACACGGCGTCCACGGCCACGCCGGCCAGCAGCATCTGCTCCTCGAGCGGGATGCCGAGCTTGGCGAACGTGCTGCGCAGCTCCGGATCCACTTCGTCCATGCTGTTCAGCACGGGCTTCTTCTTCGGCGCCGAGTAATAGCTGATGGCCTGGTAGTCGATCTTCGCGTAGTGCACGTTGTGCCAGGTCGGCTCGGTCATGTTCTGCCAGGCGCGGAACGCCTTCAGGCGGAACTCGAGGAGCCACTCCGGCTCGCCCTTCTTCGCGGAGATCGCGCGGACGACGTCCTCGTTGAGGCCGGGCGGCAGTGTCTCGGACTCGATGTCCGTGACGAAGCCGTACTTGTACTCACGCGTCGCGAGCTGTTCGATCGTTTCGGTGGATGTGGACATTTCAGAGGTCTATGGGCTCATGGGTCCATGAGTCTATGAGGGACTCGTTGAGCAACGTGCCCATGGACCTATGGACCCATGGCCCCATGGACTGCAACATTTCACGCACTGAACGAAATCCCGCACCCGCAGGTGCTCTTCGCGTTGGGGTTGTTGAAGACGAAGCCCTTGCTCACGAGGTTCGTGTCGTAGTCGAGCACCGTGCCATCGATGAGGCGCAAGCTGCGCGGATCGACGAACACGCGCGCGCCGTCGGGGCCTTCGAACACCTGGTCGTCCGGGCGCGGCGTCGACTCCCACGCGAACGTGTACTCGTACCCGGAACAGCCGCCGGCCTTGAGGCCCACGCGGAGCCCTCCGCCCGCCAGCTCGTTCTTCACGAGCATCTTCAGGATTTGCTTCGATGCGCTTTCGGTGATCTGAACCATGACGAGCTCTCGAAATTACGGCGGGCTGAAGCCCCCAACGTACCCACGGCGGCGCTGAGCCCCGCCCTACTGCAGTAGGCCGGTCCTTCAGGACCGGCAACGAAACGTTACGTCCGAGTCGGCCGGCGGCCGGCAACGGCGATCCCGCCGGTGGCAATCGGCATCGCCACGGCCTCCTCGTGATGCCCGGACGCCAGTTCGGCGATGGTGCACGCCATCAACGCGCCGATGATGCGGTCACGGATGCGATGCAGCGGATCCTTGATGTTGCACTTGCTGAACTGGTCGCACCGCTCCTCCGTCGTCCCGCAGACCGTCAGCTGCAGCGGGCCGTCGATGATCTCGACGATTTCGGCCACGCTCACCGTGTCCGGGCGCCGCGACAGCTGATACCCGCCGTGGATCCCCTGTTGCGAGCGAAGCACGCCACGCTGCACCAGGCGCTGAAGCACTTTCGCCATCAACTCCAGGGGCACGTCGTGCCGCTCGGCGATCTCCCGCGCGCTCGCGGCCCTTTCCGACGTCGCGATGAACGTGAGCGCAATCAGCGCGTAGTCGGTCTTTTTGGACAGCCTGAGCATGGTGATTGGACGCCGGAGGAACTCCGACCGTTACAGTCCTAGTTTAGGGCGCGGGGAGCGCCCCGTCAAGCATGGCTATTTGATTGGAATAATGAGACTTAATCTCAGAATTGAGGGCCCTGGAAAAGGCCGGATTGCGGTCTATTTCGCCTCGGGCTTGGCCGGGCCGGCTGGCGGCTCGATCTCGGGGTGACGCGATCGTCGGTGGCAGGTCGCGCAGGTCACCTTCGTCGGGTCGTCCATCTCGCCGAGATCCTTGAATTTCTGGTTCAGGTCGCCGGTCGTCCGCATCATCAGGCGGGCGGTCTCATGGCGCTTCTTGCTCGTGTCGGTGAAGTCGAAAGTCGACCACGGCTTGCCGACCTGCCCCTTGTGGCAGAACACGCAGTCCACGTTCAGCGCCGCGTTGTACGACTTCATCAGCTTGATGACGTCGTCTGGCGCCATCGTCTTGGGCAGGATCTCGACGTTCACGAGCTTTTCGGGCTTCCAGTCCTCGATGGCGGGGTTCGAAGGCTGCTGCGCGCCCGCCACGGAAACGGCGGCGAGAAGAGCGACTGCCACGAGAAGGGGGACACGCAGAACGCTCGGCACACGCATCATCGCAGCTCCTTCGCCCGATCTTCCGGGAGCGTACTCAAATCACGCGGCAGCCCGCAACCCGCAATCTACAATTGCCTGTGTCCTTTTCCGCCCTCATCTTCGACTTCGACGGCCTCATCATCGACAGCGAGACCCCGCTCTTCCGCATCTGGCAGGAGATCTACATCCAGAACGGCGCGTCGCTGACGCTGGAGCGGTGGCAGCACGCGCTGGGGACGCAGCACGGGTTCGACCCCTACGCGGACCTGGCGGCCAGAAGCGGCGTGACGCTCAGCCGCGACGAATGGGTGCCCCGAATTCGCGACGAACACTGGCGCCGCTGTGAGGACGAGCCGCTGCTGCCCGGCGTCGCAGATCGCCTGGCGGAGGCCGCGGCGATGGATATGCCGGCTGCCGTCGCGTCGAGCAGCAGCAGCGCATGGGTGAAACCCTGGCTCGAGCGTCACGGACTGGCCGGCCGCTTCGCGGCGGTCTGCACGCGCGACGACGTGAAGGCCGTGAAACCGGCGCCGGACCTCTTCCTGCTCGCTTCGTCGAGGCTGGGGGTGCCCCCGCGCGACTGCCTGGTGTTCGAGGACTCGCCGAATGGCTTGAAAGCGGCGCGGGCCGCCGGAATGTGGGCCGTCGCGGTCCCGAACGCCCTGACGCGTCCGCTCGAGTTGCCCTCGCATGACCTCGTCGTGGGTTCCCTCGCCGACATGACGCTCTACGAGCTCGCCGCCCGATTGCGCAATCTGTCACCGCGGTGAGCGGCTTTCGGCACCGATGGGCTAAGATCCCGAAGACTCGAGGGGCGGCGGTAGTCGCCCTCCCAAGGGAGTCCTGATGCCTCACAGGTTCTCTCGACGGGCCTTCCTCTCCGCCGCTGCCGCGATGCCCCTGGCTGGCGGGCAGATCCTCCGTCCCTCCGGCGGAGCGATGCAGCAGCCGCTTCCGCAGCCGCCGGGTATCCGCCGCGCGATCCGCACCTCGATGCTGCCGTCCGGCGCGAGCTGGACGTCCCGGATCGCCGTCGCGGCAGCCGCCGGCTTCGACGGGCTGGACGTCGAGGCCGTCGAATCTCCCGTGGAAGCCGAAGAGATCGCACAGGCGGCGGCGCAGTACAAGCTGGCCATCGAAAGCGTGGTCTGCACCGCGACGAGGCGCTATCCGCTCTCGAGCGCCGACCCCGAACTTCAGGCCAAGGGCGTCGCCGCGCTGAAGACCGCGCTGACGGCGGCGGCGATGTGGCGGGCCGAGGACGTGGTCATCACGCCGGCGGTCGTGGACGAGACGACGCCGCCGAGCGTGGCGTGGACCCGATCGCAGGCCGTGCTGAAGGAGCAGATCCTGCCGCTCGCCGGCGGGTTCAAGGTTCACGTCGCGATCGAAGTGCCGACCGAAAAGTTCATCCTCAGCCCCGCGGACTGCAATCGCTACATCGACGAGCTGCGTTCGCCGTGGATCCGCGCATCGCTTCGCGTCTGCGAGGCGTCCGGCGCGGGGATTCTCGGCACGCCGCCGGAGTGGATTCGCACGCTGGCGCGCCGGCTCACCGGGCTCCGACTGAACGACCGCCATCTGAATCGCGCCGCCGGGACCGCGGAGCGCCGTAACATCGGCGACGGCGACGTGGACTGGCAAGCCGTTCGCAAGGCCATGAGCGAGGCGCCGTTCCTGACCTGGGTCACGGCCGATCTCGACGGCGGCGACGGCGCGTACATTTCCAACGTGCGCATCCGGGTCGATAAGTTCCTGGCCGGGTTCAAGCCGGGCGTCGGCCCCGGCGCCTGAACCAGTGCCTGTCCCATGCGCATCCCGTGGCTCGAGCCTGACGACCCGCTGCCGCCGATCGCGAGCGCGCTGAGGCGTCCCAACGGGTTGCTCGCCGCGGGCGGCGGCCTCTCCAGCGCCCGGCTGATCGACGCTTACAGCCGCGGCTGTTTTCCCTGGTTCAACGAAGGCGAGCCCGTGTTGTGGTGGTCGCCGGATCCGCGCATGGTGCTCGTGCCCGAGGAGCTCCACGTTTCGAAGTCGCTGGCCAAGCGCGTGCGGCACGGCGGGTTCGAGATTCGCGCCGACACGGCGTTCGCGGAGGTCATCGCCGGGTGCGCACAGCCGCGCCGCGGTCAGGACGGCACCTGGATCAGCCCGGCCATTGTCGAGGCCTACCTGGCTCTCCACGCGGAGGGCATCGCGCACTCCGTCGAGACGTGGATCGACGGCGCGCTCGCGGGCGGCCTCTACGGCCTTGCGATCGGCGGCGCGTTTTTCGGTGAGAGCATGTTCGCGCGAGTCACTGATGCCTCGAAGCTTGCCTTCGTCCACGCTGTCGGCCAGTTGCGGCGCTGGGGCGTCGGCCTCATCGACTGCCAGATGAGCACGGCGCATCTGGCGGGTTTCGGCGCGCGCGAGGTCCCGCGCGCCGTGTTCCTCCAGCGCATCGCGCAACTCGTCTCGCGACCGGCGCCCCGGTCGCCGTGGCGCCTCGACCCCGACCTCGCGCAGGAAGTGCTGCGCCCCCGCCAGGCCACGACGGCCGGTCTGTAGGTCGGTGAGTCTGTAGGTCGGTGGGTCTGTGGGTCGGTGGGTCTGTGGGTCTGGTGGGCCCATAGGTCCATGGGTCCATGGGTCCATGGGTGCATAGGTGCAGAGGTCCATGGGTCTAGCCTGTCTCTTATACACATCTCCGA
>JBKPSY010000144.1:0-16704 GCA_046735235.1 Acidobacteriota bacterium | reverse complement strand
CCACGGACAGCCTCCCAGACGCGACGATGCGCTCGACACCGCGACCGGTACGGCCGTGAAGCGAGCAGGGCTCGAGTGTGCAGAACAGCGTCGCGCCCCGCGCGCGCGGGCCCGCGGCGTCGAGCGCCACGATCTCGGCGTGCGGCAACCCCGCGCGCTCGTGGTATCCGTCGCCGACGATCGTGCCGTCGGGCGCGATCACCGACGCGCCCACCACCGGGTTGGGGCTCGTCTGGCCTCGGCCGCGCTCGGCCAGCCGGAGGGCCCGCCGCATCAGCGCGTCTACCACTTCTCTTCGAAGAGCGCCGCGACGTAGTCGTCCGGCGAGAACGGGATGAGGTCGTCGAGGCTTTCGCCGACGCCGACGTACCGGATCGGCAGCTTCAAGTCGTGCGCGATGGCGACCGCAACGCCGCCCTTGGCAGTGCCATCGAGCTTCGTGAGGACGACGCCCGTGACACCGGCCGTCTCCATGAACTGTTTCGCCTGCTGGAGACCGTTCTGTCCAACGGTCGCGTCCAGGACGATCAGCACTTCGTGGGGGGCGCCCGGCACCTCGCGCGCTGCGATGCGGCGGATCTTCTCGAGCTCCTGCATCAGGTTCTGGCGGGTGTGCAGGCGACCGGCGGTGTCGACGAGGATGGGGCTGAAGTCGCGCGCCTTGCCCGACGACACGGCGTCAAAGACGACCGCCGCCGGATCGGCGCCTTCCTTCGTACGGATGATGTCGACGCCGGCGCGGGTCGCCCAGATCTGCAGCTGGTCGACGGCCGCGGCGCGGAACGTATCCGCCGCGCATATCAGCGGCCGCTCGCCGTCGCGCTTCGCGAGGCTCGCGAGCTTGCCGACGGTGGTCGTCTTGCCGGTGCCGTTCACGCCGACGATCAGGACGACGTGGGGATGGCCCTTGACGACGTCGCGCCTGGCATCGGCGAAGACTGCAAGAATCTCGTCGCGGACGAGGTCACGAAGACTGCGGCCGTTGCGCGGGGCCTTGCGCACCGCGTCGAGGATGCGGTTCGTAGCGGCGACGCCGAGGTCGGCCGAAATGAGGACGTCTTCGAGAGCCTCGAGCGTCTCGACGTCGATCGCGCGAGCGCGGCGCTCAGGCGCGTCGGCGCCGCGGACGATCTCGTCGAGGCGACGGACGATCTGGTCGGCCGTGCGGGACAGCCCCGCCTTCAGCCGATCGAAGACTCCCATCCGATCGAGTTTATCACCCGGCGTCCGCCTCGGCCCGCTGCGGCCTGAGCATCAACTCCTGCAGCGCGGCGCGCGCGTCACGGCGGCCCGCGAGCACGTCGGCCATCTGTGTCGCGATGGGCAGCTCGACGCCCACACGCCCACCGAGATCCAGGGCGGCGCCCGTCGTCTTCACCCCTTCGGCCACCATCTTCATGCTGCCGACGATCTCTGCGAGCGCGCGTCCGCGCGCGAGCTCGATGCCGACGAATCGGTTGCGGCTCAGCGACCCGGTGCACGTCAGGACGAGATCGCCGAGGCCCGCAAGGCCCGCCAGCGTCTCGGGCCGGCCGCCAAGCGCCGTTGCCAGGCGCATGATCTCCGCGAGCCCGCGCGTGATGAGCCCGGCCTGCGCGTTGTGCCCGATCGACATCCCTTCGACGACGCCCGCGGAGATGGCGATGACGTTCTTCAGCGCGCCGCCGATCTCGACGCCGACAAGGTCCGACGAGCCATAAAGACGCAGATAGCTCGACCGGAACTCGCGCTGGACGAGCGCGACCGCGTCGGAATCCGCTGAGGCCACCACCAGGGCCGTCGGCATCCCACGCCCGACCTCCGACGCGAAGCTCGGCCCCGACATCGCGACGACAGCGTGACCCGGCATCGCGGCGGCGATGACTTCGGACGGACGCAGCAGCGTGTCCTCTTCGAGCCCCTTCGTCGCGCTCACGATCACGGCGTGCGGACGTACGAGCGGCTTCGCGCGCCCAATCACGTCTCGCGTGCCATGCGATGGCACGACACTGACGACGAGGTCGCACTCGTCCAACGCGCGTTCGAGCTCGCTCGTCGGAGCAACCGACGCCGGAAATGCCAGCTCCGTGAGATACGCGGGGTTCGATCGCCGCCGCGCCATCTCGGCGGCGAGCGCCGGGTCGCGCGCCCAGAGCCTGACCCCATGGCCGGCTCGGGCGAGGTGGACGGCCAGCGCCGTGCCGAAGCTCCCCGCCCCAAGTACCGCGACCTGCTTCACAGCGCACCTCGCTCGCCGACGCGGCGCTCGGTGCCCGACACCAACCGCATGATGTTCGATCGGTGACGGAACACGATGAGGAGCGCCGACGCGAGCGCGGCAAAAACGACTGGCGCCGGCGCGCCGAGGCTCAACGCGATCGGGCCGAGCGCGACGGTCGCCACGAGGCTGCCGAGCGAGACGAAGCGCGTGAGCCACACCGTCAGCACGAAGAGGGCGAGGGCGGGCGCCAGCGCTACCGGCGTCAGCACCGAGAACACGCCGGCAGCTGTCGCGACGCCCTTGCCGCCGCGAAACTTCAGCCACACGGGGTAGATGTGTCCGACGACGGCCGCGACACCGGCAACGGCCGGAGCCGCGATGGCGCCGGGAGCCAGCCGCGCGACGCACTGCACGGCGCCCGCGCCCTTGGCCAGATCCAGCAGCATGACGCAGACCGCGGTCACGACCCCGGTCGTGCGCAGCACGTTCGTCGCGCCGACGTTGCCGCTGCCCGCGCGACGCACGTCGATGCCCCTGGCCCGCGCGACCAGAAACGCGAATGGGATTGACCCTGCGAGATAGCCGATCGACACGGCGAGGAGAGAGTCAGGCATCACGGCTCTCGTAGAGCGTAACCGGGGCGACCCGGCAGGCGCCAATGTGACGCCGCCCGAGCGGGCCGCAAGTGGGCGTCACGGGACGCGAAGGCCGGCGATGAGCCGCCGCGCCATGTCGAGCGCCGCGTGGCTGGCAACGTCACGCAGGAGCTCGCGTCCGAAGCTGGGATATCTCCTCGTCCGCACCACGCGGGCCTCCGGTGTCACCACCGCAAACACCACCGTGCCAACCGGCTTGTCGGCCGTGCCGCCATCTGGTCCGGCGATGCCGGTGACGGCGATCCCGACCTCGGCCGCCGATCGCGCACGAATGCCGTCGGCCATGGCCTCGGCCACCGGCTCGCTGACGGCGCCATGCGCGGCAAGCAACGCCTCGGGAACGTCGAGGAGGCGCGTCTTCATCGCATTGCTGTAGCTGACCACGCCACCCTCGACGAAGGCGCTGCTGCCGGGGAAATCCGTCAGGCGC
The DNA here is from genome assembly GCA_046735235.1 of Acidobacteriota bacterium. Taxonomy (GTDB): domain Bacteria; phylum Acidobacteriota; class Vicinamibacteria; order Vicinamibacterales; family JAENWD01; genus JAENWD01. The sequence continues at coordinate 13,418 of JBKPSY010000144.1, read as the reverse complement.
TTCGCGATCAGACCGCCGGTGCAGGACTCGGCGACGCCGATGCGCCAGCCGCGTGCCGTAACCTGGCGCGCCAGCACCTGCTCGATCGCCTCGCCATCGTCGCTGTAGACGTCGTCGCCGATCGCCTCGACGACCTGACACACCGCCGGCACCAGCACCCCGCCAGCCGCCGTCTCGTCGGGCGCATTGACGGTCAGGTGCAGATCGATCGCACCGCGCGCCGCGAGAATCGTGACTTCGATCGGGAGCGCCATCGAAGCCCACGGCGCGTAGAACGGACGCACTGCCTCCTCGGTGTGCGACTCGCTTCGGCCAAACACCCGGACGATGCGCGTGTATAGCCGCGTGCCGGCCGTTCGGGCGCGGAGATGATCGCGAACGACCGCGTCGAACATCGGCTCGAGCTCTCTGGGTGGCCCGGGCAGCAGCACCACGATCTGCTCCTCGACCTCGAGATACAGCCCCGGCGCGGTCCCATGCGCGTTCGGCAGCACTGTCGCGCCTTCCGGCACCATCGCCTGCCTGCGGTTGATCTCGGGCATCGTCATGGCGCGACTCGCGAAGCGCTGGCGAATGGAGTCGCTGATGGCAGGGTCCTCGTGGAGCGGCCGTTTGAGCGCGGCCGCCACCACCGGCCGCGTCAGGTCGTCGTCGGTCGGCCCGAGGCCGCCCGTCAAGACCACGAGGTCACTGCGGCCGAGGGCCGCTCTCAATACCGCGTCGAGATCGTCGGCGCGGTCGCCGACGACCGCCTTGGCTCGAAGCAGGATGCCGATCGCCCGAAGGCGATCGGCGAGAAACAATGAGTTCGTGTCGAGGCGGGACGGCGTCAGCAACTCGGACCCGACGGCGATCACCTCCGCGGAGCGGAGCGGGCGCATCAGCGAACGAAGAGCGTCGGCGCGACGAACAGCGCGGCGCGGAGGATCAGGTTCCCGTAGATGGCCGCCATCACATCGTCTGCCATCATGCCCCATCCCCCGTGCAGCGATTCGAGCTGACGCGCCGGAAAAGGCTTGAACACGTCCAGGACGCGGAAGACGAAGAACCCGACGATCGCAATCGTCCAGGTCACCGGCAGCAGGTAGAGCGTGACGAGCATTCCCGCCACTTCGTCAATGACGCCCGCGCCAGGATCCGTCGTCCCGAAATGCTGTTCGGCGAGCGTGCCGCTCCATGCTCCGACGATGCAGATCGCGACGATGACGATGCCCTCGGCAAGCGGGCTCAATCCGAGCCAACGGAAGAGCGCATAAAACACCAGACCCGCGGCCGACCCCGCGGTGCCGGGCGCAATCGGAGAGTACCCGACCCCACAGACCGTGCAGACGAGCAACGCCAGCCGCATCATCGCCGGCGAAAGCCCCGGGCGATCACGCGGCGGACACGCGAATGACGTGCGTATCGGCGAGGCGGTCCTCGAGCGCGCGGCCACCGTCGCCGATGAGCGCCGGCAGGAACCCGAGTCCCAGCGACACCACCGACACCAGGCAGCCCAGGGCGCGAAGCACGGCGGGGCCGGCCCCGACCGGGCCGTCGCTGGTGTCGACGACGCGCAGGCCCAGCGCCATCTTGCCGATCGTCTGCCCGCCCGCGGCGGTGAAGGCTGCGAAGTAGCCCCCGTTCATCAGGCCGAAGAACGCGGCGAGCGGCACCGCCGGCAGGACGCTCAACTCTGCGAGCGTCAAGCCACAAAGGCGCAACGTGAACGAGAGGATCGCCGCGTCGATGCCCGCGATAATCGCGAAGTCGATCGCCGCCGCGAGCGCGCGACGCACCGGCGGCGCGGCCTCGACCGCCGCCGACTGCGCGAGGTGGCCTGGCAATAGCGCGTCACCCGCGCCGCGATCCGGCAACGGCAGGTCCAGCGCGAGCGTGCCAGCCTCGTCGCGCGGCCGCGGTTTCGGCTTGAGGCGCGCGGGATCGGGCGTGGTGCGGCGCACCGCCAGCGGTCGCCGCGGCGTGGCTGAGGGCGTCACCATGGGCGGCAGGTCCGCAGGCGCGTCATCGAAAAGCGGAAGGTCGGGCGGCGCCTCGGGGCCGCCAATCACGCGATCGAGGTTCTGCAGAACGCGCGCGAGATCCGGGCGTTCGCCGGGGGTGCGGGTGGCGGTGCCGGATGCGGCCCGGGTCGTCATCGCCTCGTGCCGCATGTCGAGCTCGCGCAACGGACCGCCCGGGTCCCCGTCGCTGATCGCAAGGTCGGGCGCGGCCGGCGCTGCGGCATGCGGAAACTCGTACCCGCAATTCCGGCAGCGGTCCGTCGTCTCGAAACCGATGTAGCCGCAGGTGGGACACTTCATTGCACGGTGCTCATGGCATCAGCCGACGACGGATCGGACGTGGCCAGCAGCGTTCGCTGGATGTCGGCCAGCAGCTTGTCGGCGTCGGCGCGGTTCGGATCGTCTTCCGAGACCGTCGCGATCAGGTGCAGGGCATCGCGCGCCTTGCCGTGCGCGAAGAGGTCGCGCGCGCGCGCCAGCGAGAGGTCGCTCGCGCGAGGCAGCGGCACCGCCTCGTCGGGCTCGGCCGCGCGCAGCGCCGCGCGGGTATCCGCGCCCCAGCCGCCCAGATCCGCGATGGCGCCGGCGAACCCGGCCATGAATGCGACGGTGAGAATGCCCGCCGCCACCAGCGCCGTGGCGCCCCACGGATGACGTCGTGCGTTCCGTGTCGCCGGCGTGGCCTCAGCCTCGACCGGAGCCGGCGGCGACGGCTCGGACATGACGGCGGCCGGCGCCCCGAGACGATCCAGCCTGCCGAGATACGCGAGCGGCACTTCGGACGCCGCGCCGCGCTCGATCGCTGCCGTGAGCAGGCGTCGCGCGGCGAGGGGCTGGCCCTGCTCAAACGCGGCGGCACCCCGATGCAACAGCTCGTCGGCCTCACGCTGCCGCTCGCCTTCGGCGCTTCGCGCGCGCTCGATGTACGCACGAGCCCTGGCGTGTCCGCGATCGAGGAAGAGCACGCGCGTCCAGACGTGGATGGCCTGCGCGTAGTGTCCGACGAAGTAGTGGTCGAGACCCGCGAGCAGCAGTTGCTCGACGCGCGCGTCGCGCGCGTGGCCCTGAAGCGCATCGGCCGCCTGGGCCGCGTGTGTCGTGACGGGATCCGACATCAGTCCGGAGCTGGCGGGGGCGTCATCGGACGCCACCGGGCACGCCGCGATTATCGGCCAAAGGCCCAGATCGGTCAATCAGTTAAGCGGTGTGGTAGAACACTCCCATGGCCGTCATCGTCGAGTGCATCCCCAACATCAGTGAAGGCCGGCGTCCCGAGATCGTCCGCGAGATTGCCTCGGGCGTCGGCGCGTCGTCGCCGACGGTTCGAGTGCTGGACGTTTCATCGGACGCCGAGCACAACCGATCGGTGCTCACGCTGGCCGGGGATCCAGGCGGCTTGGCCGCCGGCGTGCTCGCGCTCTTCGCGCGGACGCTGGACGCCGTCGATCTTCGGACACACCGCGGCGAGCACCCGCGCATGGGCGCCGTGGACGTCGTCCCGTTCGTGCCGATCGAGGGCGTGACGATGGCGGAGTGCGTGGCGCTCGCGCGAGCGGTCGGCGAGCAGGTGGCGTCGCGATTCGGCGTGCCGGTTTACCTCTACGAAGAGGCCAGCGCGAACCCGGCTCGCAAGAACCTCGAGGACATCCGTCGCGGCGAGTTCGAGGGACTCGCGGCGAAGATGGCAACGCCGGGATGGGCACCGGACTTCGGTCCAGCAGCGCCTCATCCGTCCGCAGGCGCGTCGGTCTTCGGCGCGCGGATGCCACTCATCGCCTACAACATCAACCTCGCGACCGATCGCCTCGAGGTCGCCAAGAAAATCGCCGCCGCCGTCCGGCACAGCAGCGGGGGCCTGCGCTTCGTCAAGGCGATGGGAGTGATGCTCGAGAGCCGCGGCATCGTGCAGGTATCGATGAACCTCACGAACTTCGAGAAGACGCCCATCCCGAGAGTCTTCGAGTTCGTCAAGCGTGAAGCGGCGCGGTATGGCGTGACCGTGCTGGAGAGCGAAGTGGTGGGCCTCGTGCCGCAGGCCGCGTTGACGGCGACCGCCGAGTACTACCTGCAGCTCGAAGGATTCAGCGCCTCGCAGGTGCTGGAAACAAAGTTGCGCGAAACGTAGAGGGCAGCGCTCCCTATTCCCTATTCTCTATTCCTATTCCCTGTTCCTCGCCCGACAGCTCTTCCTGCGCGCGCTTGCCCGGTGCGATGCCGAAGGCCCGCATCTTCCGATAGAGGTTGCTTCGCTCGACGCCCAGGACGTCCGCCGTCCGCGACATGTTGCCGTTCTGGGTCGCGAGCGCGCGAAGGATGTACTCGCGCTCGAAGCGGTCCCGGGCCTCGTGCAGCGGCAGAAGCGGCCCCGAACCATCCGCCAGCAGTTCGGCCTCGGGCTCCGGCCCGCGATCCAGGAACGACAGATCCGACGCGCTGATCGCGTCCCCGGGCACCATGATCGCCAGCCGTTCGATCAGGTTCCGCAGCTCGCGGACGTTGCCGGGCCACGAGTACCGTCGCAGCATGGCCAGGGCCTGGTGGTCGAAGACCTTCGCGCGGCGGCCGTACTCCTGCGCGAAGCCCAGCATGAAGTACTCCGCGAGCCGCGGCACGTCGGTCTGGCGCGCTCGAAGCGGCGGGACGAAGATCGGGATGACGTTGAGCCGGAAGTAGAGGTCCTCGCGAAACTGCCCCACCTTGATCGCTGCCGGCAGGTCCTTGTTCGTCGCCGCGATGACCCGCACGTCGACGCGCACGCGCTGTGTGCTGCCGACGGGCTCCACGACCTGGTCCTGCAGCACGCGCAGCACCTTGGCCTGGGTCTTCAAGCTCATGTCGCCGATTTCGTCGAGGAAGAGCGTCCCGCCGTCGGCCGCCTCGAACTTTCCGCGGCGGTCGGTCACCGCGCCCGTGAACGCGCCGCGCGTGTGGCCGAACAGCTCTGATTCGATCAGCTCTTCGGGGATCGCCGCGCAGTTGACCTCGATGAACGGCCCGCCGTGACGCTTGCTGAGGCCGTGGATCGATCGCGCCACCAGCTCCTTGCCGGTGCCGTTCTCGCCGAACACGAGCACGCGGCCGTTGGTGGGTGCGGCCATCGCCACCTGCTCCCGCAACTGCACCATCGCCTCGCTCTCGCCCACCATGGTCAGGCGCCGGTCGACGCGCGCCCGCAGGTCGCGGTTCTCCGCTTCGAGGGTGCGCTGCCGGATGGCGTTGCGGACGACGAGGACGGTCTTCTCGAGCGAGAGCGGCTTCTCGACGAAGTCGTACGCGCCCATCTTGATCGCGCGCACGGCCGACTCGATGTTGCCATGGCCCGAGATCACGATCACCTGGGAGTCGACCTGCCGCTCCCGCAGGCGTGTCAGCGTGGCGAGCCCGTCCATCCCGGGCAGCCAGATGTCGAGCACGATGACGTCAAAACTCTTGCGCGTGACGCGTTCGAGGCAGGCCTCACCCGTCTCGACCGCCTCGACGTCGTACTCCTCGTCCCGGAGCACGCCGCCGAGCGCCGACCGCACGCCCGGCTCGTCGTCCACGATCAGAATGCTGGAGTGCGCCATCTAACCTTCAACCCGTAATCCGTAATCCACAACCGGGAACCCGCAATCCCTAACACGGCAACTCAATCGTGAACCGCGTGCCACGCGGCGTGTTGTCCGTGACGTCGATGCTGCCGCCGTGCTCGGCGATGATCCTGCGGACGATCGCGAGACCCAGCCCGCTGCCCCGGCGCTTGGTCGAAAAATACGGCATAAACAGCTTCTCACGATCCGCGGTGGTGATGCCGGGCCCGTCGTCGGCGACGATGATCCTGGCGAGATGATTCGCCGGGTCGTGGTGGGTCTCGACGGTGATGACGCCGCGGCGTTCCATCGCCTCGACCGCGTTGTCCACCAGATTGATGACCACGCGCCGCATCTGTTCCGGATCGACACGCACGAGGGGGACGTCGGCGGCGAACCGCCGCTCGAAGCGCAGCTCAGAGAAGAGGCCATCGTAGAGGGCCAGCGTATCGTGGAGCAGCGCGCCCAGCACCGTCGGCACCGTCTTGGGCGACGGCATCCGCGCGAACTGCGAGAACTCGTCGACCAGGCCCTTGAGCGACTCGACCTCGTTCACGATGGTCGTCGTGCATTCGTCGACGAGCGCGCGTGTGGGTGGCGGCGCGGTGCCGAAATGCCGCTGCAGGCGTTCGGCCGAGAGCTGAATCGGCGTGAGCGGGTTCTTGATCTCGTGCGCGAGCCGGCGCGCGACTTCGCGCCAGGCCGCCACCTTCTGCGAGCGGATGAGCGGCGTCACGTCGTCGAACACGAGAACGGCCCCTTCGAGATGGCCGCCGTCGCCGGTCAAGGCCGTGGCCACCGCCGCCAGGTGCACATCGCGTCCGTCCCGGGTGAGCGCGATCTCCTGCGGCGGCGACTCCTCGCCGCCCGCGGCCGCCGATCGCAACAGCGTGGACATGGGCGAGAGATCCTCCCGCGCGAAGACCTCCGTCGCCTGGCGGCCGACGGCTTCGGCACCGACGCCCAGGAGCCGCCCGGCCGCGTCGTTCACCGTGCTGATCGCGCCGCGCTCGTCGATCGAGATCACGCCCGTCGCGATGCGCTCGAGAATCGTCTCGATATAGCGGCGCCGCCCTTCCCCTTCGAGATGTTTTCGTTCGAGGTCGATGGCCGAGCGCTCGAGGTCCTGGCGGCTCGTCGCGAGCTCCTCGGCCATGCTGTTGAAAGCCTCGACGAGCGCCCCGAACTCGTCCGCCGTCTCTCGCTCGACGCGATGGTCGAGGTGCCCGGCGCCGATCTCTCGCGCGGCTATCGCCAGCAGCTGGACTGGCCGCGTGATCCGCTTGGCGAGATAGAGGCCCATCCACGTCGCGCCGACGAGAATCATCAGCGTGACCATCAGGAAGAACGACACGTATACGCCGAAGAGAGGCGCCTTCAGCACTCGCAGCTGCCGGTAGTCCTCGTACGCCGCGGTCATGCGCCGCGATCGCGCGGCCAGCTCGCCCGTCAGATAGTCGCTGGCGACGACGACGCCGGTAATCCGCCCGTCCGGCGCCCGAACGGCCGACGCGCCGCGCAGCAGCTCGCCGCCGACGGCCATCGGCTCGAGCGCCCACGTCTCTCCGGCGCCGGTCGCGACATGACTCGCCAGCCGTTCCGCCGAGGCACGCAGGGCGCCGGGCGGCAGGCTCGGTGAGGCGACGTCGAGAATCGGCGCCACGCGCGACGGCCCGGCCTCCGCCGTCACGCGAAAGACCTCGACGAGCTTGAGGCGATCTTCGGCGACCTCAGGCCCGAGGCGGTCCTGCAGGCCCGGCACGTTGGCCGACTGGAGATCCACCTCGCCCAGGGTCTTCGCGATGCGCGCGGCCTGCGCGAGGACGAATCGCTGGCGCTCGGCGTAGTAGTCGGCCGCAATGCGGTTCGCCGACGACAGGATCTCGTCCATCGGCGCGTTGAACCAGCGATCCGCGCTATTCCGGATGAGCTCGCTGCCGACCAGCAGCACGAGGATCGACGGGATCAGCGTGAGGCCGAGCAGCACCGCGACGAGCTTGGCGCGAAACCTCGCGAACGGCAGCGCACGCCGGCGCTCCACCAGCAGCTTGATGATGTTGCGGGCCAGGACGAACACCAGGCCGACGAGCATCGTCAGGTCGGCGACCGAGAGCGCGTAGAGAACGACTTCGGTGAGGAAGTCCGGCGAGAAGCTGGTCGTGCGGCTCGCGAGCGCGAGCAGGCCGACGAACGCCGCGACCAGGACGAGAATGCCGGCGAGCAGCAGCCGCGGGTTGTCGCGGATCGGCCGGCGCGGCGGACGCGCCGGCTGCGGCGCCGGCGGCGCCGGTCGGATCGACGAGGCGGCGCGCAGCGGCGTGCCCATGGCTCAGGGAATGAAGGTGAAGGTGGCGTGCCCCCATTGGCCGCCGCCCCACGGCCAGAGCGACCAGGTGCTGCGCGGCCGGGTGCGAGCTCGAACGCGCACGTAGTACTCGGCGTTCGGTTCGAGGTCAGTGGTGCTGAAGAGCGGCAGCCGCTCGAAGCTCGTCATCCAGCGCCCGACTTCCTCGTCGCTTTCCGTCACCTCTGCGGCGTCGACGCGGCCGTCGATCGACCGCGACAGCTGATGGCGGCGCGTGAGGTTGTCGAACTGGACCGTGGCCGTAACGGTGGTCGTCGCCAGCGTGCGGTCGAACCAGATTGTGACGCCACGCCGAAGCTCGATGTCGTAGGCGTAGCTGGTCTGCAGCCCGCTCCTGATCGTCTCGCGCATGTCGGCCGTAAGGCCGCCGTCGAGCGAGAACGAGACATAGACCTGGCCGTCGCGCGCCAGCGGCGTGACGCGGACTGTGTCGCCGGCCGCGCCGAGCAGGAGCGGCGCAAGGGCGATGAGAGCAAGAAGCGGCAGCGCGCGCCGAATCATTCGCGGGTGTTGAGCAGATCTTTCAGCTCGTCCATGAACTCGCCGATGTCGCGGAAATGGCGGTAGACCGAGGCGAATCGCACATAGGCGACCTTGTCGAGCCGCTTCAGCTCGTCCATCACGGCTTCGCCGACTTCAGCCGTTGAAATCTCTTTGTCGGGCCGATCCTGCAGGAGCCCCTCGACCTTGTCGGCGACGGCCTCGACCTGCGCCACCTTGACGGGCCGCTTTTCGCAGGCCTTCAGCAGACCGGCAATCAGCTTCTGGCGCTCGAACCGCTCCCGTGTGCCGTCCTTCTTGACGACCATGTACGGAATCTCGTCGATGCGCTCGTAGCTGGTGAAACGCTTCCCGCAATCGAGGCACTCGCGGCGGCGCCGGATGACCTCGCCCTCCTTGCTCTCTCGCGAATCGACAACCTTGTCGCCGAGGTGGGCGCAGAAGGGACACTTCACGCCGCGCCCTCCGCGTTGCGCGCGAGGCTGCCGGCCCGCGACAAGCTGAGCCCTTCCTGGGCCAGGAGGATGAGGCCGATGATCGCCACGGGCACGAACGAGATCGCGTGAAGCACCAGCGCGGCGCCCACCGCGCGATCGTTCGGAGCGCCGTAGAACGTCGTCACGCCCAGGCGATAGAAGTAGTGAAAGCCGCCGACCGCCCCCGGTGTCGGAACCGCGACGCCGACGACGAGGAGCGCCTGGATCAGAAACGCGCCGGTGAACGGCATGTCGATATGAAAGGCCAGCGTCGACAGCCAGATGCCGGCGGCGATCGACAGCCAGACGGGCACCGAGAGCACGAGCGCCATCAGCAGTCGATCGGGCTGTCGGACGATCGCGAGGCCTTCGGCAAACGCGCGCACCAGCTTGGCAGCGGCCTCACCGAGCCGCTCGGGAAGAATGCGGACAACGGCGCGCGTCACGCGCTCGAGCGTCGCGGGATGACCGGCAAGAAAGAACATCGCGATGAGGCCGACGACCGACACGCCTCCGGCGATCGCCCCACCGAGCTTCACCTGGGCGAACGTCGCGCTGTTCGCCTGGGCCAGTCCGGAGGAGAAGAACAGCAGAAACGCCGCGAACAGGACCAGCACCATCATGGTGTCGAGCAACCGCTCGAGAATGATCGTCGCAAACGCCGCCGTGGCGCTGAGGCGCTCGCGTTTCGCCAGCAGGTACGGCCGCAGCACTTCCCCGGCCCGCGCTGGCAGGAGCGCGCTGGCCGCGAACCCGATGAGTGTCGTGCGAAGCGCGTTGCTGAAGTGCACCCGGCCGATCGGCTGGAGCAGGTACTGCCAGCGCAGCGCGCGGAACACGTACGCGGCCGCGGTCGTCACGAGCGCCAGCAGCAGCAAGCCGACCCGCGCGCGCGCGAGCTCGGTCGCGACCGCATGGAAATCCGTGTTTCGCAGGAACAGCGCGAGCAGGCCGCCAGCGGCGGCAAGCGCGATCACCGTTCGAAGATGTTGTCGCATCTCAGACGAGCGGCGCGGCGCCCGGCGAGAACGGCTGCGCCGGCCGAAGCCGGCCGCTCGTAACTATATGCCGGATCCCCGCCATCTGCTACCATGCGGCTCCCCGGAGGGTATCGCCCGCGTGAGCCTTGCGCCGCCTCTCACCGCCACTCGATTTCCCACGCTGACGCGGTTTCGCACCGGCAAGGTCCGCGACGTCTACGATCTCGGCAACTCGCTGCTCATCGTCGCCACCGACCGCATTTCCGCATTCGACTACGTGCTGGGATCGGGCATCCCCGACAAGGGCAAGGTGCTGACGCAGTTGTCGGCGTTCTGGTTCGATCGGCTGACGCGCGTCATCCCGAATCACTGCGTCAGCATTCGCGTCGCCGAGTTCCCGCCCGAAGTACTGCCGCACGCGGATGACCTCGCGGGCCGCGCGATGCTCGTGCGCAAGACCGCCCCGATCGAGATCGAATGCGTCGCGCGGGGCTATCTGTCGGGGTCCGGCTGGAAGGAGTACCAGCAGTCTGGCACCGTCTGCGGCATTCCGTTGCCGAAGGGACTTCGCGAATCCGATCGGCTGCCGACGCCGATTTTCACGCCGGCGACCAAGGCCAGCACCGGCCACGACATCAACATTCCCGAGGCGGAGGCCGCGCGTATCCTTGGAGACGCGGCGCTCGTCTCCCGCCTGCGTGAGACGACGCTCGAGCTGTACCGGCAGGCCTCTGCGCACGCGGAGTCGAGGGGCATCATCCTTGCGGACACGAAATTCGAGTTCGGCCTCGATGGCGCCGAGCTGCTGCTGATCGACGAGGCACTGACGCCGGACTCGTCGCGGTTCTGGCCTGCGGATCAGTACGCGCCAGGCGGGCCGCAACCGAGCTTCGACAAGCAGTTCGTGCGCGACTACCTGGAAGCCATCAAGTGGAACAAGCAACCGCCGGTGCCGTCGCTGCCGGACGACGTAGTGTTGAAAACCCGCGCGAAATACCTGGAGGCCTTCGAGCGCCTCACGGGTCACGCGCTGGATTCGCGTACGTAGGCCGGGGCTTCAGCCCCGGCATTTTCACGCGTAGCGCAGGCCTGCAGGCCTGCCGAGGAGCCCGTGAAGGAACTGCTGGATCGCCTGGTCGACCAGATGGTCGAAGGCGGCATTCACTTCGACGACGGCCGGCGCGAGTTCGAGCGCCGCTTCATCAGCCGGGTCTTGTCCGAGACCGGCGGCCACCTCTCCAGGACGGCGGAACAGCTCGGGGTGCACCGGAACACCCTGACCAGGAAACTGGCCGAATTGGGCCTGAAACCCTCCAAGCCCAGCCATAAGCGCTAGCTGTCCTTCCCCCTTGCAGCGCCCGGAGGCTGCGACTATACTTAGCAGTCGCCCCGGTCGAGTGCTAGCGGACAGGGGGCGGGGCTGCCAGTGGGCATCCCGCGGGCGAGACGGCACTACTACTTCACGCAAGGCAGGCAGTCCGGCTCATTCCCAGGCACGACACATCACGACCAGACGTTTCACGGAGTCCAACACATGAAGGTCCGACCGCTCCACGACCGCATCATCGTCACCAGCATCGAGGAAGGCGAACAGAAAGTCGGCGGAATCATCATCCCCGACACGGCCAAGGAAAAGCCGCAGCAGGGCAAGGTGCTCGCCGTCGGCGCCGGCAAGCAGAAGGACGACGGCAAGCGCATCGCGCTCGACGTCAAGGAAGGCGACACGATCCTGTTCGGCAAGTACTCGGGGCAGGAAATCAAGATTGACGGCGAAGAGCACCTCATCATGCGTGAAGACGAGGTCCTCGCCGTTCTCGACAAGTAAGCGCAGCAACCGATTCTCAGGAGCAGGCAATGCCCAAGCAGATCATTTACGGTGAGCAGTCGCGCCAGGCCATCCTCCGCGGCGTGAACCTGCTGGCCGACGCGGTCAAGGTCACCCTCGGCCCGAAGGGTCGCAACGTCGTCCTCGACAAGAAGTTCGGATCGCCCACGATCACCAAGGACGGCGTGACGGTCGCCAAGGAAATCGAGCTGAAGGACCCGCTCGAGAACATGGGCGCGCAGATGGTGCGTGAGGTCGCGAGCAAGACGTCGGACATCGCCGGCGACGGCACGACGACCGCGACGGTCCTCGCGCAGGCGATCTACCGTGAAGGCGCCAAGAACGTGACGGCCGGCGCCAACCCGATGGAAGTGAAGCGCGGCATCGAGCAGGCCGTGGCGGTGATCATCGAGCAGCTCAAGAAGATGTCGAAGCCGGTCAGCGGCAACATGGTCGCGCAGGTCGGCACCATCTCGGCGAACAACGACGAGACGATCGGCAAGATCATCGCCGACGCGATGGACAAGGTCGGCAAGGACGGCGTCATCACGGTCGAAGAGGCCAAGACGCTCGAGACCAGCCTGGACGTGGTCGAGGGCATGCAGTTCGACCGCGGCTATCTCTCGCCGTACTTCGTGACGGATCCGGAGCGCATGGAAGTCGTGCTCGAGAACCCCGTCGTCCTGATCCACGAGAAGAAGATCAGCTCGATGAAGGATCTCCTGCCGGTGCTCGAGCAGGTCGCCCGCATGGGCCGTCCGCTGCTCATCATCGCGGAAGACGTCGAGGGTGAGGCGCTGGCGACGCTGGTCGTCAACAAGCTGCGGGGCACGTTGCAGGCCGCGGCCGTCAAGGCCCCCGGCTTCGGCGATCGCCGCAAGGCCATGCTCGAGGACATCGCGACCCTCACCGGCGGCAAGGCCATCACCGAAGACCTCGGCCTCAAGCTGGAGAACCTGAAGATCGAGGACCTCGGCAAGGCCAAGAAGATCACGATCGACAAGGACAACACGACGATCGTCGAGGGCGCGGGCGTCAGCTCCGCCATCGAGGGCCGCGTGAAGCAGATCCGCGCGCAGATCGAGGACACGACCTCGGACTACGACCGCGAGAAGCTGCAGGAGCGCCTCGCGAAGCTCGTGGGCGGCGTCGCCGTCATCAAGGTCGGTGCGGCCACCGAGACCGAGATGAAGGAGAAGAAGGCCCGCGTCGAGGACGCCATGCACGCCACCAAGGCGGCCGTCGAGGAGGGCATCGTGCCCGGCGGCGGCACCGCGCTGGTCCGCGCCGCCAAGGCACTCGACTCGCTGAAGCTCGAGGGCGATCAGAAGGTCGGCGTGAACATCATCAAGCGCGCCATCGAGGAGCCGCTGCGGTGGATCGCCACCAACGCCGGCCTCGAAGGCTCGATCGTCGTGCAGAAGGTGCGCGAGCTGGACAACGAGTCCGGTTTCAACGCCCTGACCGACACCTACGAGAACCTGGTGAAGGCCGGCGTCATCGACCCGACCAAAGTGGTGCGCACGGCGCTCCAGAACAGCTCGTCCATCGCCTCGCTCCTGCTGACCACCGAAGCGCTGGTCTGCGAGCTGCCGGAAGAGAAGAAGGACGCTCCGCAGGGCGGCGGCCCGGGCGGCGGCATGGGCGGCATGTACTAGCGACGAGCGACGAGTGACGAACGCAGCGACGAGCGAAGAGC
>JBKPSY010000143.1:0-8553 GCA_046735235.1 Acidobacteriota bacterium | reverse complement strand
GCCTAGAAACTGATCCGAATCGCGACCTGTGCCTGCCGCGCGGGTCCCGCCTGCGTGAATTGCCCGAACGTGGTCGATGGGTGATCGGGGTACGCATTGGCTCCAAAGACGTTCTGCACCTCGGTGAAGTTCGTTCGGTTGAAGACGTTGAACACCTCGAAGATCGGCTCTGCCTGCAGGCGCCAAATACGGGTCGGACGCGATACACGAAGGTCCACACTGGCCTGACCGGGCAATCGTTCGCTGTTTCGCGACACGCTGCTGGCCGGATCGGCCGGGAGACGCCTCGCGCGGTCGGACGGAAAGCTGCCGCCGTCACGATCGCCATTGAGATCCGCGCCCGCCAGGACGTTGAACGGCCATCCCGATCCTGCCGCGACCACTCCGGACACGTTGACGTGGCCCGGTAATTCCGCCGTCGCACTCGCGACAATCCGATGTCGCTGATCGTGCAGCGCGGGCCCTCGTTCGTCGCGCGGGTCAAAGTCGACTGGCAAGCCGCCAGGATTGGTGGGATCGCGTCCGCGGCCGTTGTCCTGCGGCAGGAACGCCGTCTGAAAGTCAGTCACCGTGTCCTGGGCGCTGGATAACGTGTACGCAATCCGGAACTGGACCCGGTGCGCGGGCTCTTTGTCGAGAGACAGTGTCAAGGCGCGGTACCAAGTCTCACCGAAAGACGTGTATTGGAGTATCGATGCGGAGGTGCCGGCAATGCCATTGATGTCGTTCGGGCGACGACCCGGACCCAGAGCCGGAACGACGGGGTTGTAGTCGATGGTTCCAAGATTGTCGAACCCTCGCGCCAGCGCGAACGTGGCGCCCAAGGTACCAAGGCGGGCGACGCGCTGTTCCACACCGACGAAGGCATGATGCGCGTAACCAGTCCTGAGGCTCGGATCGATTGGAATGGTCACGCTTGGAAAGCTGCCTCCCGCAAGCTTCGTCGCCACTGATTCGGAGAGGCGGTGCCCAGGGGCCGCCCACGCGGCAAAGGCTCTTGGCGCCGAGAGCACAAGCGTGCGGACTCCATCTGCGTCCCCAGTGATCGTCTGAGTGATCCCCGCCGGCGCCGTAATGCTCTGGTCGTAGTAGATGCCGTAGCCCGCACGAATCACCTGCCGTCCGGCGTTTCGTGACCAGCTCATGGCGACCCGTGGAGCCACATTGTTGCCATCCGAAGGAAACGAGTACGGCTCGGCCACACCTGCGGTGTGGTACTGGAATGCTGGCCAGAACTGCCGCTGGTAGCGAATGCCGAAACGCACTGACAGTTGCGGACGTACCCTCCACAGGTCTTCTACGAAGCCCGCGACGTCGCTTACGTCGTAGGCCGATCCCGAGTTGCCGTATCCTTGCACGTACGCCGCGGGCAATCCCAGCGCAACAGCTTGAATCGACGAGATCGGGCTCGGCAACAGGCCCGGAATGGCCGGCAGGGCCGTGAAGATGTACCGCCCGCCGAAATGGAGCGGGAGTGCCTGCCGACGCCCGTCGATCACGTTGGTGTCCACACCGGCTTTGAGGAGATGCGACCCTCGGGTGTAGCTGAGAGTGTCGATGAATTGAAAGCGGATGTTGTCTCGCGGCGTGGGTGTGAATCGTTGGCGGCCAACGCTGGCGACACCGGCGACTTCAAGGGTTGGCCCTCCTTCATCTTCGCGGTCGCAGGGCCCGTCACAGGTCGGATCCAGCGACAGGACATCCTGGTTGCGGCTGGCAATCAGGAACCGGGCCTCGTTGACGAGGTTCTGACCCGCCACGAACGTGTGCGAGACACCGACCATGACGTCCTCGTTGCTAAGTGCCGCTGCGCGGCTGCGAGCAACCAGGCCGCCAAACGGCTCGATGTTCTCGTTCAGCTCCGAGGCGCCGTCCACCCTGACTGAAAGACGCTGTCCCGCACTGATGTTGTAGTCCAGCTTGCCCAACCACTGGGTGGAGCGCAGCCGGAAGGGCACATGTCCCGTCGTGACAGCGAACCCCGCCCGGCCGAGGATGTCAACGGCAGTGCCAAGTGAGGGCCGGCCTGGCACGGGACTGGGCACGGGCGTGGTGTCGTCGATCGTCACGTAGTTGCTGGCGTCGGCGGACAGTCGCTCGACAGACCCGAACAGGAACAACGAATCTCGTTTAATCGGTCCACCGAGTACTCCGCCAAACTGCTGTTGCTGATACGGCGCCTTCGGCAGCGAGAGCGGGTCGTGCGCAGGACTGAACTTTTCGAAGTAGTTCTTCGCATTCAAACTGTCATCGCGAGCGTACAAGAACGCAGTCCCCCTGAGCGCGTTCGTCCCGCTGCGAGTGACGATGTTCACGACACCGCCCGAGGCCTTCCCGAACTCCGCCGAGTAACCCATGGACAGCACCTGAAACTGCTGAACGGCCTCTTGGCTGAAGACGGCGCGGACACTCCCGACCGTTTCGTCGTTGTTGTCCATGCCGTCGACGACGATATTGTTCGATCGTGCGCCTTGACCCGCAAACGTCAGTCCAGAGGTTCGTGATGCACCTTGTTGCGGCGTACGATCCGGGGCAACGGTCGGCGTGAGCAGAGAAAACGCCATGAAATTGCGAGCGCTGACCGGCAGCTGGTCGAACTCCGCGCGGTCGATCACAAGCCCCTCTCCAGGTTGCTGGGCATCGTCGAGCGGCCGACCTGGCGTTACGACGAGGTCGTACGCGACTCCCGCGACCTGAAGGACAAGCTCGAGCTCGATGGGAGGGCCAAGCGAGACGATGGCGTCTGGAACGTTGAGCGGCTCAAAACCTGAAGACCGCGTCTCGAGGCGGTACCGCCCAATTGGAATCGCCACAATCGCGAACCGCCCATCGGGGCCCGTCGTGACGGTGCGCCGATATCCAGTAACGTCGCTGATCACGGTCACGGACGCGCCGGCGACGACCGCTTTGGACACATCGACGACAACGCCCTTCAGATCGCCCGCTGTGGTCTGACTCTGAGCAAGTGCCTCGCTGGGCGCCATGCAGCAGGCGAGGAGGCGTAGGAGGGCTGACGCAACCAGAGGGGCTAGTCGACGGGACCTACTGGCGTAGTTCATGTGGCGCCCTCCTGCAGAGGGCGAACGACGCAAGTATGGATCGATTCCACACCGGATCCCGGCCTCCAGTAAGGCACCGCCTGAGCGCGTATTCCAACCCGTCATGTGCGAATGAGACATCGCCGGCGACGTGCGATACGGCCTCCGCGTCTTGCGTCGCGCACCGTGCTTGACGCTCGGCTCCGTCCTCACCTTCGCGACAGGCATCGGCATCGCCACCACGGATCTTCAGCGCGGTCCACGGCGTCGTTCTTCGGCCGCTCCCCTACCCAGATCCGGATCGCCTTGTCGTCGTGTGGGAACGCGACGTCGTCCACGACCACGACCGCAACGTCGCGTCGCTCGAGAACCTCAATGCGTGGACCGCGCGCGCACACAGCATCGGCGACTGGGCGGCGCTCATGCCGGTCTCGGCGACCGTGACGGATCGCGGCGCCCCCGAGCGCGTCATTGGCGCCGAGGTGTCTCCCGGATATCTTCATCTGCTCGGCGTCGCGCCGGTGCTCGGCCGCGACTTCGAGGCCAACGACGCATGCCCGCTTCCTTCGACCCGCCGCGCTTCGGCTGGCTCGCGAGCACGCCTTGTGGTTCCCCATGGAGAACGGCGCAGAGAACGAGGCTGGGGAGCAGCGTGCTGGATGGTTGCGGCGCGGAACATCCGGAATTGACGGGGTTGGCCTTGCGCGGCTAAAGCCGGCCCTAGGTACGCGTGCCGAGGCTGAAGCCCCGGCCTACTGTCGACCCGCCTACTGCCTGCTTGCTCACGCAAGATCTACGTGCTGTGGCCAGGGCTGAAGCCTGGCCTCTGTTCCTCCGCAGGAATTACCGTAAGTCTGCGACGTTCGCGGTGGCACTACCGTTGCTCTGCCGTTGCGCAGCGAGGCGCACCATGGGAAGCACAGCAACTCTCCGCTATCTCGACGCGGCGGCCGTGTCCGGTCCAGCTGGCCGGCTGCGTGAGTTCCAGGTGCGCGACAAGCTCGGCTCCTCTGTCGGCAAACTGACCGGCTTCGTTGTCGATCCGACCGCGCGTCAGCTTCGCTACTTCGTCGTCGAGGTGGCGCGCTGGTTGTCGAAGCGTCGTTATCTCATCCCGCTGTGTCCCGCGATCCTCGAGCAGCAGCGGCGAACGGTCCGGCTCGAGTGCGATCCCGGCGTTCGACAGGACTGGCGCGAGTTCGAGGCTGAGCAGTTCTCGCGCTTCTCGGACGACGACCTCGTGGATGTGCTGTTCGCGAACGAGAAACAACGCTTGTAACGCCCTCACTTCTGCCATAGAGTGCCGCTCCGTTAAGACGCCCTGGTCGTAAACCGCCCGGCGCCATCCTCCCCAGCGGCACCGAGCTCAGGTGAGGAGCGCTCCATGTCTTCCCGGCAGATCCGCGCATCGATCCTCGCGGTCGCGTTCGCGGTCGTTCTTGGTGTCTCCGCTCGTTCGCTCACCAACTGGGTGTCGGCAGACGCTCTCGGTGATGTCGCCGTCAGCTTCGACGGTTCCGTTCAAGTCTTCGACAACGCCAACGTCGGCGCGCCGGAGACGATCACCGCGTCCGCGCTCACGGGCGCGAACGGCGGGCTCGCGTTCGATGCCTCGCTGAATCTGCTCGTCGCCAACACCGCGGGCAGTCAGCTGGTGAAGCTGTCGCCCACGACACATCAGCCCGTCGCGTTGCCAGACACCGGGACGATCGCGACGCAACAACCGCCGCGCTCGATCGCGATCGCCGCCAACGGGACGATCTACGTCGCGAGCGTGGGCACGCCGACGACGACCATCCAGCGGTTCGGCGTCGCCCCCGACACGTCCGGCACGTTCACGATTCCGACAGACACGAACACCTGCATCGGGATCGACCTCGCGCCCGATGGGTCGACGCTCTATTACGTCTCGGGCGGCCGCACGATCAGGACGGCCACTGGCGTCAACACCTCGACGCCGCCGCCCGTCGCGTCGACTTATCTGACGCTCGCTGATCAGGGGATGGCCTGCGGACTGCGCCTCCTCGCGCCGGCCGATGCACGCGACAACCCGGCGCTCGCGCCGACGGCTGTCGTTGGCGGTCTGCTCATCGCCGACGACAAGGAGATCAAGCTCGTTCGGCCGACGGGCATCGTCGGGTTCGACACCGGGAACGGATCGAAGCACTGGCTGGACGTCGCGATCGATCCCGATAGCGGCGCGACTCCGGCGGCGCTCGATTTCTGGGGCGTGAACGGCGGCTCGTCACCTACCCTGGTGAAGTTCCGCGTCAGCGGCCCGAACCCTCAGCTCACGATTGGGCTGGGCGGCACGCCGCGCGGCGTGGCCATCAACGGCGAGCTGCGCGCGGCGCAAACGGTCCAGCTCGTGACCGTCAACACCAGCGCGGACGCCGTCGCCACGTTCCTTCAGGGGACGCCGTATCAGCACCTGTGGAAAGGCCTGAACGTCGACCCGACGAACACGGGCTCGGCGCAACTCGGCGTGCAAGCCATCGAGGTCACGCACGTCAACGACGAGTCGCCGTGCAACCCGTTGAACGTCGACTGCCGGCTGGTGAACTTCCCAGCGGCGACGCCCAAGACGTATTCGCGAAATCGGGGCGTGGTGTATCGCGAGATCTGGCGGGGCCTGGTGCCCGCGGATCCGTCGCTCTTCCCGCTGCTCCGCATCGGCATCTATTTCCCGGGCCCCACCGACCTGTCATCAGGCACCGCCTGCGTTGTGAACGGCACGCCGAGATCCGGGAGCACGATTCTGCGCGATCCGTGGCCGCACAACCTGTTCGAAGCGGATCTGATGAAGGCGTTCTACGGTGGCGACGACGGGGGGATCATCTTCACGAAAACGAACGATTCCATCGTCGTCGATCGATCCGACGCGCAGTACTACCTTCAGATCATCAAGCCGCCTCAAAATACACAGGCGCAACTCGGCAGCAGCCTGCAGATCGCCGTCGAGTTGCGGGACCCGAAGAACAACTGCAACGCCGTGCCTGGCCTGAACAGCGTCCTCGTACTGACGGTGACCGACATCACACCAGGCAGCCCAGACAAGGGCAAGCCAATCGGGGACAGCCAGAACATCCTCGGCATGCTCAACGGCAACGGGCTGACGTGGGCCTCCACCGCGAACCAGTACCGGGCAAACCTCGACATCGACCCGCGGTTCATCGTCGGGCATAAGTACCGCGCCTGCGTGATGTCGCCGGCGTTCTACGACCCGGCGACCGGACTGCCGATCACCGGCGAAGCCTGCGTGGACTTCTTCGCGAAGGGGAAGTAGCGCCTAGTTGGGGTGCTGGAGAATGGCCTTGAAGTCGGGCCGCTGCAGCACCCCTTCGCGCGCGTCCCTGCGGATCGCATCGAGCAGCTGGCGCGCACTCTCGGAGTGCCGGCGGGACTCTGCCTGGTTGCCCTCCGACGCATAGAGGAGCGACAGCTGATCGTGTGCCTGCGCCAGCAGCGCGCGGGCGCCGAGACGGTCCGCCTCAGCGAGTACTGAGTCGAGCCGTTCGCGCGCGGCGGCATCGCGCTTCGCGAGCCGCTCGGACGCGCCCGCCAGGAGCTTGCAGTAGACAGACTCGAACTTCAGGCCAAGCCGTTCAGCGTCGCTGCCCAGCGCCTCGAGAGCCACGGTCTGGAGCGGAGCGTGTCCATCGAGGACGCTCACTTTGGCTAAATTCAATTTGGCGATGAGCAACACGGGAGGCAGCTTCGCGCGCGCCGCAATCGCCGCGGCCTGCTCGTACTGCCGGCGCGCGCTCGCGACGTCTCCCTGGTAGTAGAAGGCGTCGCCCTGGTTGTTCAAGATGCGCGCGATGAGCTCGTCGTTCTTCAGATCGCGCGCGAGGGGCAGCGCGTCGCCAAGGACCTTCTGCGCCTCGGCTCCCTGGCCGATCTGGCTGAGGGCGCTGCCGTACGAGGCCAGCACCTTCGGCAGCCACGCGCTCTTGTCGCCGATCTCCTTGAAGATCTTCAGGGCGTGGTCCTTCGAGTCCACCGCCGCGCCATATCTCGCCTCATATTCGAAGACGTCGCCGAGGTTGTACAGCTCGATGGCCTCGCCCCGCCGGTTGCCCACTTTGCGCCAGAGATCCAGGGCCTTCAGATACTGGCCCTGCGCCGTTTCGTACGCGCCGGTCTTGACGGAGATCTCCGCCAGGCTGTGCAGCGTGTCGGCGGCATCGCCGGGCAGATTCATGCGCTCGCGAATCGCTGCCGCCTGCTGCAGGTAGGTCTGCGCCTCGTCGTAGCTGCCCTGCCAGAGATAGATCGTGCCGATGTTGCTCAAGGCGGCGGCCTCGTAGACGGGATTCCGCACTTCCCGCTGAATCTGCAGCGCGGCCTTGAACCACTTGAGGGACTCGTCGTACTGGTTGCGGCCGGCGTAGTGGCCGCCAAGATCGTTGAGCACGTTGCCGACGCCCTGCTTGTCGCCAATCTTCTTCCGCAGATCCAGGGCTTCCTGATACGTCTTCACCGCCTCTGGCTTCCCGGCATTGTCCTGCATCTGCGCGATCGCGTGGAGGCTGTCGGCGATGCCCGCTGGACGGTTCAGCCTGCGTTCGATCTCGAGGGACTCCTCCTCGGAGCGAAGCCCTTCGGCTGCCTTGTTCATCCCGGCATACGTCGCGCCCAGCGTCCGCAGCACGCTGGCGCGCGCTTCGTCGTTCCCGCGCTGGATTGCCAGCGTCAGCGCGCGATTCAGGTAGTCCAGGGCGTCGCTGCCGTTGCCGCTCCAGCTCTCGACCTGGCCAGCGCCGAGCAGGGCCTCGATGTATTTTGGATCGCGATCGAGCAGCTGCTTGAATCGGTGACGGGCCTTGTCGTACGTGCCCGCGTCCTTGTAGAGCGTCGCCAACGCGAGCTGCACTTCGTCGCTGCCCGGCATGATCGTGTCGAGCTTCTCGTACGCGTCGATTGCTTTCTGGTTGTCGTACGTGATCCGCGCACGCGCCGCCTGGATCAGGTACTTCTCCTGCGCCGGAAGCGCGTCGCTGAGACTGACCGATTTGAGCGATGCCTGATCCGCGTCGTTCGACTGCCCCATCGTTGCGTAGGCTTCAGCGAGCTTGGAATAAGCAAGAGCAAAGTTTGCGTCTTCTTGCGTCGATGCCGTGAAGCTTTTCACCGCGTCCAGGTATTTCCCCTGACGGCTCAGATCGAGGCCTTCGCTGTAGTACCGGAGCGCGCGCACCGACTTCGTCGAGGGCTTGAACGCCGTCGCCGCGAGCGCGGTGATCGCTTCGGGCGGCAGCGCGAGGTTCTCGCGGACCGACGCCGCCAGCCGTCCAATCGCGTTCGGGAGATCGGCTTCGTTCGACGCCTGCGCCTTAAGTGGCACGGTGCGGCCGGTGCTGGTGTCCTGCAACGTTGAGTCGATGCGGATTTCAGAGCCGAACTGGACGTACTGTCCCCAGAGGACGGTGGTCGCGCTGCTGTATTGCGCCAGGCTGCTCAGGGTTTCCGGGCGAAGGCTCGTGTCCTGCCCGATTCTGAGGTCGGTCAGGAT
>JBKPSY010000142.1:0-5272 GCA_046735235.1 Acidobacteriota bacterium | reverse complement strand
TGCCGGCACTCGTGCCCGCCCCGCCCCCTCCGCCTCCCCTGCCCCCCGTGCCTCCCTTGCCCCCCGCGCCCGTGCCTTCCGCGTCGATCTTCTCGGCGGGCATCGTGAGCGCGTAGACCTCGACGTGATCGATCTTCGCGGGCCTCCGGCCGTCGCTGTTCGCGACCGGGACCTTGAAGTGGATTTCGACCTGGTCGCCCTTGCGGCGGATCGTCACTTCCGACGGCGCGGCGGGCGAGGACGAGTACGGCGCCAGCGGCGGCCCCTTCTTGCCGCAGCTTGACAGGACGACGAACGCCAGAGCCACCACGGCGGCGCGGGCGCGAGACGAGCGCAGGGCCCGCGTGAGGGCGAATCGTCCGGGGAAATCCGTCAAAGGCGCTGGGTGGCTCGAGATCTAGAGAATGTATCGCGACAGGTCGTCGTCGGCGACGATGTCGGCGAGCATGCGGCGCACGTACGCCGCGTCAATCGTAACCGATCGGCCGGCGAGCTCCGGCCCCTCGAACGAGACCTCGTCGAGCAGCCGCTCCATCACCGTGTGCAGGCGGCGCGCGCCGATGTTCTCGGCGCGCTCGTTCACCTCCGCCGCGACGGCGGCAATCTCCGAGATCGCGTCGCCGGTGAACGTCAGCGTCACGCCTTCGGTGTCGAGCAGCGCGACGTACTGCTTCACGAGCGCGCTCTTCGGCTCGGTGAGAATCCGCACGAAGTCGTCGCGCCCGAGCGGCTCGAGCTCGACGCGAATCGGGAAGCGGCCCTGCAGCTCGGGGATGAGATCCGACGGCTTCGACACGTGGAACGCGCCGGCGGCGATGAAGAGGATGTGATCGGTCTTCACCATCCCGTACTTCGTGTGCACGGTCGTCCCCTCGACGATCGGGAGGATGTCGCGCTGCACGCCCTCGCGGCTGACGTCGGGGCCCATGCTGCCCTCGCGGCCGGCGATCTTGTCGATCTCGTCGATGAAGATGATGCCGGCCTGCTCCACGCGCGAGACGGCCGTCTTCGACACGGTCTCCATGTCGGCCAGGCGCTGCAGCTCCTCGCCGATCAGGTGCTCGAACGCCTCGGGCACGGTCACCTTGCGCTTGCGCGTCCGGCCCTGGAAGAGACCCGGCAGCATGTCCTTCACGTTGATGCCGACTTCCTCGACGTTCGAGCCGGTGACGATCTCGAACGAGGGAGCGCTGGAATCGCGCGTCTCGATCTCGATCGTCCGGTGATCGAGCCGGCCCTCGCGCAGCTGGTCGCGCAGGCGCTCGCGCGTCGTCTGGTTCGCCTCCGGCGGCGGCATGACGGTGTCGGACGCGGGCCGCGCCGGCGTGGGCAGGAGCAGGTCGAGCAGCCGCTCCTCGGCGGCCTGGCGCGCCTGCGGACGCAGCTCTTCGTAGCGCTCGTCGCGGACCATCGCAATCGCCAGCTCCACCAGGTCGCGCACCATCGACTCGACGTCGCGACCCACGTAGCCGACCTCGGTGAACTTCGACGCCTCGACTTTCAGGAACGGCGACTGCGCGAGCTTCGCCAGGCGCCGCGCGATCTCGGTCTTGCCGACGCCGGTCGGCCCGATCATCAGGATGTTCTTCGGCGCGACGTCCTCGGCGAGCTCCTTCGGCAGCTTCTGCCGCCGCATCCGGTTGCGCAGCGCGATCGCGACGGCTCGCTTGGCCCGGTGCTGCCCGACGACGTGCTTGTCGAGCTCGAGGACGATCTCGCGCGGGGTCAGCGTGTCGATTGACGACTGCGTGCGCTCGGGCAGGTGAATCGCCACGGCTCAGAGCTCCTCGATCACGATGCGGTCGTTCGTGTAGATGCAGATCTCGGCGGCGATGGCCATGGCGCGCTCGGCCACCTCGCGCGCGGAGAGCCCGGTGTTCCTCGCCAGCGCGCGCGCCGCCGCCAGCGCGTACGGGCCGCCCGATCCGATCGCGACGATGCCGTCGTCGGGCTGGATGAGATCGCCCGTGCCCGACAGCAGGAAGATCGCCTCGCGGTCGGCGACAATGAGCATGGCCTCGAGCCGGCGCAGCGCGCGATCGGTGCGCCAGTCGCGCGCGAGCTCGACGGCCGAGCGTTCGAGGTTGCCGCGGAACTGTTCGAGCTTGGCTTCGAAACGCGAGAAGAGCGCGAACGAGTCGGCGGCGGACCCGGCAAAGCCGGCGAGGATCCGATCATGGTAGAGGCGACGGATCTTCTTGGCGCCGCTCTTCATCACCGTCTGGCCGAACGTGACCTGGCCGTCGCCGGCGAGCACCGTGTGCTCCGGCGTGCGAATCGCGAGGATCGTGGTGCTGTGAAACATCGGGAACCGAGGCGGGAGCCGGTACGGCCTGAGCCGGCCGGGCGGCCGGGAACACTGCCCGGAGTCTATCGGAGCGTTTTCCGAGGTGTCAAGAAAGGGGGACATGCACGAGATCGCCCGGAGACAGTGCCGCGGAATCGCTCGAAATTTCCGTGACGCCGGACACGCCCGGGCTGGCAGAGTCGTTGCTTCATCATTGAGTAAGACGCCGGCCCCCCGGCGTCGGCCGCGGGGCCTGACCGCATCCGCCGGAGCCAGACCATGACCGTCATCACTCGCGTTCGCGTCCTGATTGCCGCCGCTCTCCTGGCGGTGGCCGGGCCAGGCGTCGCGTCAGCACAAAGCCGGCAGGCGCAGCAGTCATCGCCGCCACCCGCGCAGCCCGCGCCGCCACCTCCGCCGGCCGCGGCGGCTCCTCCACCAAGTCCGCCGCCGGCAGCACATGCGGCGCCAGCACCGGCACCGGCCATGCGTCAGTCGGGCGGCCCGGGCACGGTCGCCGTGCCGCGCGCGGCAGCTATTCGTGGGGCCGAAGCCACATCATCGAGCTCAGGAGCGTCCGGTCCGTCCCGCGGCGGGTCCGCGAGCCACCCGAGCGGCCAGTCGCGCGGCGGCTCGACCGCCGCCGTCACCCGCGGCGAGACGCACGGACGCACGGGCGACGTCAGGCCGGTCGGCGTGAACTCGGGATCGGTGCCGCGCGCGCGCGGCGATCGCACGGCGGTCGGGACCGCTGTTGACCGAACGGGTCCGCCCCACGGCGGTCACCACCCGGGCTACTACCCGCCGTACTACTACTATCCGCCATACGCCGGGTTCATCTGGGATCCGTTCTGGTGGGGGTACGGCGCCGGTTACGGTTACGGCTACGGCTATCCCGTCTACGGCGGCGGCGGTGGCGGAGGCGGCGACGTCTGGTACGGCTCGCTCAAGCTGAAGGTCAAGCCGAGCGACGCGCAGGTCTACGTGGACGGCTACTTCAGCGGCCTCGTGGACGACTACGACGGGATGTTCCAGAAGCTGAACATGGAAGTCGGCGCGCACCACATCGAGATTCGCGCGGACGGCTACGAGACGCTGGCGTTCGACGTGCGGATCGAATTCGACCAGACCGTGACCTACAAGGGAGAGCTGCAGAAGCTTCCCCCTGACGGCAAGTAGAGCGCCGCCGAGGACGCGGTCGCGTCAGTTCCCAGGACCCGACCGCGTCAGTTCCCAGGACCCGACCGCGTCAGTTCTCAGGACCCGACTGCGTCAGTCCCAAGGACCCGACCGCGTCAGTTCCAATAGCCAGGTTCACGAGCAGCGTCAGCAAAAAAACTGCAAAGGCCGGCGCGAGGAGCCAGGGATAGAGCGCGATCGAGCCGAGCGTGGAGGCGTCCTGCAGCGACGTGCCCCAGCTCGGGACCGTGTCGGGCAGCCCGAGGCCGATGAACGACAGCGTGCTCTCGGCCAGCACGAACGCGGGCACGAGCAGCGACGCCTGCCGCGCGACGAAGCCGAAGCTGGCCGGCAGCAGGTGATGCCAGAGCACGCGCCAGGGCGAGGCCCCCGTCGCGCGCGCGGCCTCGGCGTACCCCGTCTGCCGCTCGGCCGCGACAATCGGCCGCACGCCCCTGGCGATCCACGGCGCGCCGACGATCGAGAGCAGCACCACGAGGATGGCGATGCTCGCGCCCGCCGGCAACACCAGCGGCAGCGCCGATCGAAGCGTGACGACGAGATAGATCGCCGGCAGCACCGCGACGACGTCGGCGAGCCGCATGAGCACGGCGTCGATCCAGCCGCCGCGCGCGCCCGCCAGTCCTCCCACCAGCAGCCCCAGCGCTACCGATGCGACGGTTGCGACCAGCGCGATGCCGAGCGACACGCGCGCGCCGATCACGAGCCGCGCGAAGACGTCGCGTCCCGAGCTGTCGCCGCCGAGCAGCAGGAAGGGCCGCGACGGATCGCCGGGATCGCTGACCAGCCGGCCGCCCGAGAAAAACGTCAGCGGCACCCGCGTGGACACGTCTTCGTCGTACCGCGCCTCGAGGCGGTCCGCGAGCTGCCACGGATGGAAGTACGGCCGCGTCAGCGCGCCATCGGCGACGATCCGGATCGGCGTCGGCGGCGCGTCCACGGAATCGGCGAAGCGCGCGCCGGCGTCGTGCGGCGCGATGACCGGCGCGAAGAGGGCCATGAGGGCCAGCAGGCCCAGGAGAACGGCGGCGGCACGCGACCTCATGCCGCTTCTGCCGTCATCTGCGCGTCGCCGCGCGCGATTCGCGGGTCGCTCCACGCGATCAGCGCGTCGGCGGCGAAGAGGCCCGCGGCCAGCAACGCCGTGCCAGCCGCCGCGCAGCCCGCGACGAGCGGCAGGTCGCGGTGCATCAGCGCGTCGTACGTCAGGCGGCCGAGCCCCGGCCACGCCGTGACGAGCTCGACGACGAACGAGCCGCTCAGCAGCGCGCCGAACGCGAGCCCGCCGACGCCGGCCACCGGCTTGAGCGCCAGGCGCCACGCGTGACGCCGCAGCACGAGCGACTCAGGGATGCCGCGCGTGCGCGCCGCGTGCACGAACGGCTCGGTCAGCGCGGCCGCAAGCGCCTGCGCCTGCAGCCGCTCGAACGTGCCGGCCAGCGGCAGCGCGAGCGCGAGCATCGGCAACGGCAGGTGCCACAGCACGTCGAGGACCAGCGGGATTCCGGCCAGGTCGTTGCCGGATGTCATCCCGCCGGCGGGCAGCCACGACGTCCGGACCGCGAGAAGCACGAGCACGAGGGAACCGACAAACGGCGGCACCGATACGAGCAGCAGCGAGAGCGCGCGAATCGCGCGCGCGGCGATCGAGCGCGGACGCGTCGCCGTGACGAACGCGGCCGGCAGCGCCAGCGCGAGCGCCAGGAGCAGCGATGCCGACGCCAGGAGCGCCGTGTTCGCGGCGCGCTCGCCGACCAGCGCCGCGACCGGCCGCCGGTAGAGCAG
>JBKPSY010000141.1:0-18600 GCA_046735235.1 Acidobacteriota bacterium | reverse complement strand
GTACAAGGGCCTGCAGACGCTGTATTCGGAGCTGAGCCCGCGCGGTTTCGTGATCCTCGGGTTCCCGAGCAACGATTTCGGCGGCCAGGAGCCCGGCACGTCCGAGGAAATCAAGCAATTCTGCGAGTTGAACTACAAGGTGACGTTCCCGATGTTCTCGAAAGTCGTGACCAAGGCAGGCCCCGACCAGTCCCCGATTTACTCGTGGCTCGGGCAGACCGGGAACCTGCCGAAGTGGAACTTCAGCAAGTACCTGATCGGCAAAGACGGCAAGGTCGTCGCGTTCTTCCCGAGCAACGTGACGCCGGAATCGCCGGAGCTGCGGCAGGCGATAGAGGCGGCGTTGAAATAGGGATCAGGGTTCAAGGTTCCGGGTTCAAGGTTCCGGGTTCAGGAACCCCGGAACCTGGAACGAGGCACCCAGGAACCTGGAAGGATCCACCCATGAACGACGATCGCGGCAAGCCGTCCTCCCCCTCGATCGAGGATCGCGCGAAGCGCGCGGAGCACGGCTCGCAGGCGCCGGCTCCGCCAGCGCCGTCGTGCGTGATGGTGATCTTCGGCGCGTCGGGCGACCTCACGCGACGCAAGCTGGTGCCGGCGCTGTTCAATCTGCGCGTCGGCGGACTGCTGCCTGACGAGTTCGTCGTGCTCGGTGTGGCGCGCCAGCCGCTGTCCGATGACGAGTTCCGGCAGAGGGTCAGCGAAGATCTGACTGAGTGCGACGAGTCGAAGGACCCACACTGCCGCGACTGGATCCTGCAGCGGATGTTCTACCTGGGTGGCGACGTCGAGCAGCCTGAGATCTACGCGCAGATTCAGGCGCGGATCGACGAGCTTGCCAAGCAGTTCAACACGTCGAAGAACGTCCTGTATTACCTGGCCGTGGCGCCAACGCTGTTCGGGCCGGTGGTGACCCAACTCGGCGCCTCGGGCCTCTCGGCCGAGGAAGACGGCTACTGGCGGCGCGTGGTGATCGAGAAGCCGTTTGGCCAGGACCTCGCCTCGGCCCAGTCGCTGAACCGGCAGGTCGGACAGGTCCTGAAGGAAACGCAGACCTATCGCATCGATCACTATCTCGGCAAGGAGACCGTCCAGAACATCCTGGCGTTCCGCTTTGGCAACGGCGTGTTCGAGCCGATCTGGAACCGGCGCTATATCGATCACGTGCAGATCACGGCCTCCGAAACGGTGGGCGTCGAGCAGCGCGGCGGCTACTACGATCGATCGGGCGCCCTGCGCGACATGGTGCCGAATCACCTGTTTCAGCTGATCTCGCTGACGGCGATGGAGCCGCCGAGCTCCTTCGACGCCAACGCGGTGCGCGACGAGCAGACGAAGGTCCTGCGGGCCATCAACCCCTTCACGCCCCAGGAAGTGCTGCACGATTCCGTCCGCGGCCAGTATGGGGCGGGCGTCGTGAAGGGACAGGCGCGCGCGGCCTATCGCAACGAGCCGAGCGTGCCACCCGACTCGACGACCGAGACCTTCGTCGCGCTGAAGTTGCACGTCGACAACTGGCGCTGGGCGGATGTGCCCTTCTATCTCCGAACGGGGAAGTCGCTGCCGAAGCGCGAGACGACGATCACGATTCAGTTCAAGCGGCCGCCGTTCCTGCTGTTTCGTGACACGCCAGTGGAGCAGTTCGAGCCGAATCGCCTCATCCTGCACCTGCAGCCCGACGAGGGGATCGCCCTGAGCTTCAGCGCGAAAATTCCGGGACCGCAACTGCGGCTCGGCAACGTCAACATGTCGTTCGACTACGCCGACTACTTTGGCTCCGCGCCGAGCACCGGCTACGAGCGGCTGCTGTACGACTGCATGACGGGTGACGCGACGCTCTTCCAGCGCTCCGACATGGTCGAAGCCGGATGGTCCGTGGTGCAGCCAATCCTCGACGTCTGGCGCGCGCTGCCGCCGCGCGACTTCCCGAACTACGCGTCCGGAAGCTGGGGCCCGAAAGACGCGGTCGAGCTGATGGCGAGGAGCGGCCGCGAGTGGTCCGACGGCGGCAACGTGAACGACAAGCCCCGCAAGCCAGCCCCGGCTTCGTGAGCGCGCCAGCCATCGTCACGCTCGACGGGCTGATTCTTCATGTCGAGCGCGGCGACACCGCCGTCGTCGAGCCAATCCTCGTCGATTGCTACGAGCTGAACGAGCTGGACTTCGTGCGCGCCGCGGTCCAACCCGGCGATGCCGTGATCGATCTCGGCGCGCACATCGGCGCTTACGCCCTGCGCCTCGCGCGTCTGGTGGGGCCGACGGGGAAGGTGACTGCCGTTGAGCCTTTCGGTGCGCACGTCGAGTGTCTTCGCCGATCCCTGTCCGCCAATGGCTTTGACTCCTGGACGGACGTCGTGCGGGCTGCCGCGTCCAACGTCAGTGGCCGCGCATGGCTTCGGTATCCGCCAGCGGGCTCGTCCTCCGCGCACTGCTGGATAGACGACCAGCAGGCCGGCGACGGTGAGCCGACTCGTACGGTCGCCATCGACGAC
The DNA here is from genome assembly GCA_046735235.1 of Acidobacteriota bacterium. Classification (GTDB taxonomy): domain Bacteria; phylum Acidobacteriota; class Vicinamibacteria; order Vicinamibacterales; family JAENWD01; genus JAENWD01. The sequence continues at coordinate 16,105 of JBKPSY010000141.1, read as the reverse complement.
GTGATCGACGGCGCGGTGCGGTTCATCAAGGTGGATGTCGAGGGCGCCGAAGGACGTGCGCTGAGAGGCGCCACTCGCCACCTCGAATGCAGCAGGCCGACGCTGCTGGTTGAGCTGCACCCGCATCTGCTGCCGATCGTCAGCGGCGAAACACCGGAGGCGCTGATCGCGTGGATGGCGTCCCTCGACTACGAGTGCCGGCTGCTTGGAGCGGGCCGTCCGGGGCCGCGCATCTCGGACACCACGTCGAACGGCGTCACCTCGGCTGTTTTCCTGCCAAAATGATAGGCTGACCTGATGCGGTCCGAGTACGCCAACCCGCAGTTGCTGGTGTCGCCGGCCGACCTGTCGCGGGAATTGGCGCACCGCGCGACGGCGCCGCTCCTGATCGACCTGCGGCCCGCCGAGCAGTTCGCGGCCGGCCACCTGCCGCACGCGGTGCATCTCGACCTCTTCGGCCTGAGCCTGACCGACACCGATTCGGCGCCGTTGAAGTCGTTCCTGTGGATCGTCGAACACCTGCTGGCCAGTCGCGGCGTGACCGCCGATCGCCCGGTCGTGCTCTACGAATCGCAGTCCGGCATGCTCGCCGCGCGGGCGTTCTGGTTCCTCGAATACTTCGGCCATCCGCACGTGCGCGTGCTGAACGGCGGCACGAAGGCATGGACGGCCGCCGGATTTCCCCTGACGACGGACGTCGAGGCGCCGGTGCCGTCCACGTGGACGGGGTCGCGGCACGCGCCGATTCTTGCGACGTGGAAGGATCTGCACGACAAGCTTGGACGGGCCGACGTGGCCGTACTTGATACCCGCAGCGACGGCGAGTACTGCGGGACCACCGTGCGATCGGCCCGCGGCGGCGCGGTGCCGGGCGCCATTCACATCGAGTGGACGCGCAACCTCGCGGCCGACGGCACGTTCAAGTCGGCGGACGACCTGCGCGCCATGTACGAGGCCGCCGGTGTGACGCCCGACCGCGAAGTGATCGCGTACTGCCAGGGCGGCTATCGCGCGGCGAACTCGTATCTGGCGCTGCGGCTGCTCGGGTACCCGAACGTCAGCAACTATCTCGGCTCGTGGCGCGAGTGGGGCGACAGGCTCGACCTCCCGATCGAACATCCGACCACCCCATAGCCCACGGCTTCGACTGCAGCGCAGGCCATCAGACCTGCCCACCCACAACCATGACCAATACCGTCGTTGATTTCATCAACCTCCACCGCGATCGATACGTCGACGAGCTGAAGGCGTATCTCGCGATTCCCAGCATCAGCGCGCTGCCCGCGCACCATGGCGACGTCGTCCGGTGCGCCGAGTGGACGGCCGAGGAGCTGACGCGCATCGGCCTCGCCGACGTGAAGCTGTTCGACACACCCGGCAACCCGGTCGTCTACGGCGAGTGGCTGGGCGCGGCGGGCGCGCCGACGATCCTGTTCTACGGGCACTACGACGTGCAGCCGGTCGATCCGCTGGATCTCTGGACCTCGCCGCCGTTTGAGGCCACCGTCCGCGACGGCGAGATCTACGCGCGCGGGGCCGCCGATGACAAGGGCCAGATCTTCATGCATTTCAAGGCGATTGAGGCCTGGCTGAAGCAGACCGGGTCGCTGCCGGTGAACATCAAGGTGTTCCTCGAAGGCGAAGAGGAGGTCGGCTCCACGCACCTCGATAAATTCGTCGCCGACAACCGTGAGCTTCTCAAAGCCCACGTCGTCGTGATCTCGGACTCGCCGATGTTCGACCGCGGCGTGCCGTCGATCTGCTACGGGCTGCGCGGCCTGGCTTATTTCCAGATCGACGTGCGGGGCACCAGCTCGGATTTGCACTCGGGGTCTTTCGGTGGCGCGGTGGCGAACCCGGCGTTCGTTCTCGGGCAGATCCTGGCGCAGATGAAGGACCGCGGGGGGCGGATCAAGATCCCCGGCTTCTACGACGACGTGCGCGAGCTGAGGGAGGAAGAGCGCGGGGAATGGAAGCGGCTGCCGTTCAACGAGACGCGCTATCGCAAAGAGCTTGGCGCGCCGCGACTGTTCGGCGAGAGCGGCTACTCGACCCTCGAGCGTGTGTGGGCGCGGCCGACGTTCGAGGTCAACGGCCTGCTGAGCGGGTTTACCGGCGACGGCGCAAAGACCGTCATCCCCGCCACCGCGATGGCGAAGGTCAGCATGCGCCTGGTGCCCGATCAGCTGCCCGACAAGATCGCGGAGCTCTTCGAGGCCTACCTGAAGAAGGTCTCGCCGAAGACCGTGGACGTGAAGCTGACGCGAATGCACGGCGGCAAGCCCTGGATGGCGGCGTTCGACAATCCGTACGTGCAGGCGGCAGGCCGCGCCATCGAGCAGGGTTTCGGCAAGAGCCCGGTGTTCAACCGCGAAGGCGGATCGATTCCCGTCGTCTCGACGTTCCAGGAAGTCCTCGGCGTCCCATCGGTGCTCTTCGGCGTGGGCCTGCCCGACGAGAACGCGCACGCCCCGAACGAGAAACTCGACCTCGGGAATTTCCACAACGGCGTGATTGCCTCCGCGTTTCTCTACGAGGAAATCGGCAAGCTGCGGTGACCGACGTCGCTGCCTTGGTGTCGTTCTACGGTCCGCTGGCGCCGCCACCGGGCGACGCCTTCGGCGTGTTCCTGTGGAGCGTGCTGGGGATGCGCACGACCGACGGGCGACGCGACGCCGCCCTGGCGGCGCTGCGCAAGGTGCCGGCGATGACGCCGGACTCGGTGCGGCGTCTGGGTCGCGGCCGCCTCGAGTCGATCGTGCGGCTCTGCGGTCCCTTCCTGGACGAACGCCTCATGGCGCTCGAGACCGGCGTGGACGTCTTCCGTCGCCGCCGCGAGTTCGGGACGGAGCTGGCCGGACCGTTGCGCCAGGCATGGCTTGCAGCGAAGGACCTGCCGAATCTCGGCGAGGCAGGCGCGGCGCGGCTGCTGCTATTCGCGTCGCCGCACGCCGTGGTGCCGGTCGATCAGGCGCTGTGCCGGCTGGCCGTGCGACTGGGGGTTACTCCCGCGCGCTCCAGCGCCAGACGCCTCGTTCGCGAGACACGCCGGGCGTTGGCCGCCACACTGCCGACAGAAATCACCGCGCGAAGGCAGGCGGTGTTGTATCTGGCCCATCACGCGCAGTCCACGTGCGTTGAAGGCGAACCGCACTGCGTCGTGTGTCCCCTCGCGGCTGCGTGTGCGTACGCGAAAGCTGGGTTCATAGGTCCATAAGTCCATAGGTCCATGGGCAACACCCCGCGCTTTTCCCATGGACCCATGAACCCATAGACCCATGGACCCATGGAGCCATGGACCTAGTTCAGCGAGGCGAGCCTCTTCCTGAGCGCCTTGACGTGATCCCAGACCTCTTTGACTTCCGCGACCTCGTCCCCCTGTGCGGCCGTGGCGGCGAGCCACGCTTCCAGATCCCGCAGGGCGGACGAGTAGTCGCGCAGGTGCGAAGCCAGCAGCCCGCGATCGCGGAGCTCCGTCAACGCCGACGGATCGAGCGCGACGAGCAGCTCTGACACGTCGCGGGCGTAGTCGAACGACCGCATCCGCACGAAGGCCCGCTTCAGGTTCAGCAGCACCCGCAGCAGGATCGCCTGCTTGCCGGCCGGCTGCAGCATGCCGGGCTCGAGCATCGCCTCGGCGCCGGCGTGTGTCTTCAGCAGCCTCAGGCAGTCGGCGTCGCTCAGGACGGCGCCGCCGTTGAACGGATCGACGATGAGGGCGGCTGGCTCCGGCCGGTCGGGCTCGGGGCATCGCATCAGGAAGTGGCCGGGGAAGTTCACGCCGTCGATCGTCAGGCCGGCACGCGCGGCAACCTCCATGAAGACGATGGCCAATGTAATCGGGATGCCGGTGCGCCGGGCGATCACGTCGTTCAGGAAGCTGTTGCGGGGATCCTCGTAGCGCTCGCGGTTGCCGACGAACCCCAGCTGGCCGAAGAAGAATTCCGACACGACGCGCAGCCTGGTGCGGGTCGGGGGATTGCCGCCGACGCCGAGCTCGAGATGCTGTCGCGCTGCATCTCCGTACACGTCGAGCTCCGCGAGCCACGCGGTCGGATCCAGCTTCGGGTAGGCGACACGCGCCGCGACCAGTGCCGCGCGCGCCGGGCTCTCGTCCGTCGCGTTGACGGCGGCCAGGAACTCGTCGACGAGCCGTGGATTCATGCGCCGGCCTCCGCTCGCCGCGCCCCCGCCGCGGCGACGAGCGCCCCGAGACGTACGGGCGTCGCCTCGGCGATGTCCGACAGCACGAGGTCGGGCTGCCCGAGCTCCGACGCCGCATAGCTCGTCGTCAGCGCCACGGTGAGCATCCCGGCGTCTCTGGCTGATTCGAGACCCCAGCGCGAGTCCTCGATGGCGACCGAGGCTTCGGGCCGAAGGTGACGCCCGGCGGCCGCGCTCAGCCGTTCCATCGCGAGCTGATACGGATCCGGCGCCGGCTTCCCCCGCGGGGTGTCTCCGGCCGCGACGATGACGGGGACGATCCCGTCGAGACCGGCCGACGAGAGGATGAGGATGATCTCGTGCGACAGCGCCCCGGAGGCGATCGCAATCGGGCATGCCGCCCGCATCGCTCGGAGACACGCCGCCGTTCCCGGGAAGAGCACTGCCGATTCGCGGACGAGCGACTGGAAGAGCACCGTCTTGCGCTCGATGAGCGCCGCCATCCGATCGCCGTCCACGCGCAGGCCCTTGTCCCGCGACAGCGCCTCGAACACGCCCACGTCGTCGAAGCCAAGATAGCGGCTGTAGTACTCGTCGGTCGTGAAGCTGAAGCCGTGCTCGGCGGCGAGCACCTGATAGACGCGCAGGTGCAGCGGCTCGGTATTCGCCAGCACGCCGTCGAAATCGAAGACCACCGCGTCAGGCGTCATCCCGCGGTCCCTGATGGGGAGGCCACGTCCTTGGTCTTCTCCCCAGCGCGAACCGGAACCTGGAGGCGGTTCTCACGCGGAGGAATCGGGCAGTCGTAGGTCTTGTTGTAGTAGCAATAGGGGTTGTATGCGCGATTGAAATCGAGGACGTAGATCCCCGTCTTCGTGAGGTCGAGATCGAGATAGCGGCCGGCCGGATAGGTCTCGGAGCCACTCGTCAGATCCGTGAACGGGACGAAGAGCCGGTCGAAGTTCGGCGCGCCGACCTCGACGAATGCGCCGAGCGTCAACGACGAGCCCTTGACCGAGAACTCGAGCTTGCCGACGCGCTGCATCATCCGGCGCTGGCCTGTCGAAGTGAGCATCTCAAGGGTAACCCTTGTCGGCTCCACGCGCAGGACGGCGGGCACGCGGTAGGCGTACGAGCCCGGAAAGTACGCGAGCGGCAGGAGCGCCTGGCGTCGATCGGGAGGTACCGGCGAGTCGGCCTGCTGAAACGCCTGGTCCTTGGCCTCGCGAAAGGCTGCCAGGTCCCTGGAAAAGCCCGCCTCGTCGTCTGGAGGGCCCGAACTGCAGGCCGCGAAGGTCGCGGCGAGCGTGAATCCAGCGATCAGACGACGAACGGACACGCTCCTCAGAATAACAGGTAGGGCTAGAAGAGATAACGCCCGCGCTCGACCGACCGGTCTGCGAGCGTCCGGCGGAGCGGCACCGTTGCTGTCGGCGTCACCTTGAGAACCCGCCGCAGCCCCGCAAGATGCGTCCGCAGAGTGTCGCCGTCTGCGAGGGCGGCCAGCAGTTGTCGGGCGGTCATCTCGACGCGCAGCGCCGCGTCGCTCACGAACACCCGGGCCGCGGCCTCGTGGAGCGTGGCGTCGCTGCCACCGGCGCGCACGGCGGCCCTGGCGCGGAGCACGGCGCTTTCGGCGGCGAACGTATCGATGCCAAGGTCCGCAAGCCAGAGCAACGATTCCTGCTCGTCGGGCAGCGACTGGCCGAAGCGCTGCATGGCCGCGCCCAGCCCCAGCAGCACGACCTTCTTGAAGGACGCCACTGCCTGAGTCTCGGCGTCGAGCGGCTCGGCGCTCGAACCGTCGCCGCCAGACGGACTGCCCGGGCTCATGAGCGCATCCAGCAATTGACGCGCGGCGGGGATCAGCGCGAGGTCACCTTTCACGGCGCGCTTCACGAGAAGCCCCGGGATCAGGAGCCGGTTGATTTCGTTCGTCCCTTCGAAGATTCGATTGACGCGCGCGTCCCGGTAATGGCGCTCGGCGGGGTAGTCGCGGACATAGCCGTTGCCGCCGTGGATCTGCACGTTCTCATCGAGGACGTAATCGAGCGTCTCGCTGCCGGCCACCTTCGCGATCGAGGCCTCGATGGCGAACTCCTCCAGTGTCGGCGGCAGGCCCGCGGCAGGGCTGCTGGCGTGTCGCTCGTCGATCATGCCGGCCACGCGATAGACCAGCGATTCGAGCGCGTAGGTACGTGCGGTCATCTCGCCGAGCTTGTGACGGATGGCGCCGAACGACGCAATTGCATGACCGAATTGCCGTCGCGTAGCCGCGTAGCGCGCCGCTTCGGCGATGCCCACACGGCAACCGCCGAGGCACATCGCGCCGAGCTTGAGCCGCGCGAAGTTCAGCACATTGAATGCGACCTTGTGGCCGCGCCCGATCTCACCGAGGACATTGGCCGCCGGCACGGGCACGTCCTGCAGCGCCAGCGCCGTCGTAGAAGAGCCGTGCAGCCCCATCTTGTGCTCTTCGTGGCCGCTCGTCAGGCCGCCGAACGCGCGCTCGACGATGAAGGCGGAGAAGTGCTCGCCATCGACTTTCCCAAAGACGATCACGACGTCGGCGAAGCCGCCGTTGGTGATCCACATCTTCTCGCCGGACAGCCGGTAGCTGCCATCGGGCTGGCGCGTCGCGACGGCCCGCGCGCTCAGCGCGTCGGATCCCGAGCCTGCCTCGGTCAGCGCGTACGCGCCCACCAGTGTGCCCGCGACGAGGCCAGGCAGGTACCGCGCTCTTTGATCGTCGGTGCCGAACATCGCGATCGGCAGGACCGACAGCGTGGCCTGCGCGCCGAACGTCGTCGCGAACGACGCCGAGCGCGCAATGTGCTCTGCCACGATGATCGAGGAGACGGTGTCGAGCGCCAGGCCGCCGTACTGCTCGGGCGCGTCGACGCCGAGCAGGCCGAGCGCGCCACAGCGCTCGACCAGCGATCGGCCGACGCCCCAGTCCTTGCGTTCGAGCGCCTCGAGCGCCGGCAGCACCTCCTGATCCGCGAACTCCGTCGTTGTCTGGATGATGAGGCGCTGGTCGTCCGAGAGCCGTTCCGGCGTGAACGTCTGGCCCGGCTGTGCCAGCAGCCACGCGCCGCCGCGGGGTGCGTCCACGGCGCTACATCCTCTCGAAGAGGCCGGCCGCGCCCATGCCGCCGCCGACGCACATGGTGACGAGGCCGTAGCGGGCCTTCCGGCGGCGCATCTCGTAGAGGAGCGAGGTCGTCAGCCGGGCGCCGGTGCAGCCGAGTGGGTGGCCGAGGGCGATGGCTCCGCCGTTGACGTTCAGGCGATCCGGATCGATGGACAGCGAGGCCAGGCAGGCCAGTACTTGCGCGGCGAACGCTTCGTTGAGCTCGACAAGGTCGATGGCGTCCAGCGTCAGGCCGCTGTGGGCGAGCGCCTTCTGCACGGCGGGGACCGGGCCGAGGCCGAAGCGTTCCGGCTCAACACCTGCAGTCGTGTAGGTGACGAAGCGCGCGAGCGGCGACAGATTCAGCTCACGTGCGCGCGCGGCGTTCATCACCAGCACGGCCGCGGCGCCGTCGCTCATCTGCGACGAATTGCCGGCGGTGACCGTGCCGTGCGCGTGAAATGCCGGTCGCAGTTTCGTCAGCGCTTCCATGGACGTGTCACGGCGGGGACCGTCGTCCACTCGAACAATGACGTCGCGCGCCGTCGGCCGCTTATCGTTCGCGCCGTCCACGACCGATGTCGTGATTGGAAGGATCTCGTCGTCGAAGCGAGAGGCATCCACAGCCGCCACCGCACGTTGGTGGCTCCGAAGCGCGAAGGCATCCTGCGCGTCGCGCGAGATGTTCAGCTCGCGCGCGTGGTTCTCGGCCACGAGTCCGGTGGTCAGGTAGACGTCTGGGTAGCGCTCGACGAGCGTCGGGTTCGGGGCGACCTTGTGTCCGCCCATAGGGACGAGGCTCATCGACTCGGTGCCGCCGGCGAGAATCGCCGTCGCCTGTCCTGAGGCGATCCGCTCGGCGGCCTGCGCGATGGCTTGCAGCCCGGAGGCGCAAAATCGGTTCACGGTCATGGCTGAGGCGCTGACGGGCAGCCCGGCGCGCAGACTTGCGATGCGCGCGACGTTGAGCCCCTGCTCGGCTTCGGGCATCGCGCAGCCCATGATCACGTCGTCGATTTCCGCGGCGTCCACGCCCGGCGCGCGGCGCAGCGCTTCGGCCAGCACGACGGCGGCGAGGTCGTCAGGCCTGGCACTGCGCAGCGACCCCAAGGGCGCTTTGCCCACCGGAGTTCGGACCGCAGAGACGATGACAGCGTCGATCATCGTAAGGACCACTCTTCGGACGGCGACGTCACTGCGGCACTGCAGCACTGCGGCGCTGCAGCACCTCAATTGACCGGCGTCTGGTAATCACCCAACAGATCTTCGACCGCGTCGCCCACTTCTGTGACCCTGCCGTCGAACAGGTGGCTGGCGCCGTCGATGACCGCGAGCTCTTTGGGCTCCGGCAGGTCGCTGTAGAACTCGTACATGCGCTTCAGCGGACAAATCTCGTCCATGCTGCCCTGGATGAAGAACTTGGGCTTGTGGCTGACGCGCACGGCGGAGAAGTCGTAGCGATCGACCGGCGGCGCGATGCCGATCAACACGCGGACGCGGTCGTCGAGCGCGCCGACGGTCAGCGCGACCCAGGATCCGAACGAAAACCCTGCCGCCCAGAGCTCCGCGTCTGGATAGCGCGTCGCCATCACGTCCAGCGCGGCGCGGAAATCCTCGAGTTCACCGGGACCTTCGTCCCAGGTGCCCTCGCTGCCGCCGACGCCGCGAAAGTTGAAGCGCAGCACGGCGCATCCGATCTTCGCCAGGGCCTTTGTCGCCCTGAACACGGCCTTCGTGTGCATCGTCCCGCCCTCGGTGGGGAGAGGATGGGCGAAGACCACGGCTGCGCGGTGAGGCTGGCCAGGCGCGAGGACCGGCGGCTCGATGAGGGCCTCGAGGCGTCCGGCCGGCCCCTTGAACTCGCGCATCGTGTCGTGCGCCATCAGCCGGCCATTCTGGCGTTGAGGTCGTTCATCGGGTCCTCCCGGCGGGCCACGAACTCGTGGACGAGCCGCGCGAACTCGCCAGGCCGGGTCACGGTGCCCATGTGCCCCGTGCGAGGGAGCCACGCGCGCTCGGCGCCGGGAATCAGATTCAGGTAGCGCTCGGTGAGGTCCACCGGCACGGTGCGATCCAGACCAGGCTCGCCGGTGAGCACCAGCGTCGGAGCGGTGACGCGCGTGCGCGCTCTGAAGTCGACGTGCTCGAGGAGCCGCATTCGCTCGCACATGCGCGTCGGAGATGCAGGCGCGCCGAGGACGCGGAAGCCCTGTGCGACGGCGCCGCGTGCGCGATCCGTCCAGCGAGGCAGGGCCTGGCGAATTTCAGGCGAGACGCGACGGGCCGAGCCGACGATGAAGATCGGGAAGAGCAGGCGAGGGGCGCGCTCGTAGAACCGGAAGCGATGATCGGGCTCGTAGTCGGGCGGCAGCGCGGAGGCGAGGACCAGGTTCCGGGTGCGCTCCGGGCGCAGCGTCGCGTAGCGGTACGCAATCAGGCCGCCGTACGAGATCCCGCAAATCGTCGCCGAGTTCACGCCGGCATTCTCGAGCGCCCGATCGATCTGCACGACGAACGAGTCGAAGCCGAGGCGCGGATCGATGCGCGATCCGCTTCCGGGGTCGCCGGCGAGCGAGAAACTGAGGACGCGGAACGTCCGCGCGAGCTCGTCGACCGTCGGCCGCGCCCATTCCCAGCGTCCCTGCATCCCGGGGATCAGCACCAGGGGCGGTCCGCTTCCTACATCGATCATCAGTTTCTGCCACCTTTCGTGTTCCATCTCGGAACACTTCCACAGGGTTGGGGACAGTCCCCCGTATCAATACAGTACGCGAGTCAATTCTTAAGCGGCTTCCCCGTTTTCAACGTGTGGGCGATGCGCTCGAGTGTCTTTTGCTCGCCGCACAGCCTCACGAACGACTCGCGTTCCAGCTCCAGCAAGTACTCCTCAGACACCGTCGTCGCGTGCGGCAGGTGACCTCCGGCAAGTATCGTCGCCAGCTCGCGAGCGACGACGGCGTCGTGGTCTGTGACACGGCCGGCGCGCAGCGCAAGATGCACTCCCAGCATGAGCGCCGCCCGAACCGAATCGCCACCTACGCGCACCATCCGCCCGCGCACCGGCGTCTGATACCCGTCCCGCACGAGGTTCAACGCATGCTGCTTCGCATCGGCGATGAGCCGCTCGCGATTCATCGTGACGCCGTCCACGTCGCGCAGATAGCCGAGACGCCTGGCCTCAGCCGCACTGGTCGAGACGCGCGCGAAGCCGATCGTCTCGAACACCTGCTGCACGGCGTGCTGCGCGTCCTCCTGAGGACCCAGCGCGTCCATCGCCCGCGCCAGCATCTCCTTGGTTCCGCCGCCGGCGGGGATCAGCCCCACGCCGAGCTCCACAAGCCCGATGTAGGTCTCTGCCGCGGCCTGGACGCGATGCCCGTGGAGCGCAATCTCGCAGCCGCCGCCGATCGCCAGGCCGCCCGTCGCGACGACGACCGGCACCTTCGAATAGCGTAGCGCCGACGTGGCGCCCTGAAACGCGCGAACCATCAGGTCCACCTCATCCCAGTTGCCCTCCTGTGCTTCGAGGAGGAGCAGCATCAGGTTGGCGCCGGCAGAGAAATTCGGCGCTTCGTTCCCGATGACGAGCGCCTGGTGATTCCGCTCCGCCTCGGCGACGCCGCGGCGAATCATCTCGATCGCATCGCCGCCGATCGCGTTCATCTTCGAGTGGAACTCGACCGCCAGGACGCCGTCGCCGAGGTCGACAAGGCTGGCGCCAGCATTCTTCGAGACGACGCCGCCCCGATGGCGCGAAACGCGAAGGAGCAGCAGCCCGGGAGCGCCGGGCACGAGCGGAGTCTCGCGAACCTGATTCCGTTGCTGGACGTCATCACCGGCCAGGACGGCGGGCGTCGTCGCGCCCGACACGGCCACCGCCCGCCAGGCGTCCACGACCTCGCGGACGCCGATGGCGTCGATCGTCTGGATCGGCCCCAGCTCCCAGCCGAAGCCCCATTGCAGCACGCGATCGACGTCGCCGAGACTGTGCGCGACCTTGCGCGCGGCATCCGCGCAGTAGACCAGCGTCGGCGCGAGCGTCGCTCGAAGGAACTGGCCGACTCGGTCGGAGCCGAGGAACAGCGACCGCACGCGCGCGCCCACCTCGTCAATCGACTTCGCCTGCTCGAGCGAGCCGAGGCGGACCGGCGCCAATGCGCGATACTCGAGCGTCGACGGATCGAGCGCGAGGATCTCCGACTCGCCGCCGGGCGTCTTCACCCGCTTGTAGAACCCGCCGCCGCTCTTCTCGCCGAGAAGTCCGGCCGCGAGCATGCGCTCGAGCAGCACAGGCGTCTTGAACGCGTCGCCTTCGCCGGCCGGCAGGCGTGCGTGCAGGTCCTTCACCACGAGCGACAGGACGTCGAGGCCCGCGATATCCATCGTGCGAAACGTCGCGCTCTTCGGCCGCCCGATCGCGGGACCGGTGATCGCGTCGATCTCTTCCACCGTGAAGTCGCCACGCTCGAGGACCTCGAGCATCCGCAGCACACCGAAGAGTGCCAGACGATTCGCAATGAACCCGGGCGTGTCCTTCGCGATGACGACGCCCTTCCCGAGGCGGTGATCGGCGAAGTCGCTCACCGATCGCACGACGTCGGGGTCCGTCTCCGGCGTGGGAATCACCTCGAGCAGGTGCAGATACCGCGGCGGATTGAAGAAGTGCGTGCCGATCCAGTGACGCCTGAAATCCTCCGAGCGGCCTTCGGCCAGCGACGCGAGGGGAATCCCCGATGTGTTGGAACTGACGATGGCACCAGGCCTGCGGACAGCGTCCACGCGCTCGAGCAGCGCGCGCTTGACGTCGAGACGCTCGACGACGGCCTCGACGATCCAGTCGGCGTCGGCAATGCGCGAGAGGTCGGCATCGAAGCCGCCCGTCGCGATGCGGGTGGCGACGCCGGCGTCGAAGAACGGGTCCGGTTTCAGCGCCCTGGCGCGCTTCAGCCCCTCGCGCGCGGTCCGATCATCGAGATCGAGCAGCAGCACCGGGAGGCCGGCGTTGGCGACGTGCGCGGCAATCTGCGCGCCCATCGTGCCGGCGCCGAGGACTGCCACCGAATCGATTCGGCGATTCGTAGTCACGTTGGTCAGACTACCGTTTCGAGCGGATCAATCGGCGACTCGCACGCCGCTCAATTCGGCACGCGCCCCGTTAGTCCTGCCGACGGACGAGACGCGCCACGTACAACGCCTGAGCGGCCAGCAGGCATCCGCCCGTGACCGCCACTGCGAGCGCCGCAGTGTGTCCGATCGTCCGCATGAACATGAGGTACAGCCACCAGAAGTCGAGACTATACGAAAACCGCTGCGAGAAATCGCGGTCGTCGCCGCCTGGCAGCGGGGGCAGCGGCGCAGTTCCCAGGAGCCACCGCACATTCTGCGGCGTCGAGTCGATCGCTGCCCGGGTGTTGAGGGCGAGCGGCGATGTGTTCCAGTCGCCGACACGTTCGCCTTTCGTTGGCGCGCCGTTCTCACGTGCGTTCGCCACGCTCACTTTGGCGTAGTCGACCAGCACCCCGGGTACCTGGACGACGGCGCTGAGCACACAGAGCGCCGCCAGCTCTCGGCCGAGCCGTCGGCCCGGCAAGAATCGCCAGGCCAGCGGCAGCAGCAGCAACGGCACGAGGGGAACGAGATAGCGCGGACCGTATGAACGTCCGGCGATCCAGTTGCCAAGCTGTGCGTAAAACAGCACGACCAGCGTGACGGTGCCCCCGAGGAGCGCAGCCGTTCGACGATCCTCCCGCGCCAGCCACACGAGTGCCGCGACACCGCCGAGGGCCAACGGACAGTAGACGAAGAGCGACGCTGCCGGGGAGCAGAGCAAGCCGTAGAGCCCGTTCCACACCGAGCTGCCGAAGGCTGATGTCGGATCGCGCATGTACCCGGTGTCGAATGGATCGCCAAACCGCATGGCGTTGTAGGCCAGCGACAAAAGCAGGGCGGGCGCCGCACCGGCCACCGTCGCCATCGCGCGCTTCAGGCGCACCGACGCGCCAGGCGTCGTGGCGTGCACCAGGAGGATCGGCAGGAGCAGCAGCGCGAGCTCGTGTCGCGTCAGCAGCGCGAGCCCCACGAACGCCCCGGCAAACACCGCCTCCGGCAGCCGCCCCTCGCGGTCCGCGCGCCATGCGAAGTACACCGCCGAGGTCGTGAACCACGCCGCCAGCGGCGCGTTGAACCCGAACTTGCTGTACGGCCAGAGCGGGCTTCCGACTCCCACGACGAGCGCGAGACGCGCGGCAGCAGCGGAGGATTGCGTGAGCCGCCAGGCAAAAACATAGAGCGCCCAGATCGCAGCCGCCGCCGCGACGACGCTGTTGAGCGCGACGAACGCCTTCGCCAGCGAATCCTCACGTCCCGCTCGCACACCCGCGCGCTCGAGCGTCACCGCCGCGAGATAAAACGGGATGTTGAACATCGCCTGCGCCAGGCCGAAGGGCGAGTAGTATCGTCCATCCCGTCCTCGCATCGCCTCCTTGCCGAGCATGTCGGCGGGCAGGGCCATGCTGCCGTGCGCCACCATCTGCCTGGTCAACTCGAACGTCACGACGCTGTCGGTCGACGTCAGGCTGCCGCCCGCCGTGATGACGTACAGCGTGAGCAGCAGACCGAAAATCGCGCGTCCCGTCCGTCGTCCGTGCGCCTCTGGATCGCGCGGCTCACTTGCCGCGGGCCCGCCCGCTCCCGGCACATCGCCGTGCGCCATGGGACTCATTTCCACCGAGTCAGGATCGTCTCCCGCTCGAAAATCGCGACGCCGAACAGGAGCAGCAGCACCCAGACGATGCCCAGCCCGGCGAGGATCGTCAGGCCGAGCCCGAGCGACAGGATGAAGGCGCCGGACATCTGCGCCATGAAGAGGCCCGTCAACGGCAGGATGAAGAGCGCGCCGAACTGCTGTGCCGTCCGCGGGTCGTTGACGCGCGCCGACACGAGCACGCCGACCTGCAGCGCCACCAGCGACGTCATGGGCCCGAGCCCTAGCACGAGCAGCGCCGTCTTCGGGGACAGCATGGCGCGAGCGACGCCCGGCTCCGCGAAGATGGCGACGCCGGTGATGTAGATGGCTGTGGTCAGGAACATGAGCGCCAGCGACGGGATGAGCGCCCCAGCGACTTTCGCCAGCAGCAGCTCGGTCGTCGTGATGGGCGTGGCGAGCAGAGGCTCGAGCGACCGCCCCAGCTTTTCCCCGACAAGGCTGTGGCCGGCGAACGTGATCGCGCCGGTCACCGGGACGAGCAGGGTCATCACGAGGAACCGGCTGAAGATGAAGGCCTGCATCGCGGCTTCGGGGCTGAGGCGTTCGAGTCCAGGCAGCTCACCAGCCACCTTGCTCAGCGTCTCGATCAGTTCGCGATCGCCGGAGAGCGCGTGACCGGTCATTTGCGGCCCGACGATCGCCACGAAGAACGGCAGCGCAGTCGTGATGAATCCGACCACGATGACCGGCAGCAGCGCCGACCGGTTCCGGGAGAGCTCAGCGACCTCCTTGCGGAGCAGCGCGAGCACGCGAGCCGGGGCGATCATGCCTCGCCTTCCTCGCCGCTCTCGTCGCCAACGAGCGCGAAGTAGATGTCCTCGAGGGGCTGATCCTCGGGCTTGACCGAGATGATGGCCGCGCCGGCGCCGACCAGCGCCGCGACCACCGGCGGCGTGCCCGCCTCGATGTCGTCGAGTGTAAAGGACAGCTCGCGCCCGCTCACGACGCCCTCGCGTCCGCCGGCCCGCTCGGCGATCGCCGCATAGGCCGAGGCGTCGTCAGCCATGACGATCCGCACGCGAGAGCCGAAGAGACGGCGCCGCAGATCGACGGGGCTCGCGACCGCGAGAAACGTGCGGCGCAGCACGCCGACGCGGTCGGCCATCCGCTCGGCCTCATCCAGGTTGTGCGTCGAGATGATCACGGCGTGGCCACGCGCCTTGAGCTCGCGCACGAGATCGCGAACCACACGGGCGCTCTGAGGATCGAGGCCGGAGGTCGGCTCGTCGAGCAGCACCACCGGCGGGTTGTGGAGCAGGGTGCGCGCGATGGCGACCCGCTGCTTGAGGCCCTTCGACAGCTCGGCGCACAGGCTGGTCGCGCGGTCCGACAGGCCGAACCGCTCCAGCGCGCGGGCCACCACCGCCTGGGGATTCGCCAGCTGATGGAGCCGCGCGTACGTGAGCAGGTTCACTTCGACGGTCAGCCGATCCCACAGGCCCGGGGCCTCGGTCAGGAAGCCCACCTGGCCGCGGACCTTGTCGATCGTCTGGCGCGTCAGCGGCACGCCCGCCACCGACGCCTCGCCGCTGGTCGGCGCGATCAGTCCCGCGACCATCCGCAGCGTCGTCGTCTTGCCCGCGCCGTTGGGTCCGAGGAGGCCGAAGATCTCGCCCGGCGCGACGTCGAAGGTCACGTCTTCCACGGCCGAGCGGTCGCCGAAGACGCGCGACAGGTGCCGGGCCGCGATCATGCGCGCTTCTCGGAGGCCGCCACGGCGACAAACGTGGCCGCGGAGGCCAGAAGGCCGAGTACGACCGGCGGTACGCCGTTGACCCCATGACCGCCGGTCAGCACGTGCACGGCCACCGAGAGCGGCGTCGCCACCAGGATCGAAGCCATCGCCGCGCGGCTCGTCGCGCGCGCCCACGACAGACCGGCGACGATCGGCACGAAGAGCGCGACGGTCAGCAGGCTGTAGAAGATCTTCAGCGCGTCGACGACCGTCGGCAGCACGACTGCCATGCCAAGACCCGCCACGCCGGCGACGACCGCCGAAATGCGCGCCACCTTCAGCACCTGTGCGTCACTCGCCGCAGGTC
>JBKPSY010000140.1:0-33946 GCA_046735235.1 Acidobacteriota bacterium | reverse complement strand
GCGGCTGGCGCGCGTGCCGACGCCGAAACTGAATCGCTTCCTGCAGCAGATCACGGCGGCGCATCCGCCGACCAGCCCCACTCGCCGGGCGGTGCGCGTGCTCTATGCGGCGCAGGCCAACGTGGCGCCGCCGACGTTCGTGCTGTTCACCAACATCGCGACGTCATTCCACTTCTCGTACGACCGGTTCCTTGTGAACCAGCTGCGGCACGAGTACGGATTCGTGGGATCGCCGATCAGGCTGCAAGTGCGTCGGCGCGGCCGCGAGAAGTCGAAGTCATAGCGCCGCGCGGCGATGGGGGGTGGCACCCCCGGACAGCATCGCGTACCCGCCAAACGCTGCGAGCCCTGTCAGCACGCCGAGCACCAGCGCAGACTGCGGGAAGTACCACGCGCCCGAATCCAGCGTCCACGGCACGGCGGAGATGAGGTTCGTCGCGCAGAGTGCCACGGCGGCGGCCAGCAGGCCCGCGTGAATCGCAATCGCGATGATCAGGCCCACCACCAGCAGGGCGCTGGCGACGTTGACCCACTCGGACCCGGGCCGATCGACGAACAGGTCGCGCGCCAGCAGGAAGGTGAGGGCGACGGTCGCGACGATGCCGACGAGCCACATGCGGTGAAGGACGCGCTTGAGGCCGACGATCCCGAGCACGCACCACATCGAGGCGAACATCGATTGGAAGCCGATGCGCTGGGCAATGCTGGCCAGTGCCCGGCTGGGGCCCGACAGCAGGTTCGTGTCACCGGCCGACAGAAGCGGATAGCGTGCACCGAGCGCGAACTGGATCGGATCGCGCGCCCAGATCACCAGCATGATGACGGCGCCGGCGGCCAGCCCGAGCAGCACGTCGCGGCCGACGCGCGCATCGATCACACGGCCGCGCAGCAAGCGCGTCGATCCAAGCAGGCTGTCGGGCCAGTAGTGTCGCATCGCCGGCTCCGCGGCCAGGTACATCACGAAGGATCCACCGGCGGCGAAGAGCGCATCGCCGGCCGCGGCAAAGAGCCGGCCGATTTCCTGCGGCGCCTGGGAGAGATGCGGGCCCACGAGCAGCCAGGCCAGCAGTTTTCCGACCACGGCCGCTATCGCCAAAGACGTGGCCGCCTGCACGTCGCCGCGTCCCGCCTTCACGTTGCGCCGCGCGATGATCATCGCCGCCAACAGAATGCCCAGCGTGGCCATCGCTTCGGTGCCGCTGAGAATCCGCGACATGAGGCTGACCGGCGGTTCCTCCATGCGGCGCGGCTTGGACCACGGCATCAGCACTTCGAAATAGATCGGACGTCCCCGCCAGTAGGCGGCTTCGACGCGTACGTTTGCCGGACCGTCCGGCATCGGTCCGGCCCATGCCGCGCGCTGATCGCTGTTTCCGCGCGGCAGCCAACGCGGGTCGACGGCATGAAACTGCGACATGTCCAGGCCCGCCAGCGTGAACAGCTGCGCGTAGTCGGGCGGTGTGGCAACCGCAGGCCGGTCATCAACCTGCGGCTGCAGCGCCGAAAACCGCAGCAGGCGGCCTTGTGGATCCATCCCGACGAGCGTCATGCCTGAAACGTCCCACGGCGGATCGTCCATCGTGAGCGTGCCGAGCTCGTCGGCCGGCTGCATCTCCCGAGGGCTGGATCGCCACCAGAAGCGAAGGGGCCCCGGGCGGAATGTGGCGACGTCCCGGAGGCCCAGCGTGTCCGGGTGCTCCAGGATCTCGCGGAACAGATCGTCGTCGCCGCCGAACTCCCAGTAGCTGTGGGACGACGCTGGACCGTATCCCAGCGTGTCGAGCACGCTGTGCGCGCGATCGATGAGGACGTCGGGTGGCTTGCGGAGATCGATCCGACTGAGTGATGTCCGCGGGAGCGACACGAATGCCGAGAGCACGAGCAGCCCAATGACGCCGGCCGTCGCCAGGATCGCGTGCGTGCGAGTGGCGGCCGCACGTTGCCCGGCGGCGGCCACCATTTCGGGCGATGGCGTCTGGCCTGCCGCGAGGGCCGCGGCTAGCGGATCCCCGCCCGGCAGGCTCGCAGCGACCTCGAGCGCCGAGTGCGGACGATCGGCGGGATCGCGCTCGAGCGTGCGCGAAATCGCCAGGTCGATCGCCGGGTCGAGGTCCTTCACCAGCGTCGCAGGTGACGTGATCGTCATCTCGTTCTGCTGGCGGATGAGCTCGCGCACGTTCTGCGCCGTGTACGCGCGGCGTCCCGTGAAGATCTCGTAGAGCACGAGACCCAGCGCGTAGATGTCGCTCTCGATCGAGGGATCCCGGCCGGCGAGCAGCTCTGGCGCCATGTAGGCGGGCGTGCCCGCGTGCGCGGTGTCGGCTGCGCCTTCGATGGCCGCGAGGCCGAAGTCGGTGATGCGCACCTGGCCTGCGCCGTCGATCATGATGTTGGCGGGCTTGAGATCGCGATGCAGCACGCCGCGATCATGTGCGGCGGCGACGCCGGCGCAGAGCTGGTGGGCGAGTTCGAGAGCCTTGTCTTGCGGCAGCCGCCCGATGCGCCGCAGCAGCGAGGCCAGATCCTCGCCGTCCACGTACTCCATCGTCATGAACGGCAGGCCGTCGGTTTCGCCGATGTCGTACATGCGACAGACGTTCTTGTGGGCGATCTGTCGCGCGAGGCGCACCTCGTTGTGGAACTGCGCGAGGCGCACGGGATCCGCCTCGACTGTCGCTGACAGGAACTTCAGCGCCACCGGCTGGCCGAGCCTGAGGTCGTCTGCGCGATAGACCTCGCCCATGCCGCCCTTTCCCAGGCGTCCGACGATGCGATAGCGGTCGGCGAGGATGGTGCCGGGCGGAAAGCGTCCGTGCGAGGCGTCAGGCGTCGTCAGCCACGACGGATTGCTGGGTGTCCCCGAGCCTGATGGCCGCGAGTCGGGGCGCGAGGGCGGGCGCGACGCCGGCCTCCCAGGCGCCGGCGTCATTACCGTTGGCGCGATGGTCGGCGAGACGGTCGCCGCGTCTGGTGCGTGGTCGGGCGCCGCGCGCGTGAGGTCGTTCGACGCGTCGACGGCCGCCCCGCAAGCGGCGCAGAACCGCGCGTCAGCTGCGACGGCTCGTCCGCAGGAGGGACAGGTCACAAGCGAGATTCTAGCGGACTCCGCGGAAGTCGGCCCGGTGGCTGATGCTATACTCGCTAGTCGGCTGCCGCGCGGACGGGTCGCGTCCGACTGGCCGATTGCCGCACTCATGGCCCAGGCGTCTGCCGAATCGCCGAAGCGTGCCTGGTTGAAGGCCGCCGAGGTCTGCGAGGTCGCGCAACTCCAGCCCTACGTGCTGCGCACGTGGGAGATGGAGTTCACCGACCTGGGCGTCACGAAAACGCCCGGCGGTCCCCGTGTCTATCGAAAGGCCGATCTCGACCGCGTGCTGCGGATCAAGCAGCTCGTGTTTGGCGAAGGCCTGACGCTGGCCGGGGCGAGGCGGAAGATCGACGAAGAACGCGGCGGCACAGGAAGCGATGCGCTGCCGTTCGACGACGACGAAGCGCTGCCGCCGATCGCGTCACTGCCGGCGGATGCACGCAAGCGGATCTTCAAGGTGCGCGATGAGCTGCGCGCGCTGCTGGCAATGCTGAGCCGGCCGCGCGGCAACGGGCACGCCACCACGGCGGTCGCAGCACACGACGATCCGGAAGGGTACGAGGCGCCGAAAGCCCGGAAGGCGCCGGCCGCGAAAGCGGGGAAGGCCACGGGCAACCGCAAGACCGCGAGCTCGCGCGCGAAGAAGTAGCCGAGCGCCACCCACCAGAGTCGGGACGTAGCGCAGTCTGGTAGCGCACCTGAATGGGGTTCAGGGGGTCGCTGGTTCGAATCCAGTCGTCCCGACCAATTTCACTCACGTCGTTCGTTCATGGGTCGGCCCGACTGGCTCCAGGCATCGTGCGACCGCGATGCGGTTGCCACTTGGCGCGAATCCAGTCGTCCCGACCAATTTCACTCGGTCCATCCCGGGACACGGGCAACAAATCATTCCGAGCGTCACCACGGGCGCGGCCAGGGCAGCACCCAGTCCATCGAGACGGCGTTTACGCCGTCGGTGAGGCCGTGCGCGACGTCGATTCGGATGGTGCCTCGACCGCTCAGGCCCACTCGCACACCAACGCCTGCGTCGACCAGCGTGCGATCGCGAACGTAGTCGCCCTGCCATGCCCGTGCGCCGTCGACGAACGCCGCGCCGCGAACGCGCGCGAGCCAGATCAGTTTCGATCGCGATCGCCACTCGCCTGTGGCGTGCACGAGTTGCCGACCAAACGCCTCGCTGACGACGACGCCGTGGATGAGAGAGGTGTGCGCTCTGAGCAACGTCGATGTCGCCTGGCCCGTATCGGCGCCGGGCCAGAGATCGTGCGGCGCCTGACTCGTGACGGCCGCGCCGTCGACGACCGCGATGAGGACCGCGTCGGTCGGACTGGCGGTGGAGCGCCAGCGGACGCCGGCCCGCGTGGACGCGAAACCATTCTGATCCGGCCATACGGTCGTCGTGACACCAAACGAGACCCGATCCGCGGCGGCTCGCGCGTCGAGGCTGCCCGTCAGGCGCGGCACCGTGCGAAGTCCAGTCCACTGATCGGCGCCGAGGATGGCGTTCCACCGCAGCCAGGGTGTGGCCCAGTTGTGCAGCCCGGCACTGACGGAGCGCCGATCGTCCACAACGACGGCGCGCGAAGTGCCGGTCGTTGAGAACGTCTGGCGCTCGACGAATCCGTCGATCGTCAAGATGCCCGGCCGCACCGGGACGGACGCCGACAAGCTCACGCGCGGGCGGTTCTCCCACCAGCGCCATTGCGCGGCGATCGCCTCGCCGTTCCCGGTGGGGCTCGTGAACGTCCATGCCAGCTCTCGGTTGATGGCCGCGCCAAGGGCGACGCCGCCCACGTCGAACCATCCCGTCGGCACGAGAGATGCCTCGACAACCGCTGCGCGCAGTTCTGTCTGGCCGCGGCCGACTGGCGTGTAGTCCAATCGCGATGCGGATGCGGCGGGAAGGTCTTCGAGCCGCCGGCGTCCACGGGCGAGTGCGGGCGAGGTCAGCACGCTGCCTGGCGCGAGGCCGACGGCACGCGCCACGACGGCGCTCTTCGTGCGCGCGAGCCCATCGACGTCCACGAGATCCAGCACGGGCTCGCCCACTTGGTTCCACGCGTCGAGCGCGGCGTCGGTCTTGTGCAGCAGATAGCGGCTGGTCGCGAGCGTCCGCCAGGCGTGCGCGTCGGCCGGATTGAGGACCGTGGCCCGAAGCGCCGTCGTCTCCGCGCCAAGAAGATCGGACTGCAACAGCAGCACTCCTGCCAGCTCGGTCAATGGCACCGACGACTCAGGGCAAGCCGTATGAGCGGCTCCCAGACGGGTGATGGCTGCCTCCAAGGCGCGATCCGACGCCAGCCCAAGACCTTCGGCCACAAGAGAGGCGCAGGAGGCCGGTGGGGCTACGTCGGCATCAGGGCGTGACGGGGCACGGATCCCACCGTCCGGCGGGAGGACCAGCAACAGCAGGCGATCCGTCGCGCGCCACTCTCGATCGAATGTCGCACGGCTGACCGATCGGAACGGCGCGAGCGCCGGATCGTGAAGGACCACCTTTTCGTTGGTCCAGGAAACGACGACGACGTAGTGCAACCGTGAGGGCGAGACTCGAATCAAGGCGATCACGGGCCGGCCGGCCTCGACGTGATGCCGCACCAAATCGTCGCTTCCCCTGAGCGCGTAGACGTGCCAGCCTTGCGCCGATAGAAACGATGCCAGCGCCGCTGCGGAAATTCCGTGCGCCTGCGAGTCGGCGAGCTGCGCGAACTGATCGGGGCTGACCGCGCGTGCTCCCCAGAAACGCATGACCATCGCCGCAGCCGCACCCCCGCAGAGATCTTCGGTCTGCGTGATGTAGGGCACGTCGAGGATGGTGGCCGGCGCCTCTTGCGCCCCGACGCCTGCGGCGATGCTCACCAGGAACATCGCCGCGACGCCCAGGGCCCGTCGGGTCACTTCAGGGCGACGATCAGCAGGATCACCACGAGCAGAATGATGATGAGCGTCGTCGTGGTGATGGTCACCGACGAGCCGCCGGCGAGCTGCTCTTGCGCAATCCGGGCGTGAGCCGCGGCCTCCTGCAGATCTTTGTCGCCGAGGGTGGACACGGCGGCTTCAGCCTTGCGGATGTCGAGCCCGGCCTCACGGGCGATCTCGCGAACGTCGCTGCGCTGCAGCAAGTCACGAATCGCCTGACGATCGGCGTCCTGTCGCGCGACATCGGCAGCCACCATCCGATCGAGCGCTTCGCCGCTGGCGACATGCACCGGCGCCGCCGTCGCACCGGCTGGCGTTGCGGAAACCGACTGCGCGGGTGTCTGCGCGGCGCCCGCGCCGGCGACGCCAACTGACAGGACCGTCACCAGCGTCACGTTCCAGAACTGCGTGATCATCGCGTTGCTCCTCGGGGCGGGCGGGGAGCCTCCCGCCCCAGTCGGCTGCAAGGCAAATACCGGCAGTAGAGCTAGCACGGCCGCGCGCTGTCAGCACGCGCCAGCACGTGGTGCGAGAGAGGTTTACAGGCGGCGGACCGTCGAAGAAGAAGAGACTGCCAAGCCCGGCAGGAGGAGTCTGTTCGTGTCGAATTTACTCAGCTGCCCACTGCCGTGACGGCGGCCACGCGGTCGGCGAGATCGTGGTTCGCGCCGTCGATCTCCTCAACGACGGCGAGCTGCTCGGGCGACAGTCCGCTATCGCGCAGTCGAGTGAGGAGCTCCTGCATGTCGGCGGTCGTGCGGCGAGCGAGGCTGGCGAGCGCGACGAGTCCGCGCGCCTGACGCTCGTCCGCCAGCGCGTTGTCGCGGACCTTCTGCAACACCTCGCGCATGCGGTCGCTCTCCCGATCGAGCTGGAACACGAGGAACTGACGTCCGTCCATCTGGACGCCGATGACGCGATAGTGGAACTCGCGGCCCTCGGGGTCCACGTCAGCGCACGGACCCCACTCCTGCACCCCCGTTGCACCGAGATCCCAGAAAGCCGTCGCTTCCTCGAGGATGTGGCCGAGGAATGGAAAGACCCCGTCGGAGGTGCGGGGCCTGAACCAGTCGGGCGGGGGCAACAGCGAGGCGAAGCTGCCGTCGGGCCGGCGTTCGAACGGCACCAGGCCGAGTGAGGGCACTAGCACTTCCAGTGGGTGGTCGCTCATCGTCGTCTCACTCGTCGAGCATGGCGCGGCCGAGCGTGGCGAACGCTTCCTCGACCCCTTCGCCCGACTTCGCGCTGGTCTGCATGACATGCCAGCCGGATTGCAGCATGCGCGTCACCGTGGCCTGATCGATCTCCCAGATACTCGCGAGGTCGGCTTTGTTGATCACGAGGACGCACGGAACCTTCCCGATCGTCTGCACCGCGGCATCGTGCAGCGCGAGCGCAGTGTCGAGCGTCGCCTTGCGCGTGCCATCCACGACCAGCACGTAGCCGGAAGCGCCGCGGAGATACGACATCCGCACTTTCTGGAAGTCGTCTTCTCCGTAGATGTCCCAGACGACGAGATCGAGGGCACCCTTGTCGAGCGTGAGCGCCTTCTTCTCGATTTTCACACCGACGGTGGTGAGGTACTTGTCAGAGAAGATGCTGTGGACGAACCTCGACACCAGACTGGTCTTGCCCACGGCGAATCCGCCCAGCAGGCAGATCTTCTTCTGTATCATCGGGGCCCCTCCTGCGGCGTCGCGTCGGTGTGCACTCGGAAGGAGACTCGGCGATTGCGCGTCTTCTCGATTTCCGTGGATCCAGACTCGAGCGGTTCCGCCACTCCCACGCCGACCGGCGCGAACGTCAGCGCCGGCAGGCGGTCCAGCGGGAGCAACTTCAACACGGCGTCGGCTCGCGCCAGGCTGAGCGGGCTGTTCACCTGCTCGGGACCATCCGTATCGGCGTGGCCGACGACGTCGACGTTGTAGGTGCGTCCGAGAAGCGTGGCCAGATCGTTGAGCGCCGTCAGCGATCGCAGGGCATCGGCAATCGCCGGATCCTGTCCCGCGTCGAGAAACGACTCGCCTTTCGGGAAGAGGAGCGCCACCGAGGCCAGCGACTGGGCGAGTCGTGCGTCGGGCGACACGCCCGCGTACGCGAATCGCCTGACGCCCGGCAGGGCCGGTGCCAGCCGTTCGCTGTCGACGATCCATCGATCCGAGGCAGGGCCCGTGGCGGTGAGCGTCCCATCTCGATACGCCAGCGTCACCCCGGCCGGCGGCCGCAGCAAGTCGTGTGCGCGCGCAATCACGAACGCAGGCTGGATGGCTTCATACGGCTCCCAACGGCCCTCGACGTCGTTCGGCGACAGATTCGCCGCGGCGACAAGCGACGCGGGATCGCGCGCAAGGGGATCACGCAGTCCGCTCACCACGAACTTGCCGCCTTCTCGGGCCTGTGAGACGACGACGACGCCTGGCTCGGCGCGCAGGCGCGTCAGGTAGTCGTTCCAGCGCTGGCGTTGGCGGAATCCCAGGAACCCCCACACACCCAGCGCGAGGAGCAGCACCGCGCCCGCGATCACCCAGCGTCGCGGTGCCGTGCGATGCTCGACCCCGCGGAACTGCGCCACGAGGCACGCTTCCAGGACGGGTCGAATGAGCTCGAAAGGCGCGGCGTCGCCGCGGAACGCCCGCAGCTCGGGCGCCATCTGGCGATGCACCGACTCCAGAGCGTCCTGGAACATCACCCGCACCGAGTGAGGAGGCGTGCCGCGGACCACTCCGGCGAGGACCGCATGCGGGCCCTGCTCGATCATCACGACGAGCTCGCCGACGTGCAGCCCCTCGAGGCCTTCGTGGCCGCCCACGCGGAACGAGTCGCGCGCGAAATCGCGGATCGCCGTGAGCATCCCCGAGATCTGATCGGCATCCTGCGACGCGCGCGGATCGGCCGAGAGATGCTGGAGCAGCAGTCCCGTCTCGGCGTGAATCAGGAAGACCTGCTCGACGCGATATTGCAGCGTGTGGAGCAGGACGATTTCGGCGAAGGACTTTCCCGTCCGAAGCGCCTCCCACCGCCAGTGGAGTGCCCGGAACGACACGCTCTGTTCCAGCGTACGGTTGAGCGATTCGATCATCCCGCTCAGGGTGTGGGCGATCGCTTTCCGGATCGCCGGTCCGATGACCGGGAACAGCGCGTCTGCGAGCGGATGCGGATCGCGCCGCACCGACGCCGTGATGGCTTCCTCAACCGAGGGCGCGAGCGCCCGCGTCAGCTGTGGGTCGTCGGCGCGTAGCGCGATCGCGTCGGGCAGCACGCGACTGACGTCGCGCGTCTGCACGGCCGGATCGAGCACGTGCGCCTGCAGCTCGAGGAGGTCCTGGCGTTCAGGGCCGACGAGCAGCGTCCGCAGCTCGGCGAACGTCTCGTCGTCTGTCGCCGTCGGCGCGCGGGATGAGCCGCGCGCGACGACTTCAGCCATTGCGCGCGTCCTCGACGCCCGGGATATGGAACTCGTTGTTGAGCCGCATCGCGACCTCGGTCAACAGCGCCGCCAGGGCCGAGCGATCGGTCTTGTCGGACCTGAGCTGCTGCGCCTCGCGCGCGAGCGTCGCGAGAATTTCGTCGGCCTTCTGGCGGATCTCGTCGCTCAGCTGCTGGTGCTGCTCGAGAATCTGCTGCCGCAGATCGCGATGGCCCTTCGTCAGCTGGTCGTCGAGCGCGCTCGCGCGCCGCTCGTGCGCCCGCCCCTGTTCCTTCATCTCGCTCGAGAGAGCGCCGTGCGCGTCGGTGCGATCGGTCCGCTCGGCCTTGAGCAGATCGGCCAGCGCGTCGTTCTCGCGTCGCACGTGCGCGTCGAGTGTTTCGAGACGCTTGCGGAGGTCGTCGCGGAGATCGGCGAGCTCCTTCGTCAGGCGTTCCTCGATCCGCGCGAAGCGGCGGTCCACTTCGCGCATCTGGCCGCCGAACAGGATGTCGCGGACCTTGTCGATGCTGGCGCCGGCTTCCGGGTTCTTGCCTGAGTCGGCCTGGCCGCCTTCGGTCACGTTGCTGACGACGGCGTGCGGATCGTTGGTGGTGATCATGACGGGCTGTCCTGGCGATGGAAGGGACGAAACGGCACGCTCGCGTGCCTCGGCAGCCGATCCGCGAGACGAGCGCGGCCGGGTCGGCTTCGTGGGCGAGGCGGGGGACCCGCTGGGGCGGGCCTTCAAGGTCATGGTATCGACCCAGTGCCGATAGAGGACCCGAGGCTAACACACGCCCAAAAGGGGCGCAATGCGTCACGGCGCGAGGGTCACTGTTCGCGTATCCGACGGGCTGCTAGCATGCGCGACGTGATGCCAGGGCCCTTCATGCGGCTGCGCATTTCTGCACGCAGGCTTTGGAGCTTCGAACAGGACCCCGTATGACGCGACGGCTCTGGCTCGCGTACCTGATCGCTCCATGGGGCGCGGTCACACCCCTTCTGCTGCTGTGGCTCGGCGCCGAGGTGTCGGCGCGGATTGAACACGGACACTATGACCTCTTCATCACGACTCCCTGGCACTTTGCAGCCCTCGTTGTCACCGCATATGCCGTCGGCGCCGCGCTGCTTCCGGTGTATTTCGCGTTCGACCGCCGCGGGTGGCGGGGAGCGAAGTACTACGTCCCGACGGCGATCCTCGCGGCGTTCCTCGTCGAGCTGGCGATCGATGCGGCCACCGCGAGCTGGGCCGTCACCGCTCACAAGTGGCCGGGCGGCATTGGAGTCGTCAGCCAGCAGTTTGCGCCGCTCGTTCTGCTGGCGGTGGTCGCTGGAGTGTCGTGCGGGGGAATCTTCTCGACCGTGATGCGATTGGATCAGCGGCCCTAGGCGCCCGCTTCCTTCTTCGCTTCATGTCGAATCATGAGCACGGGCACTTTCGCGAGATGCCGGACCCGATCGGCCGTGGCGCCCTTGATCATGTCGGCGATGAACCGGTGCCCGTGCGTCGCCATCGCGATCAGGTCGACGCCAGCCTCGTCGGCGATCTTCAGGATCTCGGACGCCGGATCGCCCATCGCCAGCTTGCAGTCCGCCTCGAAGCCGCCGGAGCGCACGTCCTCGCACAGCGAATCGAGATAGGCGCGGTCGTCCTTGATCTCCTCGGACTCACGCAAATCCAGCTGCTCGTAGTTGCGCGCGGCCCATCCGTCTGCCACGTGGAGGAGCAGCAGCTTCGCCTTCGTCAGCCGCGCGAGATCCTGCACGTGCGCGAGGATCGTCCTGTCGGCGTCCGAGTGCTCGACGGGGATGAGGATGTGGCGGTACATCAGATCAGAGGGCGCCCGTGAACGTCTGCCACAGCAGCCAGGCGTTCAATGCCAGGATCAAGAGCGCCATCGGCCAGGCGAGCGCCCGCATCCAGAGCGGCGCGACGAAGCGGCCCATTTTCGCGTGGTCGCCGGTGAACATCACGAGCGGGAAGACGGCGAAGGGCAGTTGCAGGCTCAGGATGACCTGGCTGAACACGATGAGCGGGCCGGATCCCCGATCGCCGTAAATCCAAAGGACGATGACCGCCGGAATGATCGCGATGAGACGCGTGATGAGCCGCCGAAGCCACGGCCGGATGCGGATGCTGAGGAAGCCTTCCATCACGATCTGACCGGCCAGTGTCCCGGTGAGCGTCGCGTTCTGCCCCGACAGCAGCAGCGCCATGGCGAACAGCACGCTGGCCGCCGCCGTCCCGAGCAATGGCGACAGCAGCTTGAAGGCGTCGCCGATGTCCGCGACATGCTCGTATCCCGTTCCGTGAAACGTGCTCGCCGCCACGATCAGGATCGCCGCGTTGATGAACAGGGCCGACATCAACGCGATGGTGGAGTCGATGGTCGCGAACCGGATCGCCTCCTTTTTGCTGTCGTCATCGTCGGTGTACTTGCGCGTCTGGACGATCGACGAGTGCAGGTAGAGGTTGTGCGGCATCACCGTCGCCCCGAGAATGGCGATGGCGACGTAGAGCATGTGCGGGTTGCGGGCCAGTTCGAGCGTCGGGACGAACCCGCGTGCCACGGCCCCGATGTCGGGCCGGGCCAGCCAGAGCTCGACGGCAAAACAGCCCGCGATTCCGAGGATCATCACGACCACGAGCCCCTCGACGTACCGGAACCCTCGGTGCTGCAGCGACAGCACGATCAGGACGTCGAGCGCGGTCAGGCAGACGCCGGGAATCAGCGGAAGGCCGAAGAGCAGGTTGAGCGCGATGGCGGCGCCAAGGACTTCGGCTAGGTCGCAGGCCGCAATCGCCAGCTCGCACAGCAGCCAGAGCACGATCGTCGTCGGACGCGAGTAGGCGTCGCGGCACGCTTGTGCGAGGTCGCGCCCGCTGGCGATGCCGAGGCGCGCGGAAAGCGCCTGCAGCACGATCGCCATCAGGTTCGACATCATGATTATGCTGAGCAGCGCGTAGCCGTAGCGCGCGCCGCCCTCGATGTCGGTAGCCCAGTTGCCCGGGTCCATGTAGCCGACCGCGACCAGATAGCCGGGGCCGGCGAAGGCCAGCATCTTGCGCCAGAAGCTCGCCGTCCTCGGCACGGCGACGCTGCCGTGCACTTCCGGAAGGCTCAGGGTTGCCCGCTCGTGACGCCAGGGAACGCCTCGGCGCGGAAGCAGAGGTACGGCGGGATCGGGACGGGGAGGATAGGTCATTCGGGAAGTCCCGGGCCGATTATACTGGCCCGAACATGGCTGACATCATTCGTTTTGATCCGCTCGGGCCGCCGGGAAATCCCAACTGGCGCCGATTTCCGCGGTTCGACGAGGTGGGCGCGCAGATCGACGCCCAGGCCGGGAAAATCTTCGACACGCGGGCCTCACTGTCGCGTGGGAGCGAGCTGTACGCCCGCGTGGAGCAGAAACTGCCGCCAAGCGACCGCGGGCTGCTTCGGGACCTCTACGAGGCCATCACCAGACACTACGAGCGCTACGAGCACGCCGCCTATCTGGTCGGCCTGCAGGCTGGCACCGGCAAGCTGCAGGGGCTGGCGCCGATGCTCGACGACGACCGATCGCCGGATGCGCCAGAGCGGGCCTAAGCTCAGCTATTAGCGACAGCTCAGCCGTTCGTGTCCGAGTCCTCTTCCCACCCTTCTTTGACGAGTTGACGTTTCACCTCGTCGGCCCGCTTCAGCGCCGGCTCCCAGTCCGTCATGTTCTCGCCGCGCTCAAAGCGATCGTTCACGAAGAAGACGAGGGTTGAAGCGGGCACGCCGGGAATGATCGTCGCGCGCGCGCGGCCGCCGTTCTGATGTCTCAGCCGCCACAGCACGGCCGGCTCTGAGTAGGACTTCGGCGGCACGATTACAAGTCTCGCATCAGAACGCCGCTTCCGTCACTGGAGCCCTCGGCCGTACTGGCCTCGGACTGCCGAACTGTGCAGGTCGGGTGACTCCGGGAACAAACGTCCCGTCATCACCGGACTTCTTCATCGTGGCCGACACGGCCTCTGGGGGTTGCCTTTCGGATACGTAATCTTCAAACTCCCTGTTGTCAACGGCTTACCCAAATCTGTAAGCTGAGTCGACGTTTCCGTAAGAGCGGGCACCGCCCTTGCCTCCGTTAAAGGCGTCAGCGAAACGATTTTCGACGGGCCACTTACAGAAGCGGAGACGAGGCGATGCAGGCAGCGACGATGAGCCCGGAACTGGTGATGACCGACGCAGTGCCGTTTTCGTCGGTCGATGCCTGGCTGTGGACTCGCCGCATCCTGCTTGGTGCGTTGATCGTGAGCGGGGTGGCCGCGACGATGTTCATTCTCGGCCACATGGGCACGCTGGTCGTCTATGGCTTGCCGGCCCCGTTCCTGCGCCGGGTTCCGGTGCGCGCCGCCGAAGCGGCCTAGGCCCGCCGCCGACGCGTCACCCAGCCAACAACCGTCGAGGGCTTCAGGTGACCGTCGTCACGACCCACATTTCGGAGACTCTCCCAGACACTCGCACGACGTCGCCCGCCTGGTTTGGGAACCTGGTGATCGTGCTCTTCCTGGTTGCGCAAGCACTCGACGGGATCTTCACCTACCTCGGCATCCGGACGTTCGGCCTCTCGGAAGGGAACCCGCTCATCGCGTACTCATTCCGCCATGCGGGAGTCGGGCCCGGCCTCACCGGCGCCAAGCTGCTCGCTGTCGGCTGCTCGATGCTCCTGCACCTGCTGGGCCTCCACCGGACGCTCGGCGTCCTGACGCTGCTGTATCTCTCGCTCGCGATCCTGCCCTGGTCGTACCTGATTTTCCTGGCCCGCTGAGCGGCCGGCTTTCCAACCCAGCACGTAGGTTCGCTCGGCGGCGAGCACGCGGACGCGGCACGCGGCGCGGACGAACATGACCGTCTGCTGCGCGAGGAACAGCAGGACTGGAATGGTCAGCAGTCGACCGGACACGAGCAGGTACAGCACCTGCACGAGGGCGGAAGGCAGGACATAGAAGACCAGCCACCGTCGCGCAAGCGCGACAGGGTGGCGCAGCAGGATGATCGCGGCGCTCGAGACCGACGTGAGCGTGCTGCGGCGCGGCGCCTCCGTCCGCTGCACGAGCGCCAGGTCTCCGATCACCACGAACGTCCACCAAAACAACAACCCGGCGGTCGCGCTCAATCCGAAGGACACGAACGGACCCGGCTCCCAGAACTCGCCGCCGACGGCGTTGACGGCGAACGACGTGATGGCGGCCGCGAGGATCGTCAGCAGCGCCGCCACTCCGCGCGTGGCCACGCCAATCGCGACGAGGGGCCACAGCGGATCGGCGGCGGCCGTCAGAAAGGCGCCGACGGCCCGACGGTCGCTCACCTTTCGCAGCACACCCAGCGTGCCGGCGACCATCAGCGGCGACAGCAACGCAGAGCACGCTGCCGCGAACATCGCGCCCGCCCAGGCGGAGTTGACGATGCCGCCACGCTCGGCCTGGACGAGGTCCGAGACGGTGGCGATGTCGAACCCGTGGACGAGCACGTCGGTCGCGGGACTGAGCGCCACGCGCGGCGCCAGCCACCACCAGAACGCGATGGCGACAGGCAGCGCCAGCAGCAGCTGCGCGGCCCACCAAATCGCAGCGAGCGTAAGCAGGCGACGGCGGCTCACAGGCCGGCAAACCCGACGAGCTGCTGCACCCAGAACAGCACGCGCGCGCTCCATGTCGCGACGGCCGTGCGGTCGGGCACGGTGCGGCGACTGTTGTTGGTCCAGTTGGCGTCGAGCCAGAGGCGATGGTCCGGATCCACTTCCGCGCGGACCAGACGATCGGGCGTGACGCGCGTCAGCTTCTTCCAGCGCTCGATCCCGTCCCAGTCGACGCGTTCGACGCGGCCCGATTCAAACGTCAGCGCGATCGTCACCGGCAACGACACGCCGCCGATGCGCCTGACGACCACGGTCGACGTGTACGGCTCATCGCGCGAGTTCGAGGTCTCCGTCACGTCAGCGCCGGCGCCAAGACGGCCTTCCGGCTTCTCGCGGCGGAACGAAGAGACCGCCGAGATCTCGTAGTCCAGGACGTCAGTCCCCTCGACGACGGGGCCGAAGAACCATCGGAGGTCCCGGCCGGCCACCTCGCTGGCGACTGCGTAGAAGTCGTCGCTCGACGGATGCCTGAAGCGCCACCGCTCCGAATACGTCCGCATGATCTTCGCCATCGTCGGCTCGCCAAGCAGGTGCTCGAGCGTCTCGAGCGCGAGCTCGGGTTTGTCGTAGCTGTAGAAGGAATACGCGCCCGGCGAGTACGTCCACGCGGGTTGCCGGATGCGGTCGAAAATTCGCCTCGGGCCGTTCGCGAGGCGGCCTTCGTCGACGTGACCGAGCTCGATGCCGAAGGCCGCGCCCATCGAGCGGTGCTCGCCGAAGATCTTGCTCATCAAGCGACCGGTCGAGTACTGGTTGAAGCCCTCGTCCAACCAGGCCTCCTCGAACTCGTTGCTGCCGACCAGGCCGTACCAGAACTGGTGCCCGTACTCGTGCACCAGGACTTCGTCGTTGAGGTGAATCTCGTCGAACGGCCAGTGGTTGAGCAGCAGCGAGGTGCCGCCCGTGATAAAAGTCGGGTACTCCATGCCGCCGGAACCCAGCCCGCCGTACGCCGGATCGACGATCGTCAGCGTCGGATAGGGATAGCGTCCGTACCATAGGCCGAAGTTCTTGATCGCGGCCCTGATCGACTTGAGCAACCGCGCGGCCTGCGGCATGTGCGAAGGCTGCATGAGGAGACGGATGCTGACGTCGGAGAGGCGCATCTCGTCGAGCGGGCGGCCGACCAGCGCGGCCGCGGACGCATATTCCGCCTGGCTCACCTCGCGCGCGGCGACGAACTGGTCGTTCACCTCGACGAATCGCGGGTCCGCCGTCCTCGCGAAGTCGTGCACGTCGTCCTGGACGTAGCGGCGTGTCACGGTCCCGCCGGCGGTTCGTGTCGAGCTCTTCATCTGGCCTGTGGCGCCGACGACGAAGCGCTCGGGCGTCGTGATGCGAACGTCGAAGCTGCCGTAGTCCGCGTAGAACTCCGAGTTGGCGTGGAACTGGTGGCAGTTCCAGCCGCCGGCTGTGCGCCCCCGCGTGCCTGCTGCCTCGTAAACGGCCAGCTTCGGGAACCACTGGCCGACCAGGTAGTAGTCCTGGACGTAGCCGGTGCGCGCGAACACACGCGGCAGCCGTGCCGTGAAGGCGATGTCGAGCGTCACGTCGCCGCCCGGCGGCACGGGCTGGGGCAACACGGTTCGCAACACCGTCCTGTCGTCCGCGTTCCCGTCGTCGGGCGCCATCATCGTCGCGCGGCGGAGCAGGTCGGCGCCGCCGTTGGCGATCGCCAGCTTCTTGAGGTCGATCCAGCCCCAGCCGCCCGGAACAATGTCCACGCCGCGGAGCTGTCCGCCCGACTCCTTGACGAAGGTCGAGTTCGTGTTCCTGAACGCGTTCAGATAGAGGTGGAACCAGAGGTCGGAAACCGCATCGCTCGATGCGTTGTGCCAGCTGACGCGCTCGATGCCGGTCAGCGTGTGGGTCCTGGCATCCAGTGAGACGTCAATCGAATAGGAGACGACGCGCGCGGCATGAGCCGGCAGAGGATCGGCCCAGGTTCTGGCGGTCGCCGTCATTGCCAGGCAGGCCAAGGCCGCGAGCCGCGCCGGTCTGAACATCCGGCAATGGTATCCCGGCGCGCGCATCTTAGCGACGCTCACCCCGCAGCGGGGCTGAGCGCCGGGCTCAGCCGAGCGGCAGCGTCAGCTCGGCGCGGCAGCCCGGAGCCGGCGTGCGGTTCTGCAGCGTCAGCGATCCCCCGTGCGCTTCGGCGATCTGTCGGCTGAACACCAGGCCGATACCTGATCCGCCAGGCTTCGTCGTGAAGAACGGCACGAACAGGTTCGACGTGTTCGACAGCCCTGGACCCTCGTCGTCCACGCGCACGCGAACACGGCCGTCGTGCACGTCCCAGCTCACGGTCACGCTGCCATTGGTGTCGATCGACGCGTCCACCGCGTTGCGCACGAGATTGATCAGCAGCTGCTCGAGCTGATCGGGATCCGCCTGCAGGACGACGGGCGGCCCTCCGCTCACGGTGATGGTGCGGCGGCGTTCGAGACCTGCGACCCGGGCCACGAGAGGGGCGAGCTTCACCTCGTTCAATGTCGGCGCGGGGAGCCGTGCCAGTTGCGCGTAGGCCGCGGTGAATCGACCCAGTGCGTCGGCCCGTGCGCCGATCACCTGCAAGCCGCCGCGCATGTCGGCTTCCCAGTCCGACGGCATCGGATCGCGGCTGAGGATCCGCTCCAGACTGTGCGCGATGGACTTGATGGGGGCGAGCGAGTTGTTGATCTCGTGGCCGATCACTCGAATCAACCGCTGCCAGGCCTGACGCTCTTCGTCGCGGAGCGACTGGCTGACGTCGTTCATGACGAGCAGCTCGAGCGGGATGCCGCGCTGTCGGAAGTGGCCGCTGCGGACTTCCCAGCGCCCAGCGCTCCCGGGGAACGTCATCGCCAGAATCGTGGGACCGCCAACGCCGAGGCACGACGCGAGCCCCAGCTCGTCGGCATCGCGGCCGAGGAGCCGCTCGATCGGTCGCGCCAGCAGGCGCTCGCCGGCACGATTCACGAGTCGAAGCCGGCGATCGGGATCGAAGGCGAACACGGCCACCGGAATTTCCTCCATTACCGTCCGCAGGACCGACGTGGCCTCGAGCGCGCCGAGCCGCTGCTCTCGCAACGTGTCGGCCAGCGCGTTCATCTCGATCAGGACTTCGCCCAGCGGGTCGTCCTTCCGCTGGCCCCTGGCGCGGATGGAGAAGTCTTCCTCACGCAGGGCCGCGAGCAGGTTCGAGAGCGTCTGGAGCGGATAGACGACGCGGTCGCGGAGCGACGCCGAGACGCCCCACCAGAGCGCGAGGATGAAGAGCGTGAGCGTCCACTGGACCTTGGGCTCGAACTCGCCGCGCCAGAGCAGGATGAGCGCGATCGCCGAGCCCGGCAGGCCCGCGCCGAGCGACATCAGCAGGACGCGCCGGTCGTGGGTCAGCCAGCGGTCGAAGCGTCGGCGCAGCTGCACGGGTGTGAGTGTAGCGAATGAGGAATGAAGAATGAAAAATGAAGAATGAAGCCAGGGCCGGACTTCAGTCCGTCTCTGTGCCTACAGGCCGAATCGCTGGAGGCGACGATAGAGCGCGCTTCGGCTGAGCCCCAGCGCCTTGGCCGCCTGGCTCACGTTGCCGTCGTAGCGCGCGAGGGCCTTCTTGATGAGAAAGCCCTCTACCTCCTCGAGGCTCATGTCCTCGATGCGCGCGGTCGCCTCTTTCGACGTGCGGAGCCCCAGATCGCGCGCGCGTACGACGTCATCTTGCGCCATGAGAATAGAGCGCTCGACGGCGTGATCGAGCTCGCGGACGTTGCCTGGCCAGGCGTGATCGAGCAGCAGCTGCATGGCGGCCGGCTCGAAGCCCGTCAGCGGCTTGCGATACCGCTGCGCGTGCTGGCCGAGGAAATGCCGCGCGAGCAGGGGGATGTCTTCGCGGCGGTCGCGCAGCGGCGGCAGCGGGATCTCGATCGTGTTCAGCCGGAAGAGCAGATCCTGACGGAAACGATTCGTCGCCACTTCTGTGGACAGATCGGCGTTGGTGGCCGAGATGATCCGCACGTTGGCCCGCCGCGTGCGCGACGATCCGACGCGCTCGAACTCGCCGGTCTCGAGCACTCGCAGCAGCTTGGTCTGCAGGTTCAGCGAGATGTTTGCGATTTCGTCGAGGAAGAGCGTGCCACCCTCAGCCAGCTCGAAGCGGCCGACGCGATCGCTCTTGGCGTCGGTGAACGCGCCCTTGACGTGACCGAAGAGCTCGCTTTCGAACAGGCCTTCCGACAGGCCGCCGGCATTCACCGTCACCAGCGGTCGCGTCGAACGCGACGAGACCGCGTGCAGTGCCTGTGCGACAGTGCCCTTGCCGGAGCCGTTCTCGCCGGTGATGAGCACGTTGGCGTCGGACGGGCCGACGCGCGCGATCAAGTCCAGTACCGGGCGCATCGCGACCGACTCGGCAATGAGCGATGGCTTCGCCGTGCCCTGATCGCGAAGCAGCTTGTTCTCGGCTTCGAGACGCTGACTGCGCCGCAACGCCCGTCCGAGCTCGACCTGGGTGCGGACGACCGCGAGCACGCGCTCGTTGTCCCATGGCTTCTGGATGAAGTCGCGGGCGCCTCGACGCATGGCCTCGACGGCCAGGTCCACGGTGCCCCAGGCCGTCATGACGACGACGGGCATCGGCGTGTCGAGCTGCTGGAGCCTCGAGAGCAGCGAGAGGCCTTCTTCGCCCGAGGTGGTGTCGCGCGTGTAATTCAGATCGATCAACGCGACGTCGAACTCACGCGCGTCTACGGCGGCAAGGACGCCGGCCGGCGACGTCGCGGTCTCGATCTCGCAGCCCTCGGCCTTGAGGAGAAGACGTAGCGCCTGGAGCACGTCGGCCTGATCGTCGGCGAGCAGGATTCGCGCCTTGACCAGCACGTCTGGCGACGCCGACGCCGGGCGAGGCGGGGCGGCGGGGAAGTCGGGCATCAGTCGTTCACGAGCCAGCCGTCCCGCAGGCGCACGATCCGCGATCCGAAGCCGGCGTTGGTCTCCGAATGCGTCACCTGCAGGATCGTCGTCCCTTCCGCGTTCAGCTTCTGGAAGAGCTCCATGATCTCGCGGCCCTGCTCCGAGTGCAGGTTTCCGGTGGGCTCGTCGGCCAGGATGATCGTGGGCTTCGAGATGAGCGCCCGTGCGACGGCGACCAGCTGCTGCTGGCCGCCCGAGAGCTGCGACGGATAAAGATCTTTCTTCCCGACGATCTGGAAACGGTCGAGCATGTCGCAGACCATGCTGTCGCGCTCCTTCTTCTTCACGTCGCGGTACGAGAGCGGCATGTCCAGGTTCTCGTACACGGTCAGGTGATCGAGCAGGTGGTAGCTCTGGAACACGAAGCCGATGTGCTTCTTCTGCAGGTCCGCGCGCTCGCGCTTGCCCATCGAATGAATCGGCTCGCCGTGGAGGGAGTACTCCCCCGTCCACGACGCGTCGTGCATTCCGAGGATGTGCAGCAGCGTGGACTTGCCGGCGCCCGACGGGCCCATGATCGAGACGAACTCTCCGGGCTTGAAATCGAGCGACACGCGGCGCAGCACGTACGTGCGCTGCAGGCCGTGCTGGTAGAACTTTTCGACGTTCTTCAGGCTGATGATGGGCGTCTCGGTCATCTGACTGGCGGGGAGGAGCGGGCGGCGCGGAAGGCGCCGGCCGGGCGGAGCCACGTCCGCCCGGCCCGTATCTGATGCTACACCGTCTCGGGAACGTTCTCCTCGACGATGCGGCCGTCGAAGAGGTGAATGCTGCGGTCGGCGTGGCGGGCGTAGCGCGGGTCGTGCGTGACCATCGCGATCGTCGCGCCCTGGCGGTGCAGTTCCTGCAGCAGCTGCATGACCGCCTCGCCGTTCTTCGAGTCGAGGTTTCCGGTCGGCTCGTCCGCCAGCAGGATCGCGGGGTTGCCGGCAACGGCGCGAGCGACGGCGACGCGCTGCTGCTGACCGCCTGAGAGCTGGCTCGGGAGGTGCCGCGAGCGGTGGGCCATGCCCACCTTTTCGAGCGCATCCTCGACACGCTTCCGGCGCTCGGCTGGCTTCATGCCGCGATAAGTGAGCGGCAGCTCGACGTTCTCATAGACGGTGAGATCGCCGATCAGGTTGAAGCTCTGGAAGATGAACCCGATCTCGCGGTTGCGGGTCCGCGCACGTTCCGCGGCCGTCAGATTGGCGACGGCCCGGTTGTTCAGCGTGTAGCTGCCGCCGGTGGGCGTATCGAGCAGCCCGAGGATCGACAGCAAGGTGGACTTACCGCAGCCCGACGGGCCGGCAATGGCGAGGTACTCGCCGTTGCGAATCTCGAGGTGGATTCCGGCCAGCGCGTGCGTCTCGACTTCGTCCGTGTAAAAAACCTTGGTGACGCCTTCGAGCTTGATCAGCACATCCGGGGTGCTCATGGACTCTCCCTTACGCTCTGGTTACCGAAGCCGGACGCGATCGCGCCCGTCCATCGCCGACATATCCGACAGAATCACGCAATCGCCGACGTTGAGGCCTTCGACGACTTCGACGGTGCTCACCGAGTTGCGGCCCAGCTTTACCGTCACCCGCTCGGCCTCATCGGGCATCTCGCATGTGCCAGCGGTGACCTTGAACAGGCTGATCGTGCTCTGTTCCTGGCCGAACGCGGGCCGTCCCACATACAGGACGTTATTCAGGCGCTCGAGTTCCACGGTGCCGTCCACGCTCAGGTCGGGCCGGGCGCCGCGGGGCAGGGCCTCGGTGAACGAGACATCGACGACGACCGTGCCGTTCTGGGCGGCCGGGTCGATACGTGAGACGCGTCCGGCGACCTCGCCGTTACGTGTATCCACGCTGGCGTGCAGTCCGAGCTCGATGTCCTTGGCCTGGGTTTCCGGGATGTGCAGCTCGGCCTTGAGGCGTCCAGGCACGGCCACGCGAGCCAGGTTGGTGCCGGCGGGCACTCGCTGGCCGACCTGCACGGGGACGACCTGCAGCACGCCCTGAATCCCGGCGCGCACTTTCAGGTTCTCGGCCTCGTTCTTTCTGAGACTGTACATCGCTTCCTTCTGCGACACGCGGGCACTTTCGGCGTTGACCTGCGCGGCGATCGAACCGGCCTTGATCTTCAGCTTCTCCTGCTCGATGTTGTTGCGATTTTCCAGCTCGGCCGCCTCGACCTGGGAGATCTTCGTCGTCACGGGCGAGATCAGGCCGTCCTTGAGGAGCGACTCGTTGGCTTCGGCCTGGATCTTGGCCTTGTGGTACTGCGACTGGATGTTGGCGGTGTCCGACTGCTGCTGCAGCAGCTCGTTGTTCAAGCGGACTTTCAGGCTCACGAGATCCGCTTCGGCGGCCTTCAGATCGAGCGCGGCATCGACCAGTGCCTGCTGCACTTTCTGGTCACGCAGCTCGAGGATCACCGTGTCAGGCGCCAGAATCGCCGCGCTCGGCAGCGTCACGATGCGATCGACGGTGGCGTCGGTGCTCGACGTGAGCCAGCGGATGTCTTCGGGCACCAGCGTACCGGGCCCGCGCACCTGACGCAGCATCTCGCCGCGCTTGACGGTGTCGCGCCACGTCGTGCCACGCTCGACGGTCGGCGCCGCGGGACGCAGCTTCGCGAGGACGACCGTAACGAATGCGACCACAAGCAGGGTCACCACCGAAAAGGCGATCCGCTTGATCTTCTTTTTCTTTGCAACTTCAGGGGAACGGGCGATATCCATGCTCTGTCTCGATCTCGCTCTCTCTGGCGCCACGTAACCGGCGCCCGGGGCTTTAGAGAGTCAAGCTCTGTGCCAGTCCGGCGCAGGCCTTCAAGACTATATAGACGAGTAAGTTACCCCTCGGGGTTGCAAGAATTTTAGCCTCGTCTTGTCTCGTCGTTGGGACCGGGCGTCCCAGAACCGGACACCTGGATTGCTCGATGTTCTGGGATGAAGGGGTTGAAAAAGACACCTGGATTCGGGGATTTCAGGGATTCCGAAAAGCTCGTGACACTCGGCCTTCGCTCCCGTCGTCAACCAAGATTCCGCCGGTTACGCAGACAGAATTGCGGTCGCTCGGAGCTGAAATCTGGGAAATCTCAGAATCCAGGTGCCGTTTGAGCAGCGTCAGTCGCGTGATCGCAAGAAATCTGTGTGACCTGTGGAATCTGTGGTTTCAACGCTCGTGTTGCGATCGCGGCGTGTCGGTCACACCTGCGCGAAGCGAGCGGTGAAGTGCCTGAGGACGCTTGGAGACTCCACGACACGGTAGCCGCGCAACTGGTCACGGCGCTCGGCGACGGCGATGACGACTTCGGCCACGTAGTCGATGTGCGACTGCGTGTAGACGCGCCGTGGAATGGCGAGGCGCACCAGATCCATCGCAGCTGGGGTCTCGCTCCCGTCGTGCGCCAGGCCGAACATCACGGTGCCGATCTCCACGCCACGCACGCCGCCTTCGAGGTACAACGCGTTCACGAGCGCGATGCCGGGATACTGGAGTGGCGGCACGTGAGGTAGCAGCGCGCGCGCGTCGACGTCGATCGCATGTCCCCCTGGCGGCTGGATGATTGGAACGCCCGCAGCGCTGAGCTTCTCGCCCAGGTACTCTGTGGATCGGATGCGGTAGTGAAGATAAGGCGCCTCGACGACTTCCTCGAGGCCACGGGCGATGGCTTCGAGATCGTACCCCGCAAGCCCGCCATAGGTCGGGAAGCCTTCCGTCAGGATCAGCAGCCGCCTCGATTTCTCGGCCCAGGCGTCGTTGTTCATCGCGAGGAAGCCGCCGATGTTGGCAAGGCCGTCCTTCTTCGCGGACATCGTGCAGCCGTCGGCCAGCGCGAACATCGCCTGCGCAATCTTCTTCGGCGTCCAGTCGGCGAACTCCGGCTCGCGCTGTTTGATGAACCACGCGTTCTCCGCAAAGCGGCACGCGTCGAGGAAGAGCGGCTTGTTGAACCGGTCGCAGAGCGCGCGCACGGCGCGCAGGTTCGCCATCGACACCGGCTGTCCGCCGCCCGAGTTGTTCGTGACGGTCACCATGACGAGCGGCACGCGGTCGCCCGACTCGGTCAGCGTCCGCTCGAGCGCCTCGA
The DNA here is from genome assembly GCA_046735235.1 of Acidobacteriota bacterium. Taxonomy (GTDB): domain Bacteria; phylum Acidobacteriota; class Vicinamibacteria; order Vicinamibacterales; family JAENWD01; genus JAENWD01. The sequence continues at coordinate 9,845 of JBKPSY010000140.1, read as the reverse complement.
GATCGACGTTGCCTTTGAACGGATGCACGAGCGCCGGCACGCGACCCTCGGCAATCACGAGGTCCCGCGCTTCGGCGCCCTCGACCTCGATGTTCGCGCGTGTCGTGTCGAAGTGGTTGTTGTTCGGGACGATCTGTCCGCGCGTGAGCACCGAATGAAACAGGATGCGCTCGGCCGCGCGCCCCTGGTGCGTCGGGATGATGTGCTTGAAGCCGGTAAGGTCCTGGACGACGGACTGGAAACGGAAGAACGAGCGGCTGCCGGCGTACGACTCGTCGCCCTGCATCAGCGCGCCCCACTGCGTCGCGGACATCGCGCCGGTGCCCGAGTCAGTGAGCAGGTCGACGATGACGTCATCGCCGCGCAGCAGGAACACGTTCCAGCCCGCGGCCTCGAGCGCCCGCTCGCGCTCGTCGCGCTCCGGGAAGCGCAGCGCCTCGACGGACTTGATGCGAAACGGTTCGATGATGGTCTTGAAGGGCATTCTCATGTAGCGCAGGGCTTCAGCCCTGCAGCGAAGACGGTGTGGCAGGCCTGAAGGCCTGCGCTACGACTTGTCGAGCTCTCCCCGGCGCAGCTTGCGGTACATGCTCAAGCCGTCCTGGACGATCCGGATCGCATCCGCCGGGCCCATGAAGTCCTCGACGACGACCTGCTTGTGCTCGAGGGTCTTGTAGTCCTCGAAAAAGCGCTTGATCTCGCGGAGCAGGTGCTGCGGCAACTGGGCGTGATCGGTGTAGTCCGCAAACGCCGGGTCCTTCACGCTGACGGCCAGGATCTTGTCGTCCAGGCCCTTCTCGTCCCGCATCCGCATGACGCCGATGGCGCGGGCCTCGAGCAGCGTCAGCGGCGTGACGGGCTCCTGGCCAAGGACCAGGGCATCCAGCGGATCGCCGTCCTCGCAAAAGGTTCGCGGAATGAAGCCGTAATTGGCGGGATAATGGACTGCGCTGTACAGTACTCGGTCAAGCCGCAACAGGCCGGTTTCCTTGTCCAGTTCGTACTTGTTCTTGCTGCCCATCGGCACTTCGATGACCACAGGAAAGGCTTTTCCTACCAGATGGTCGTCGACGTAAACGTCATGCCACGCATGCATACAGGCATTCTACCGTCGTACACCCTCCTGGCTTGCCTTGCGGCGGCCGCGCCCGCCGCCGCGCAAAGCCACGGAGCCGAACTGGCGTCGCAGGGCGGCGATCTCCGGCAAACGAGCCACCTGCTGGAGGATCTCGCTGCGCGCGTAGGCCCGGCGGTCGTCGAGATCATCACGCTCGGTTACGCCAACTCCGATCTGGCCGACGACGAGCGGGGCGTGCTGGTCGCGCCGTCCCGCGGCAGCGGTTCCGGCGTCATCGTCGACGCCGACGGCTATATCGTCACCAACGCGCATGTGATCGAAGGCGCGCGGCGGATCCAGGTGGAGATCGCGACGCCGGCAGGTCCCGAGGACACCGCGCACCACTCGGTGCTGCAGCCGCGATCGCGGCTCGTGCCCGCGAAGGTGGTGGCGGTGGACGACGAGACCGATCTCGCCGTGATCAAGGTGGAGGAGAAGGGGCTGCCGACGCTCGACTTCGCCGACTCGGAGGAGGTCCGTCCGGGCCAGCTGGTGCTCGCCTTCGGCAGCCCGATGGGGCTAAACAGCTCGGTGAGCCTCGGCGTCATCAGCGCCGTTGCGCGACAACTCGAGTCCGACGACCCGATGATCTACATCCAGACCGACGCGCCCATCAATCCGGGCAACAGCGGAGGCCCGCTCGTCGACATGGACGGACACGTCGTCGGCATCAACACCCTCATCCTGTCGCAGTCGGGCGGCAACGAGGGGCTCGGCTTCGCCGCGCCGAGCAACATCGTTCGCAACGTCGTTCAGCAGATCCGGAAGTACGGCCGTGTTCGTCGCGGAGAGATCGGCGTGCGGGCGCAGACGATCACGCCGTTGCTGGCGGACGGGCTGGGCCTGCCGCGGCGGAGCGGCGTGATCTTGAGCGACGTGTTCTCCGATACGCCGGCATTCCGTGCCGGGCTCAAGCCGGGCGACATCGTGCTGAGCCTCGACGGCAAGGCCATGGAGAACGGGCGTCAGCTCCAGGTGAATCTGTACAGCCGCGCGGTGGGCGATACGGTGCGCCTGGAGGTCCAGCGTGGCACCCAGACGATGCCCGTGCTCGTGCCGGTCGCGGAGCGCGACGACGACCCCACGCGGTTCACGCCGCTTGTCGCACCAGACGAGCCGTACATCGAGCGCCTGGGAGTTCTCGGCATTACGCTCGATACCAAGTCGGCGGCGCTGCTCTCCGACATCCGCATCGGTTCCGGTGTGGTGGTCGCAGCCACGAGCACGGATCTGGTGCCGAACGCGGAGGGACAGCTGAAACCGGGCGACCTCATCCACGCGCTGAACGGCGCGTCGATCAAGGCCGTAGGCGAGCTGAGGTCAGGTGTCGAGCGGCTGAAGATCGGCGACGCAGCCGTGTTGCAAGTCGAGCGCGACGGCGAGCTGCTGTACGTGTCCGTCCGCATCGAACGATAGGCCCCGAGAAGAATCAGGAAGAATCAGGTCGTCACGGGCTGAGCGGGCTCCGATCCGGAGGCGATGTTGAGCCGGTGAATCTTGTCGATCAACGTCGTTCGGCTCAATTGCAGCAGACGCGCGGCCTGCCGCTTGTTGCCGCCGGTTTTCTCGAGACACCGCGTGATCAGCTCGCGTTGCAGCTGGCTCACGACCGACTGAAAGTTTAATCCCTCGTCCGGAATCGCCACGCTCGGCATCAGCAGCGAGCCAGACGATTCGGTGACCTCCGCGGGCAGCGCCGACGCCGGCACCTCTCGCTCCGGGCCGCTCATGGCGACCGCGTGCTCGATGGCGTTCTCGAGCTGCCGGATGTTGCCCGGCCACGAGTAGTTCATCAACGCGCGCACGACCTCCGGCGTCAATGTCTTGAGCTGCAGGTTGTTCGCCTTGCACGAGTTCTGGACGAAGTGCCTGGCGATGAGCGGCACGTCCTCGCGGCGGTCGCGCAGCGGCGGCAGCTTGATCGGAATGACGTTCAGGCGGTAGTAGAGGTCCTCGCGGAAGGTCCCTTCCTTCACCATCTTCTTCAGTTCCATGTTCGTCGCGGCGATGACCCGGGCGTCGAACTGGATGGGCCGCGACTCGCCGACACGCTCGATCTCGCGCTCCTGCAGCGCGCGCAGAAGTTTGGCTTGCAGCGGCAGGCTCATGAGGGCCACTTCGTCGATGAACAGCGTGCCGCGATGCGCCAGTTCAAAGCGGCCCACCCGGCTCGAGATCGCGCCGGTGAACGCGCCTTTCGCGTGGCCGAACAGCTCGGCCTCGACGAGCGGCTCGGGAATCGCCGCGGCGTTGAAGCCGACGAATCGCTGTTCCGCACGCGGGCTGTTGTGGTGAATCGTGCGGGCGATGAGTTCCTTGCCGGTGCCCGTCTCGCCTTGAATCAGCACGGTGCTGTTCATCGGCGCGACCAGCTCGAGGCTCTGGAAGACGGTCTGCATCGCGCCGCTCTGACCGATGACGTTGTCGAAGCGATATCGATCGCGAAGCTGTGTCCGCAGCTCCGCGTTCTCCTGACGCAGTCGTGGCTCGTTGACGGCCGCGGCAAGCACGCGCGACAGATGCGCGGGCTGCACGGGCGAGATGAAGAAGTCGATCGCGCCGCGTTCGATGGCGGCTGCTGCTTCTTCGAGGTTGCCGACGCCGGTCAGCACAACGGCCACCATCTCGGGATAGCGCGCAAGCGCGGCGTCGAGGACGTCGAGGCCGTTGGCGTCGGGCAGTTTCAGATCGATGACGAGGCCGTCGTAGGCAAAACCCTTAAGGCGTTCGAGGGCATCGGAGCCGGTCGGCGCTTGGGCCACGGCGAAGCCCTCTTTGGTGAGGTGGTCCGCAACCACTTCTCGCAGTTCGTCGTCGTCTTCGACGATGAGCATGCACGGCTGGGGTCGTGACGCCATAAATTATTGCCGGGGTGTCACTTGCGCACTCATCCAATCCGATCGGGCGGGCCGGAGAGGGCCGTATTATAGTCGGGGCCCGGGCGGGCGCAGCAAGGCGTTCACCTCGTTGGACCTTGCCCATATTGATAGGCTGGCGCCGGTGTTGTCGCGTGATCGCCATGCCACAGACGGCTTGCGGCCCCTTCGCGTCCTGATCGTGGACGATGAGCTGGACGTCCGTGATCTCTCGTCGAGTACTTCGAGGAGCGGGGCACGACGTGATGGCGCTCTCCGCCGAAGACGAGCGCTCGTGGCATCGTCTTCGGCATGCCGAGAGAAGCAATCGCAAGGGGCGGAGCGACGCACGTCGCGTCGCTGCTGAGCGGCGTCTTCGGGCCCGAGTTGAACTCGTCAGTCGTGAGCTGACCGTCCGCGCTGCACCAGCGACTGCGGGAGCTCGTCAATCGGCAAGCCGCAATCGTCAACCAGCAACTCGGGCTGCCACGCGGCGTCCCATCTCTCGGCAGCCAATCGCCGGTGTCGTGCCGATCAGATCCGCCGTGCGGTCCCCGGCGGCGAGCGACTCTCCGATGGCGGCGTCAATCGCGTCGGCTTCAGCGCCAAGGCTGAAGCTGTGGCGCAGCAGCATCGACAGGGACGCGATCGTGCCGAGCGGGTTGGCCTTGTCCTGGCCGGCGATGTCCGGTGCCGACCCGTGCACGGGCTCGTAGAGTCCCGGACCGTCGCCCAGGCTCGCCGATGGCAGCAGGCCGATCGATCCGGCGATGACCGCGGCTTCATCAGACAGGATGTCGCCGAAGAGATTCTCCGTGAGGACGACGTCGAAGCGCGACGGATGGGTGACGAGCGCCATCGCGCACGAGTCCACGTACATGTGGTTCAGCGTGACGTCCGGATATTCCTTCGCGACGTCGGTGACCACAGCCCGCCACAACTGCGATGTCTCGAGTACGTTGGCCTTGTCCACCGACGTCACCAGCTTCCGGCGGGTCCGAGCCGCGGCGAACGCCACGTGCGCGATGCGCGTGATCTCCATGACGGAGTAGCGCATCGTGTTGAAGGCCTCGCCCTTCTCGCGGTCGATCTGGCGAGGCTCGCCGAAGTAGAGGCCGCCGGTCAACTCCCGGACGATCAGCAGGTCGGCGCCCTTCGCGATCTCGGCCTTGAGCGGAGCCGCGCCCTCGAGGCCAGGCCAGATGCGTGTCGGCCGCAAGTTCGCGTAGACGCCGAGGCCCTTCCGCAACGCGAGCAGTCCGCCCTCGGGACGTTCCTTCGACGGCAGGTGATCGAACGCCGGATCGCCAACGGCGCCCATCAGCGTCGCCTTGGCGGCCCTGCAGTTTGCGAGGGTCTCGGGCGGCAGCGCGGGCTGGCCGGCGCGTAGCGCCGCGCCACCCATCAAGTTCGTCGTCGATGCGATCGTGTGATCGAACCGGGCGGCGATGGCGTCAAGCACGTCGACGGCCGCCGCGACTACTTCCGGGCCGACACCGTCACCGGGGATGAGAGCAATCGAAAGGTTCATCGGTAGCTGTCAGCAGGCTGCGGGCAGCAGCAGCACGAGTGATGGCGGGACGAGGCGGCGACTGCCGGCCGCCAGCCGACGACTGCCAGCTACACTCCGTGTCCGTACCCGATTTCCTCGGTGCCCGGGCCGTGGCGATGGGCGGCACCCTGTGCGCTCGGCGCGGGCTCCGGGGCACGGAGGTCGGCGACGATCTGCACGAGCTCGGCGTCGCTGACGGTCTTCTGCTGATCGGCGAGCGCCACCATGCGGCGATAGAGGCGATCGAGCTCGAGGCGTGACAGCTCGAGGCCGAGCTGTTGCACGCGGTGCTGCACGGCATGACGTCCCGAATGCTTCCCGAGCACCAATGTCGTCGAGGGCACGCCGACGTCCTCCGGTCGCATGATCTCGTACGTGCGCCGGTCCTTCAGCATGCCGTCCTGATGAATGCCCGCCTCGTGCGCAAAGGCATTTCTGCCGACGATGGCCTTGTTGGCCTGGACGGGTTCGCCGGTGAGCGCCGTGAGGAGCTGACTCGTCGCGAAGATCTTCTCGCTGTGAATGCCGCTCTCGTACGGCAGCCGATCCGCGCGCACCTTCGTCGCCATCACGATTTCTTCAAGCGACGCGTTGCCCGCGCGCTCGCCAATCCCGTTGATCGTGCACTCGACCTGCCGGGCCCCGGCGCGCAGCGCCGCGAGCGTATTGGCGACGGCGAGCCCCAGGTCGTCGTGGCAGTGCGCGCTGAAGATGGCTTTGTCCGAGTTGGGGACGCGGGCGAGGATGGCGTGGAAGAACTCGTAGATTTCGTCGGGAGTGGAGTAGCCGACCGTGTCAGGCAGGTTGACCGTGGTGGCCCCTGCCTTGATAACCGATTCGACGACCCGACAGAGGAAGTCGAAGTCGCTGCGCGTGGCGTCCTCGGCGGAAAACTGCACGTTGTCGGTATAGTTGCGAGCCTGGCTGACGGCCGCCGTCGCGGCTTCGAGGCACTGCTCGCGGGTGATGTGCAGCTTGCGGTCGAGGTGCAGATCCGAGGTCGCGATGAAGGTGTGGATGCGCGTGCGGTGCCCGCCGCGGAGCGACTCGCCGGCGCGCTCGATGTCTTCCCTGCGGCAGCGCGCGAGCGCGGCGACCACGGGCCGCTTCAGATCCCCGGACACCAGGCGGACGGCGTCGGCGTCGGCCTCGGAGGCGATCGGAAAGCCCGCTTCGATCACGTCCACGCCGAGATCGTCGAGCAATCGGGCCAGCTGCAGTTTCTCCGGCACGCGCAGCGAGAATCCCGGTGCCTGCTCGCCGTCGCGCAGGGTCGTGTCAAACACGGTGACGCGGTCTGCCATGAGGCCTCCGACGTTCATTTTGGAGTTGCACCCAACAGTTAGTCAAACATATATTTCTTACGCTTCAATAAGGAAGCATTATGTCCGGCCGCTTCGGGATGGCGGCCGGGCGCAGGCGGGAGCGCCATGGAACTGGCCGAGTTGCAGGTGTTTCTGACGGTCGCGGCCGAGCGCAGCTTTTCGCGGGCGGCGGCCAAGCTTCACCGCACGCAGCCCGCGGTCAGCCAGGCCATCCGCCGGCTCGAGGACGAGCTCGGCGAGCGGCTCTTCGACCGGTCGTCCAAGCAGGGCGCGCTGACCGAGGCCGGGCGCGTGCTGCGGGACTACGCGCAGCGGCTGATGCGCCTCAGCGAGGAAGCCGAGACCGCCGTGCGTGAGCTGCGCGACCTGCGGCGCGGCCGCGTGCTCATCGGCGCCAACGAGGGCGCCGTGCATGCGCTCCTGCCGCTCATCGGCCGCTTCCGCACGCACCACCCAGAGATACAGGTGGACGTGCGCCGCGTGCCGTCGCGCCAGGTGGGCGTCGAGGTCGCGCAGGGCAGTCTCGACTTCGGCGTCGTCACGTTCCAGCCGGCCGAGCGGGGCCTGCTGACGCTGAACCTCGGCCCCGACGATCTGGTCATGCTGGTGCACCCGCAGCATGCCCTCGCGGGACGCAAGGAAGTCTCGATGGCCGAGTTCGGGCGCGAGACCGTCATCGCGCACAACGACCCGTCGCCGGCGCGCGAGCGCGTCCTCCGGACGTTCGAGCTGAAGCACGCGCCTATCAACATCCAGGTCGCGCTGCCGAGCCTCGAGGCGATCAAGCGAGCCGTCGAGATGAAGATGGGGGTTGCGCTTCTACCGCGCCGTTGCGCGTTGAGCGAGCTGTCCCGCGGCCAGCTGGCAGCCGTCAAGATCCCGCAGGTCCGTCTCGCCCGGCAGCTCAGGCTCGTCTACCGCCGCGCCGGCGAACTCTCGCATGCGGCTCAGGCCTTCCTGGCGATCGCCAAGCATCACCACCCGGAAAGCTAGGGACTGTCCCCCGTACCATGACAGTGACAGAGACAGAGTCCCTGGGTACCAGATCTCTGTATGGTACGGGGGACAGGCCTCGGTACGGGCGAAACCTCCGGACGCCCAGATCCGTAATCTGAGTCATCGTCTGTAGTCTGAAGCCCGAAGTCCGAGGAGCCCATGGACGTCCTCCGCCAAGACCTGCGATTCGCGCTGCGCCTGTTGTTCAAAGACAAGGCGTTCGCCCTCACGACGATCCTGACGCTGGCGATCTGCATCGGCGCCAACAGCGCGATCTTCACGGTCGTCCAGTCCGTGCTGTTGAGGCCGCTGCCGTACCCAGACGCCGACCGCATCGTGACGATCACGGACGGCTTCCCGGGCGCCGGGGTCGAGCGTGCCGGCACCTCCGTGCCGAACTACTACGACCGCGTCGCGATGACGGACGTCTTCGACTCCGTGGCGCTCTACCAGAACTCGGGGTACCGCGTCGGCGAAGGCGCGGGCGCGGAAGGCGTGCCGGCGATGAACGTCTCTCCGTCGTTCTTCAAGGTGCTGCGCACACCAGCCGGACGCGGCCGCCTCTTCCAGGCGGCTGACGGGGAAGTGGGGCACGAGCACGTCGCGCTGTTCAGCTACGCCTTCGCGAAGCGGCAGCCCGGTGGAATCGACGCCCAGGTCGGACGAAAGGTCCGCCTGAACGACGTGGTGTACGAAGTTGTCGGCGTCCTGCCCGAAGGCTTCAGCTTCCTCGATCCGAAGAAAGCCGTCTTCGTCCCGGTCGCGTTCACGCCAGAGGAGCGCGGCGAGGACCGCCGGTACAGCCAGAACCACGAGGCGATCGCGCGGCTTGCGCCGGGCGCGACGGTGACGCAGGCGACGGCGCGCATCGACGCCGTGAACGAACACTGGGTCTCCCAGTCGGGCCCGATGAAGGAAGCGCTCAAGAACGCCGGCTATCACACGATGGTATTTCCGCTCGGCGCGGACCTCGTGCGAAACGTCAGCTCAGCGCTGCGCCTGCTCTGGGGCGGCGTCGTCCTCGTCCTCCTGATTGCGGGCGTCAACATCACGAACCTCTCGCTCGTCCGCGCGACGAGCCGGCTCAAGGAACTGGCGACGCGCCATGCGCTCGGCGCGGCGCGGTCGCGCGTGACGCGGCAACTCGTCACCGAGACGCTGCTGCTGACCGTGATCGGCGGCCTGGCCGGTCTCGCGCTCGGCTACTGGAGCCTCGACGCCCTCACGTGGCTCGGGTTGTCAGACCTCCCACGTGCCAACGAAATCCGCATGGACGGCACGGTCATCGCCTTCACGCTGACCCTGGCGGTGGTGCTTGGCCTGATCGTCGGCGCGGTGCCCGCCTTGCAGTTGGCAGGTATTAACCTGAATGTCGTGCTCCGCGAAGAGGGACGGACGGGCACGGCGGGGCGCGGCTCGCGTCACGCGCGACAGGGGCTTGTCGTCGCGCAGGTCGCCCTGGCATTCGTGCTGCTGATCGGCGCGGGCCTGCTGCTCACGAGCTTCCGGCAGCTGCTGCAAGTGGATCCCGGATTCCGCGCCGAGCAGGTGCTCACAGGCCGCGTGTCGCCGCTGGCCACGAAGTATCCGGACGCCAAGGCGCTGCGCAGCTATACAGCGCGCGTGCTAGAGCGGCTGCGAGCGCTGCCTGGCGTCGAGGCCTCCGGCGCGAGCAGTTTCCTGCCGTTCAGCTGGGACGGCAGCAGCAGCGTGATCATGGCCGAAGGCTACGCGATGGGGCCCGGCGAATCCGTCATCTCGCCGAACCAGCTTTACGTGTCGCCCGGCTATCTTGAAGCCATGCGCGTGCCGCTCAAGACCGGACGTTACTTTGCCGACAGCGACAACGAGACCGCGCCGCGGGTGGTGATCATCGACGCGCGGCTCGCAAAGAAGTTCTGGCCGAACGGCAACGCTGTCGGCCATCGGATGTATCTGCCCGACAGCCCGGATGACGTGGTGAAGCCCGGGCCGAAGGTGACCTGGCTGCAGGTGGTGGG
>JBKPSY010000139.1:0-6981 GCA_046735235.1 Acidobacteriota bacterium | reverse complement strand
CGGTTGGAACAACTCGCCACGGAATCCCCCCGGATGGGCGCGCTCGTGCTGACCGCCGACACCGCCTGGCTCGTCTTCGTGCTCGTCGCAGCGACGGCATTTCTCGCCGCGGGCACCTACAACCCGTTCATCTATTTCCGGTTCTGACGGACGATGGACCCCCTGCGCCTGCCAACCGTACCGCCTCCGGCACCCGCGACGCATCCGTGGCGCGACCGTGTGCTGATCGCGATCGTCGCCGTCCTGCTGCTCGTCATGGCCACGATCGCTCCACTCGGCGGCGCTGCCATCAGATGGGAAAAGCGGCGCGCCGCCGCGTGGCCGTCGGCGAAGCAACTGGCGTCGCCGGCGGTATTCGCGGCCGCGTTCGGCCAGGCGTTCGCCGATCGCTTCGGCATGCGCAGCGCGCTGATCCTCGCGCAGCATCGGGCGCTGGTCGACATCTTCGTCGTCTCGCCGGTGTCCAACGTCATGATCGGCCGCGACGGCTGGCTCTACTGGCTGGGCGAGGACGGCGAGTCACTCGATCGCCATTACCGCGGCACGCGCTGGGTTTCGGATTTCGAGGCCGACGCGTACGTCGATGAGGTCAGGCGGCGTCACAAGTACCTTCAGGCCCGGGGCATCGCGTACCTCACGGTAATCGTGCCGGAGAAGTTCACCATCTACCCCGAGCACCTTCCGTCCTGGGTGCACCCGGGTCAGGATCCGACGCTGCTGGCGCGCACGATCGATCGGCTGGCGAAGGATGGCACCGTGCCGTTCGTCGATCTACGGCCGCTGCTTCGCGAGGGCAAGAGCCGCGAGACGCTCTACTACTTGACGGATTCGCACTGGAACATGGCCGGAGGGGCCGTGGCCTACATGGCCATCATGCGCGCCGTGCAGGCACTGCTGCCAGGACGTATTCCCTCCATCGCTCCTCCCGTGCGTCCGCCCTACGTCCCGGGCCGCGATGTGTTCTGGGGGGATCTGGCGCAGCAGATAGGCATCCCCGGCAAGTTCGAGGAGCCCGACTACCTGCCTCTCTCCAAGACCAGGCGGGATCCAGCCAGCCTCGGGCTGCGGGCACGCCTGATCTCGCCAGACATCGAATCCTTCAAGATCTACGCGCAGCCGGATGCCAGCCTGCCGCGGCTGCTCATGAACCGCGACTCGATGGGGCACGCCCTCATGCCGATGCTCGCGGAGAATTTCAGCCAGACCACCTACGCCGTGACGACCTCCCTGGATCGGAAACGAATCGACGATGCGCATCCTGATATCGTGATCGACGAGATCGTCGAGCGAGGGATGGTCAAGATCGCGAAGGATCCGTTCCGGTGAGACGGGATGGTCTCCCCTCCCCCGGTCCACCATATCTTCACTGGTCCAGTAGCCTGCCCGCGCCTGGCTTTCCGCGCGACGGATCGAGACGCCTCGTCAGCGGAAGTTCTCCACCAGACCCAGGTCGCTACCTTCAGGGTTTGTCTGGGTGTATAGAACCCACTTCCTGTCAGGCGAGACGCTGAACCCGAAGGAGCACCGCCCGACCGGGGCGAGAACGCGAGTGGTGTTCCCTGGGACGCTGAGAAACTCAATCGCAAACCCCTGCGCAGAGGGCGCAACAAAGTAGACGCCGTCGTCGGCGACTGCGTAGTTGAAGGCGGTGACCGACTCGAGAACGCGCGTCTCTTCGCCGCCCTCGACCGGCATTCTCCAGAGACTGGTGTCAAGGCTGGCATCTCTCGTGTAGTACACCCATTGGCCGTCGGGCGATATGGACCCCGCAAATCCGCCATTGCGGGTCACCTGCGTCGGCGTCCCGCCTCGCGAGGGGATTCTCCAGATCTGATCGGTGCCCGTACGGTTCGACGCGAAGTAGATCCACTGGCCATCGCCCGACCACCGGGGATACGAGTTGTTCGAGCGGCCTGAGGTGAGCCGTTGCGGTGCGCCGCCGTCGGCCCCGATCACGAAGATTTGGGATGTCTCGTCGACACGGGAGTAAAAGGCGATTTGATGCCCGTCCGGAGACCAGCTCGGAACGCCGGTATACGCTGCGCCGATCCACGTCAACTGGCTGCAGTTTCCGCCGTCGCTCTCGCATACCCAGATTTCCAGATTGCCGCCACGATCGGACTCAAACGCGACTCTCTTGCCATCAGGCGAATACTGCTGAGCGAGCTCGCTCTTGGTGGACGCGATCAGCCTGTGCGGCCGCGCGGGCTTTCCGGCCCGCTCTGGAAGTGGCAGCCGCCAGATGTCCGAGTCGCCACCGACGGGGTGAGAGAACGCGAGGCGACCGGATTGCCTGGGAACCGCGGGCCAGACGGCCTCTGCGTCGATGCCGATCCTCACGGGCACATTGCCGGAAGATCCGCCGGAGCCGAGAGTGGAGAGTCTCCACAGCGACGATTCAAAGGCCAGCACAAGGTCGCGGCCATCAGGAGTCCACTCAAGACCTCGAATCGCCTTATGGTCAGACGTGAGCCGCCGGACTTCACTTTGGGGCTTGAGATCGTCGGCGAGTCCCACCAGGTAGATGTCGACGTCGTTTGCGCGGCTGACGTTCCGACAAAACGCCACCGTCTTCCCGTCGGGAGACGCGGCCGCACAGCTGTCCCCTAGCGCTCCCGCCGGCGGGAACGTGATCTGCCGCTTCTCGCGCGTGCGAACCGACACCAGGAAGAGAGCGCTCGGGGCTTCCGACGCGGATCTGTCCGTGACGACCAGCCAGCCACCGTCGGCAAGCCAGGATAGATACGGACCAGGTTGAAAGTCGACATTCGGGATCAGCACATCGCCCAGCGTCTGCTCAGGGCCGCCGAGCGGTGGAATCAGCAAGACGCGGAACTTCCCCGACCCGAGGCTACGGAGGAACGCAATCGAACTGCCGTCCGGGGACCAGGCCGGAGCCAGGTCTTCCCCGGGGTCGCTCGTGAGGCGCAACGGCGGTCCCGGTCCAATCGTCTTGACGTAGATATCGAAGTTCTCCTCGGCTGGCCCATTCCAGGAAAAGGCCACCTGGTTGCCATCCGGTGAAAATGACGGGGTCTTTTCGATGCCCGGGTACGTCGTGAGCGGACGGACTTTCAACGACGCCATAGGTTCCGGCGGGCGCGGAGGCAGCCGCCAGTACCATCGCAAAGAAAGCGACGCCGCCACTGCTGCCACAACGGCTCCAGCGGCTCCGACCCTCCATGCGCGCCGAGAGGTGATTCGCGAGGGCGGGCGAGGCCCGGACGGCTTCACGACTGTGAGGGCGTCATCCAACTCCGACTGGGCGTCGCCCAGATCGCGCAAGCGGCGTGTGACATCTTTCTCGAGGCACCGCGCCAACAACCGCCGAAGGCTCGCCGTCGTTGCGGCCGGCAGCGCGCTCCAATCCGGATCGCGTCCGAGGACCGCGGCGATCGTGTCAGAGACGGTTTCGCTTCCAAACGCCGAGCGTCCGGTCAACATCTCGAAGAGGACGCAGCCGAATGCCCAGATGTCAGTGCGCTTGTCGAGCGGCTTGCCGCGCGCCTGCTCCGGACTCATGTACGCCGGGGTTCCAAGAATGACACCCTGACGCGTCCCGGCCACTGTCAACGTGTCCGTGAGATCGGGGTGCGAGCCATCGCGGGCGCTCGCCTTGGCCAACCCGAAGTCGAGCACTTTGACAGTCCCGCCAAGGGTAATCTTGATGTTTGCAGGTTTGACATCGCGATGTACGATTCCACTCTCATGTGCCGCTTCGAGGGCCTCCGCAATCTGACGCGCAATGCGCACGCACTCTTCGATTGGTAATGGACCGGCGGCCAGCCGATCGGCCAGCGTCTGTCCCTCGACGAGCTCCATGACGAGCGCGCTGACCGCTCCCGAATCCTCGACGCCGTAGATTTGTGCAATATGCGGATGATTCAGCGACGCCAGCGTTTTCGCCTCGCGCTCAAAGCGAATGAGGCGCTCAGGATCGTGAGCCAGAAGGTCAGGCAACGTCTTCAGGGCGACGTCGCGATCGAGCCGAGTATCGTGCGCGCGATAGACCTCGCCCATGCCGCCGGCGCCAAGCGGCGCTACGATCTCGTACGGGCCGACTCGAGTGCCGGAAGTGAGGGGCATGCGGCGAGGCTGATTCTAAGGGGTAGCTCCCGACGTGATGCAGGAGCTGTTTCACCTTGTCGACGTCTCCCTGGCGAGGTGTGGTTCGGCCGCGTCAGGGCTTCTCGACGACGCCACAGGCGATCCGCGCGCCCGCGTTGCCAGCCGGGTCGGTCTTGTTGTCGTCGGGGTTGGCGTGGATGACGATGGCCGTGCCGCCTGGATGGAACAGCGAGTCGGGCGCGGTGCCGAGCGAGAGGCCCGGCACGGTATAGGAGATATCTGCCGTGCCGTTCGCGAGGACCTCGAAATTCATCAGGTCGCCGGCGTGGGACCCCATCGGGTTCTCGGTGCCGTGCTGCTTGCCGGCCGGGTTGAAATGGCCGCCGGCGCTCGCGAAGTCCTTCGGGTCGCATTTCCCGACGGTGTGAATGTGAATCGCATGGGTGCCTGGCGGCAGACCGGTGAAGGTGCCATTGAGCGTGACGGCCGTGCCGCGAATCGTCGGGTAGATGTTCACCGTGCCCACGATCTTACCGTCGGCGTTCTTGAGAACCGCCTTGCCCGCGAGCGGCTGAGGCTGGGCCAACACTGGCGCGCCCGTCATCAGGACGAAGATCGAAATCGCATACGCACGAGTCATGCGGCAGCCTCCTCGGCGCACTGTAGCCCGCGTGTGATTCGCAACGCAACCCTTCGGAATCACGCACCGGCATGGGCTCGAACCTCGCGCCCCTTCGGCGCACGGCCCATGCCATATGCACCGATCGGGCCGTGATCTGGTATGGTCCAAGACGTCTGACGTCCTTCCCGGAGATGACAATGGTGATCGATCTCTACAACGCCGGCACGAACGCGCTTCTTGGTGAAATCACCCCGCAGGACCTGAAGGTGCTCGTCGAGGCGCTCGAGGAGGAATCGAGCGAGGATCAGGACTACTACATCACGCCGGAAACAATCGACGTCATTGGCGAGAACGGCCGCGCCACGGACCATCTTCTCAATCTGCTTCGCAAGGCGCTTGGCACGTCCGACGGCGTCGAGATCCGCTGGCAGAATCGCTAGGCCCTCCCCCTTCGGACAGCTAACCCAGTCCCCGCCGCAGGCATGGCGGTGGGCGCAAGCATCGGCCTGGAGCCATCTCAGATCGAAAGGCCGGGATCGCCCTCAATGACTTGCTGGCGCAGCACAGGCCGCTCGCCCGGTTTCCAGAGCGATGCCGTGTGAACGACGCGGTAGCGAAGAGGACCGCCATCGGCGCGATCGCTGCGAGTGATCGGACGTGGAATGCACACGAACTCGGTCCGCATTTCGGCGCTCGTGAGCCGCACCGTCGCATAGCCGTGACCGCCCGCATCCACGAATTCAAGATGTGGCGAAAGATCCGGATTGGAAACGGCGTGCGCGCGCTTGAGATCGAAACTCTTCGCGTATTCGAGACACGAGCGGACGCCGTGCTTGAGGAGCATGTTGTAGGTCCATTCGGGCGGACCTGCCGGCCGATCAGCCAGGTACAGCGCACGGAGCGGATGATCCTTGCGAAGATTGTGCTCGTACGCCTCCATCGCCCCAGGGCTGGCCAGCGAGGCGCCCACGAAACTGATCCCGACCGGCTCGAACTTGGCGGGCGGTAACAGCGAGGCGGCATAGCCGGCCCAGAAGCTGTGACGGTCGCCCGACACGATCGCGAATCCGGTGATCTTCGCATCGAGAACGAGGTCGTAGATTTCGCCACGCTCGTGGTACGCGCTGCCCCAATCGCCGCTGCCGATCTGCGCGAACGTGTCAGCCGGCCACTTCTGCTTGGTCATTCCATCAGGAAGGTTCTGCGGGTCGGCGCGCAGGTCGAGGGCTCCCTGCGAATTGCCCCAGATCTTCCAGGTAGCCTTGGACCGACGGAGCTGGTCCATGAACCATTGTTTCTGACGGCTCCCGAGTATCGTGCGCGGCGGTGAATCCTTTCGCGGATTCGGGATGCGTTTGTCGCCAAAGCTGAGTTCGGCGGGCGGTGTGCCGCCGTTGAAGGTGCGACCGGCATCGAGCGCGATCATCGCCGGCTCAGAGAACATCCCGTTGAACGCTGGATCGTAAATCTTGTCAACGCCCTCCGCATCAGTCGGGTCGTCGCCGCAGAAGCTGTGCTGGTCGGTGAGGATGAGATCGAGGTGCTGGCCGTAGCGGAACGTCCGATAGCCGATCAGGCTGTTGATGGCCTTGAGATTGTTGGGTTCGATCCCGAGGAAGCTGTCGTCCCACTTTTCGATCGGCACATTGTTCACCGCCACGGCGCCGAACGTGTCGAGCGATCCGCTCGGCGCTGTCACACGCGCGGGAATGTATTCGAACCACGCCTGGTTGGCGGCGACCTTCACGGTCTGGCCCGGTCGCGGAGGGCCCCCTGCCTGGACGATGCTCTGCCGGCCCTGCCAGGAGAATTCGTGATTGTCCCAGATGGCGACGAAGGGCCAGCGCGCTCGCGCGTCTTGGAGATCGGGATCGGCCAGATAGCCCTTGTAGACGACGCGATAGCCCTCGACTGTTAGCGGGTAATGGAAGTTGGCGGTTTTGCCGCCATCGGGAATCCGGCCGACGTCGTAGATCGTGCGGTCGTACCGCGTCTTCACCTCGTCGGGATATTCCACGACCTCATAAATGAAGTCACCGAGGTGAAGCACGAAACCGAGTTGATCGACGGGCGCCGCACGCTCGTCCTCGAAGATCATCCGGCGATAGCCGTTGAGCTTGCCTTCATTGAGGCTCTGGCAACTGACGAAAGCGAAATTGACCGGCCGTGGATCGTTCGCCAGCGGCGCGGTGATCGTCCGGCCGACGCGGCTGCCGTTCCCCTCTCCATCGGTGAAGCGGTACCAGTAGACGCGCGCAGGCTTGAGATGACCGACCAGCACGCGCGTCGTC
>JBKPSY010000138.1:0-15890 GCA_046735235.1 Acidobacteriota bacterium | reverse complement strand
CGCCATTCCCTTGGCACGCGTTCCCGCCAGGTCGAACGACTGCGCCGACGCTCGCGAGCCGACCAGTCCGAAGACGCCGCACAGGACGATCGCTGCAACTCTTTGCATTGCCGCCTTGTCCTAATCGCAGCAGCCAGGCCTGCCGACCCCGGCTGCGACGTCACCGCGAGGTGATATCATAGTGATATCGTAACGAGTGTTCGCAATTGGGAAACATGTTTCGCGCGACCGGCGTATATAGAATTACCGTTTGGTCCCGTGGCCAGTTCCCCTGACAAGTTCGTTCAACCCTGACAAGACCGGCCTTGTTCCCCCGAAAGGTCTGCCATGAGTGACAACACGTCTACGCTGGCTCCGTCCGCCCCGGCGCCGGCCGTCCCCGCGCCAGGCGCGCTCGCCGCTCGCCTGGCCGGCGTCATTTTCTCGCCGGGCGCGACGTTCGCGAAGCTGCTGCCGAAGGCCCCCTGGCTCGGCGCGCTCGCCGTCGTGACGCTGCTGACGGCCGGCGGCCAGTATGCCTTCCTCAGCACCGAGGTCGGGCAGGAGGCGATGGTGGATCAGCAGATTCACCAGGCCGAGCTCAGAAACGGCGGCAACATCAACCAGCAGACGATCGACACGTTCGAGGGCCTGAAGACCAAGAACCGGTATATCGTCGCCGTTTCCATCCTGATCGTCGGGCCGATCATGACGTTCGTCTTCGCGGGCATCTACTTCGGCGTGTTCAATGCCCTGCTTGGCGGCGACGCCTCGTACAAGCAGGTGCTCGCCATTGTGACCCATTCCGGCGCGGTCAACATCGTGCAGACGCTCTTCGTGCTGCCGCTCAACTACGTCCGCGAGTCGGCCTCGAGCGCCACGACGCTCGGCGTCTTCGTCCAGTCGTTCCTCGACGAGACGAACTTCGTCGCGCGCGTGCTCGGCATGATCGACCTGTTCATCGTCTGGAACCTCGTGGTGACGGCCATCGGCCTCGGCGTGCTCTACCGGCGCAGGACAGGGCCCATCTTCTGGTCGCTCATGGGGGTTTACGTCGTCATTGTTCTCGCGATCGCGGGGGTGATGCGCGCATTCGGAGGTGCGTAGCGTGTTTCGGAAGAAGTGGTTCATCGCCCTCGTCGTCATCCTGTTGCTCGCCGCGGTCGCCGGCGCCAACTTCTATTTCAAGAAGAGCGACGCCGTCGCGATCAACGCGGAAGCCGTGAAGAAGCGGGATCTCGAAGCCATCGTCACGGCCTCGGGCACGATCCAGGCGAAGCGCTTCGTGAACATCAGCGCCGTGCAGATGGGCAAGGTCACGAGGCTGGGCGTCGAGGAAGGCGACCGCGTGAAGGCCGGCCAGTTCCTGCTCGAGATCGACCCGAACGCCCTGCGCGGCACGGTGCAGCGCGGCGAGGCGGCGGTCGCGGCCGCGCAGGCGGGGCTCGCGCAGTCCAGGGTCAACGTCGAGACCGCGCGCGCGAACCTCGCGCTCGCCGAGACGCAGGTGAAGCGGCAGCGCGATCTGTGGGCGCAGCAGCTCACGACGAAGGAACAACTCGACAAGTCGGAGAACGACGTCAAGATCGCGAAGACGGAGCTGGCCGCGCGCGAGGCCGCCGTCTCGTCGAGCGCGCAGATGATCAACCAGGAGGCCGCGACGCTCGACACGAGCCGCTACAACCTCCGACAGGTCACGCTCATCGCGCCGTTTGACGGCATCGTCACCCGCCGCAACATCGAGGAAGGCGAGAACGTCGTCGTCGGGACGATGAACAACGCGGGCACGCAGTTGCTGACGGTCGCGGACATGTCGGTCATCCAGGCCGAGGTCGAAGTCGACGAGACCGACATTCCGTCCGTGCAGATCGGACAGACCGCGAAGATCACGATCGACGCCCTGCAGGACAAGACGTTTACCGGCCGGGTCACCGAGATCGGCAACAGCCCGATCCAGCAGACCGCGGCGACCGCCGGGCAGCAGGCGACGAACTTCAAGGTGAAGGTGCAGATCGACCAGCAGATTCCCGAAGTCCGTCCGGGCTTCACCTGCTCGGCGGCGATCACGACAGCCACGCGCAAGCAGGTGCTGTCGGTGCCGATTCAGGCCATGGCGGCGCGCGAGGTCATCTACGATCAGAGCGGCGCGGTCGTCCGCGAGCCGAAGGACCCGAAGGGAAAGCGCAAGCCGAAGGCCTCCGATGCCCCGGCGGTCCAGGCCGAACTGAAGCCGGGCCAGACGCGGAAGGAAGTGGAGGGTGTCTTCGTGATGCGCAACGCGGAGGCGCAGTTCGTCCCGGTGAAAGTGGGCATCGCCGGCGACAAGTACTTCGAGGTACTCTCCGGGTTGAAGGAAGGCGATCAGGTCATCACCGGTCCGTTCAACAACGTCCGCAACCTGAAGGACGGCGACGAGGTGAAGATCGATACGAAGGCGGCGGGCAAGAAAACCACGTAGCTGGCAGCTTTCAGCGGGCAGCGGGCAGGCCCTGCCAGCCGCCGGCTGCCAGCCGCCCGCTTCACGACCGCACCATGTCACAGATCCTCGACGCCATCGGCATCGCGCTCTCGTCCATCTGGGTGAACAAGATTCGTTCGCTCATGATGGTGCTCGGGAACATCGTCGCGGTCACGTCGATCATCGCGGTCGTCTCGCTGCTGCAGGGCATGAACGGTTACGTCGCCGACGCGATCCTCCGCGACGTCGGCGCCGGCACGTTCAAGGTCGACAAGACCGGCGTGACGACGAGCCGTGAGGAAGAAGACACGGCCTGGCGCCGCAACCCGAACATCACGCTGCTCGACGCCAAGGCGATCGAGACGTTCGATCCGCAGATCATCGACTCGGTGATGGCGGAATCCGGCGCCGGGGCCAACGTCTCGTGGGGCACCGAGACGCTCGAGAGCACGCGCGTCCGCGGCGTGTCGGCCGACTACGAGGACTTCAGCGGCTACACCGCCGAACAGGGCCGGCTGCCGAGCCGCACCGAAGTCGAAGCCGGACGCAATGTCGCGCTCATCGGCTGGGACACCGCCGACAAGCTGTTCAAGGGACGCAATCCCGTCGACAAGGTCATTCAGATCAACGGCACGCACTTCACGGTACTGGGAGTCAGCGGGAAGAAGGGCTCTGTCTTCGGCATGTCGCAGGACGAGTTCGTCGTGATCCCGCTCACCGCGTTCCAGCGCCTGTTCGGATCGCGGCGCTCCCTCGAGATCACGGTGAAGCCGGTGAACCCTGACGATCTCGTGCCGGCGATGGACGCGGCGCGTGTGGCGATGCGCGTCCGGCGGCACCTGCGTCCGCGCGACGCCGACAACTTCGGGCTCTACACCTCCGACACGCTGATGGATCTGTGGCGTCAGTTCTCGCAGGGCGCCTTCGCGATCCTCGTCGGCGTCGTCTCGCTCTCGCTGGTCGTCGGCGGCGTCGTCATCATGAACATCATGTTGATGATCGTCTCCGAGCGCACGCGGGAGATCGGCCTGCGCAAGGCGCTCGGCGCCAAGAAGCGCGACATCATCTGGCAGGTGCTCACCGAGTCGACGACGCTGTCGACGGTGGGCGGGCTGCTCGGGACGCTGTTGGGATTCGGCGTCGCGCTGCTCGTGTCCACGCTGACGCCGATTCCCGCGCGCATCGAGCCGTGGTCGGTGCCGCTCGGGCTCGGCATGACGGCGGTCGTCGGGATGTTCTTCGGACTCTACCCGGCGATGCGCGCCGCGGCGCTGGACCCGATCGAAGCGTTGAGGAAGGAATAGATGCGGTTCCGCGTGGGCCTCCTGACGGAGGTCCTGGTGATGGCCGTCGAGACGCTGCGCACCAACAAGATGCGCTCGGCGCTCACGGTCCTCGGCGTCGTGATCGGGGTCACCTCGATCGTCGGCATGACGTCGCTCATCCGCGGCTTCGGCGACCAGATGGAGACGCTCATCAACCAGATGGGCGCCAACACGGTGTACGTCGCGAAGATGAGCATCAGCAGCTTCGCCAGCGGCAAGAAGTTCGTCGACATGCTGAAGCGGCCGAACATCACCGAGGAGGACGGACGCGCGATCAAGAACGGATCGCCGTCGGCGATGATGGTCGGCTGGCAGCTCGGCAACGGCCCCGGATCGGAGCCGCAGCGGCTCTCGTACAAAGACATCTCGACCAAGCTCCTCCCGGTCATCGGCGCGTCGGCAAACTTCGCCGACATCAACTACATCGGGATGGACTCGGGCCGGTTTTTCACGCCGTTCGAGCAGGATCACCGCCGCAACGTCATCGTCCTCGGCTTCACCGTGAGTCAGACGTTGTTCCCGGCCGTCGATCCGCTCGGGAAGCGGGTCCGCCTGAACCAGGAGGAGTTCACGGTCGTCGGCGTCATGGGCAAGCGGCCCAGTCCCCTCGGCGGGGATCCAAACGCCTTCGCGGTGATCCCGTCGACGACGTACGACAAGATCTTCGAGGTGCCGCGAATTCGCGGGCTGCTGATGCGGTTTCTCGCCGTCGCCGTGGTGGGATACCCCAACGCGTCGCGCGATCAGCTGCTCGCGGAAGTACAGGAAGTCATGCGCAGCCGGCACCGGCTGAAGGTCGATCAGGAGAACGACTTCGACATCGTCACGTCGGACATGATCATGGGCATCTTCGATCAGTTCACGCGGGCGATTTTCCTCGCGCTCGTGGTGATCTCGTCGATCGCGCTCATGGTCGGCGGCATCGGCGTGATGGCGATCATGACGATCTCGGTGACCGAGCGCACGCGCGAGATCGGCATCAGGAAGGCGCTCGGCGCCAGGCGCCGCGAGATCCTCTGGCAGTTCCTGCTCGAGGCCGTGTTCCTGACGTCGATCGGCGGCCTGCTCGGCATCCTGTTCGGGAGCAGCATCGGCCTGCTCGTCCACCTGCTGGCCGGCTTCCCGGTCTCGCTGCCGTGGTGGTCGTTCGCAATCGGCATCGGCTTCTCGGCGAGCGTCGGCATCTTCTTCGGCCTCTGGCCTGCGTTCAAAGCGTCACGGCTCGATCCGATCGAAGCGCTCAGATACGAGTAAGCGGCTCTAGACGCACCGTCGCAGTTCCGCACCTCCCCACTTCCGCACTTTCGCGCCCCAGGCCCACTGTCCCCGTGTTACGCTTATTTCATCGATTACGTTTTCTTCTGATTCCATTCACGCGGTGAATGGCCGAGGCGTCGATGGACCAGGCGAGGCCTGTAACCTCTTCGGAAAACGACATTTACGCCAATCCGCCCGACATCGCGGAACTGGAGCTCGAGCCCGGGCATCCCGGGCTCGGCGACGACGCCTACATCGAGCGTCGAAAGGCGCTCTTCTCCCTTTGCCGCCAGCACCGCCTCAAGTCGCTCGGTCCGCCCCTCATCCAATACACGGCAGAAGAACAGCGCATCTGGCGCGAGGTGTCACCCCGGCTCGACGCGCTCCACGTGAAGCACGCGTCAGCTATTTATCTGCAGGCGAAGCGCGACCTCGGCATCAGCGAGCAGGAGATCCCGCAGCTCCGGCACCTCAGCACCGAGATCGAGCGCCGAAGCGCCATGCACCTGGTGCCTGCCGAAGGCCCGATTCCCTACCGCACGTTCTACTCGTACATCGCCGAGCGCGGCTTCCCCGTTACGCAGTTCATCCGGCACGGCAGCAAGCCCGAGTTCACGCCAGAGCCGGACATGATTCACGACTGCCTGGGCCACGTACCGCCACTCGTGAACCACGACTACGCGGAGTTGCTCACGCTCATCGGCAAGGCCGCCGTTCGCGTGAAGTCCGGAGACCATGTCCTCGCGCTGAAACGACTCAGCTGGTTCTCGATCGAGTTCGGCCTCATCGAGGAGGCCGGCCAGACGAAGATTTTCGGCGCCGGCATCCTGTCGTCGCTTGGCGAAATCCCGTTCTCGCTCTCGTCCGACGTCCAGCGCCGGCCCTTCGTGACGCACGAGGTCGTCGAGACCGACTACGACTCGTCGAAGATGCAGGAGCTGCTCTTCGTGATCCCTTCGTTCAAGTTCCTCCGGGGGGAAGTGGAATCCCTCGTGCGGGAACTCGGCGTCACCGACGTGTAGAACCCTGCAGTTTCGCGCATCCAGGACTCGCCAGCGTCAGTTTTCAAGGACCCGCCAGCGTCAGTTCCAAGCACCCGTCAGCGTCAGTTCCAAGGACCCGTCAGCGTCAGTTCCGATCTATGATCCGCCTCAGATAAGAGGTCAGACCGCCTCGGCGCACTCGTCTTCGCTTGGACACGGCCCCCGGGTCAGTCCCGGGAGCGGAGGGATAGCCGCATGAAGGCCTACGAGACTGGGAGTATCCGCAACGTCGCTGTCGTGGGACACAGCGGCGCGGGCAAGACCCAGTTGATCGCCGCGCTCCTGTTCACCGCCGGTGCCACTCCCCGGCTCGGCCGGGTGGACGATGGAACAACGGTGACCGACTACGACGACGAAGAAGTCGCTCGCAAGCACACCCTCTCGGCCGCGCTTGCCTGGGCCGAATGGAACAAGACCAAGATCAACTTCATCGACACGCCGGGGATGGGCAACTTCCTCTCCGACGCGCGCGCGGGCTTGCGCGTGAGCGACGCCGCGCTGGTCGCCGTGGACGCCGTGGCCGGCGTCGAGGTGCAGACCGAGAAGGTCTGGGCCGAAGCCGAGTCCCTTTCGCTCCCGCGCATCGTCGTCGTCAACCGCCTGGACCGCGAGCGCGCGAGCCTCGAGCGCACGCTCGGCTCGCTGCGCGAGTTCTGCAGCCGCGCGGTGGTGCCGCTTCAGATTCCCCTCGGCGAAGAGCGCCGGTTCACCGGCGTCGTCGATCTGTTGTCGATGAAGGCGTGGACCTTTGCCACGGACGGCAGCGGCAAGGCGACGGAGGGCCAGGTGCCGCCGGAGTTCTACGGGGCCGCGCAGTCGGCGCGTGACGCGCTCGTCGAGATGGTGGCGGAAGCCGATGACGCGCTGATGGAGCGGTTCTTCGAGACTGGCACGCTGACGCAGGAGGAGCTTGTGTCGGGCCTGCGAACCGCGACGCTCGCCGGCAAGATCTTCCCGCTCGTGTGCGCCTCAGGGCTGACCAATGTCGGGGCGCAGCCGCTCCTCGACCTGATCGTGTCGTGTGCGCCGAGCCCGCTCGAGCGTCCGTTCACGGCCGAGCGCGGCGATCAGACCGAGACGACGGCGCCCGATCCTGCGAAGCCTTACGCGGTGTTCGTCTGGAAGACGGTGGCGGATCCGTTCGCCGGACGCATTACGTTGTTTCGCGTGATGACCGGGACGGTGAAATCCGACCAGACCGTACACAATCTCACGCGCGACACGAGCGAGCGCCTCGGCCACCTGCAGATGATGCAGGGCAAGACCGCTACTGCGGTGCCCGAGATCCGGGCCGGCGACCTGGGCGCTGTCGCGAAGCTCAAGGACACGCTGACCAACGACACGATCGCCGAGAAGGGTGGCCTGCGCTTCGCGCCCATTGCGTTTCCAGAGCCGGTGCTGTCGTACGCCATCGAGCCCAAGAGCCGCGGCGACGAAGACAAGATCAGCTCCGCGATGCATCGCCTCGAGGAAGAGGACCCGACGATCCGCTACGCGCGCGACCCGCAGACGAAGGAGTTGCTCCTCTCGGGGCAGGGCCAGCTGCACATCGAGGTCACCGTCGCGAAGTTGAAGCGGCGGTTCGGCGTCGAAGTGAACCTGAAGCCGCCCCGGATTCCATATCGCGAGACGATCACGGCGCCCACTGAGGCCCACGGTCGCCACAAGAAGCAGACCGGCGGCCACGGCCAGTTCGGCGACTGCAAGATCCGGATGGAGCCGCTGCCGCGCGGCAGCGACTTCGTCTTCGAGGACGACATCTTCGGCGGGTCGATTCCGCGACAGTACGTGCCCGCGGTCGAGAAGGGGATCCAGGACTCGCGCATGCGCGGATACCTGGCCGGCTTCCCGGTGGTCGACTTCAAGGTCACGGTGTACGACGGCTCGTATCACGCCGTAGACAGCAACGAGCTCTCGTTCAAGATGGCGGGATCGCTGGCGTTCAAGGATGGCATGAGCCGCGCCAGGCCGACGATTCTCGAGCCGGTGATGTCGGTCGAAATCTACGCGCCGAGCGACTACGCGGGCGACCTGATGGGCGATCTCAACGGACGTCGTGGACGCATCAGCGGCATGGACACGCGCGGCGCGGTGACCGTCATCCGCGCCCTGGTGCCGATGGCCGAGATGCTGACTTACGAGCAGCACCTCACGTCCGCCACGAGCGGCCGCGGCGCCTACCACATGGAGTACTCGCACTACGAAGACGTACCGGCGCACCTGCAGCAGAAGATCGTCGCTGCGTACAAGGCAGAGCGCGGCGTCGAAGTGGAGGAAGTCTAGACCTGACGCTGACGTACGTAGGGCGGGGCTTCAGCCCCGCCGTTTGTTGCACGCGACGCCGCCCCTGAAGGGGCGGCCTACGTACCGCCTATTTTCCGTCCTACTAGAAATCTCACCGGCGGGAAAATCCTGAACTGCAACCCTGAGATCGTCACGTCGCTCACGCCGTGGGCCCTGAGCTCCGTGGCATAGCGATCGACGTGACGCATGTCCTGAATGACGACGGTGCCGCCTGGCTTCAGGACGCGCGCGATCTCCGCGATCGCCCGCTCGCGGCCGGCGTGGTCCGGCACGTTGTGGATCGCCAGGCTCGAGACCACCAGATCGACGCTTGCATCGGATAGCGGGAGCGTCCGCATGTCGGCGGTGGCGACGCTGATTCTGTCTCGCACGCCTTCACGGATGGCGTTCTCGATCGTCGCCGGCGGCCGGTTGCCCCCGAGATCGGCGGCCTGCCACAGATCGACCCCCACACCTCGCGCGCCCGGGCGCAAGCGACGCGCAGCGCCCATCAGGAGAAGGCCGCGGCCGCATCCGACGTCGAGGACCGTGGAGACCGTCGACCAATCCACCGCGTCGAGCAGCCGCTCGCGCTGCCGCAGTTTTCCCACGCGGCTCGCCCACACCATGTACACGGCCTCGAGCGCGCAGAGCGCGCCGCTGCCCCACGCGAGGAGCGCAAGGCGCCACGGCAGGAACATCGCGGCGACGGCCGCGCCGATGGCCGCAAGCGCGAGATTCCGGATGACCGGCGGCGCGTCGAGCCCGTAGTCGGGACGGCTCATCGCGAGCTGCTCCGCGCGACGGACGAGAGACGATCGAACAGCAGCGCGTGAGTGACAAACACGATTGGCACGAGGAACGACGGCAGAAGCGCCAGCGGCAACCGGAGCATCGGCGACATCGCGGCCGGATGCGCCAGCCCGAACCGCGCCGCGTTGGCGACGACGAGCACGATGTCGATGAGGCCGAGGACGTTCCAGACCTGCCAGGCGCGCGCGTGATACCGGGTCCGGATCGCGCCCGCGCACAGCAGCAGCGCCGCCAGCGCGGCGACCGCGAAATCTCCCCACGCGGCGGGCAGCGCGAAGCCCGCGGGCAGCTCCGCGCGTGAGACCGACTGCAGGAACCCGGCTGCCGCAACGGCGCGAAGGAGATGTGGCAGCACGAGGACACGCGGGTCCACGGTGTCGCTCCAGCTCCGCAGCCATCCAAGCCTGCGAGTGGCCAACCACGCAAGCAGGGCAAGACCGGCGATCATCGCCTGCGGCGCCGGTGGCTGCAGACTCGTGAAGAGGTCTCGAGCCGCGAAGGCCGCTGCCAAGAGAAGCCACACGACCACGATGGCCGCGACACGCGTGCTGCTCATGACGGTTCAGGCCTTTCGAGATACAGCCCCGGTCGCGCGATCTCCATATGACGGCCTTCGCCGGCAACCTCGGTGAACCCGAACTTGCGATACAACTCCTGGGCGTCCTTCGTGACGAGACTGAAGCGGCGCAGGCCCTGCAGATCCGAATGTGACATCACGGTCTCAATCAGCCACTCGCCGAGTCCCCGCCCGCGATGAGACGGCAAGACGTACACGTCGCAGAGATAGGCGAACGTCGCCCGGTCGGTGACGACGCGCGCGAGCCCGACCTGCGTGGTGCCGAGATACAGGCCGAAGCAGAGCGAGCCGTCGAGCGCGCGCGCCACCAGCTCACGACCGATCCCCTCCGACCAGTAGGCCGTCGTGAGGTACGCGTGAATCGCGTCGACGTCGAGCCGCGCCGGATCGGTCGAGATCGAATACGTACCGCGCGCGACCTCGAGGGGTCGTGACGTCATTCCTCGTCGCCGTCCACGCGCCGTTCCGACAGCGCGTACAGCAGGGCCAGGCCGAAGTGGATTGCCAGGCTCGCCCACACGTTGACGAGCGCGACCGCGGTGGCGATGCCGTATGAGAGCGGACCCATGCCATAGCGAAACGTGATCGTCCGCATGCCTTCCGGATGCGCGTCGGCGCCGATCAGGCGACGGCGTCCGCGGCCGGCCCACCAGAGCACGTTGAACGAGATCGCGATCACGACGAGCGTGCCGCCGTAGAACACCGCCGCGGGCGTCCGCGAGTCCGCGTCGGGAAGGTGCTCGGCAAGTACGGCCGTCGGATACGGCAGGAACGAGATCGTCATCAAGAGCAGCAGGTTCGCGAGGAGCAGGGCCCGATCCACGCGGCGGATGTACGTGAAGAGCGCGTGGTGGTTCACCCACATGATGCCGATCGTCACGAAGCTGACGGCGTAGCCCACATACGACGGCCACCGCTCCAGCAGCGCGTGCCAGAGGCCGTGCTCCTGGGTCTCCGCTCCGGTCGGCACCTTGATCTCGAGAATCAGCAACGTGATCGCGATCGCGAAGACGCCATCGCTGAACGCCTCGAGACGCGTCGTCTCGGCTTCGGCCATGCTCAGCCCGCCATGCCCCAGAGCACAGCCAGGATTCCCGCGATTCCGACACCCGTGCACAGCAACCAGCCCACGATGGCGAATCGGGCCCATTGGCCGTACGGCACCTTGGCCGCCATGAGCACGGCCATCAGGGCGCCGTTGGTCGGCGTCAGCGCCTCCATCATGCCGGCGCCGGTCTGATACGCCAGCACCGGCACCTGGCGGGACAGCCGCAGCAAATCCGACAGCGGCACGAGCACCGGCATCGTCAGCACCGCCTGTCCGCTGACCGACGGCACGGCAACGTGAACCAGGTTGTGGAAGGGGATCATCAGCATTGCGGACACCACCGGTGACACGTGCTCCAGCGGAGACGCCAGGCCGTGCAACAGCGTGTCGATGATCTTCCCGTCCGCGAGCACGACGGAGATGGCTCGTGCCACCCCAATCAGCATCGCCGCCGGCAGCATCGACTGCATGCCTTCGTTGAATGTCGCCGACGTGCCGGCGATGCCGAGGCCGCCAATCAGCCCGGCCACGAGGCCGCCGATGAGAAACGCCGCGCCCAGCTCCAGAAATCCCCAACTGCCCTGCAGCGACCCGTACACGTAGGCCGCCATCGGCAGGAGGACCGACAACAGCACGAGCGCGTCGACGCGGGTGAAGGGCGGCGGCGAAGCGGACTCCGCCGTCACCGTCGCGGCTTCGGGAGTACGCCGGGCGTACGCCATGGTCCACGCGATCCAGAGGACCAGGGCAGCGCCGAACATCGCGCTGCGCAGTGCGAAGCCCGACGCCGTCGGAAGCTGCGCGAGCTTCATCGCGATGCCGGCTTGAAACGGGTTCATCGGACCAAACGCGCTGCCCACGATCGCCGCGCCTGCGCTCATCGCCACAACCGTCACCCCGTTGACGCCGACGCCCCGGCCAAGCAGCAGCATCACCGGCACGAGCGGGATGATCTCTTCCTGCATGTTCTCGAGCGCGCCCATCGTCGCGAACAGCGTCGAGACGATCGGGACGAGCAGCAGGCCGTTGTGTCGAAATCGCCAGGCCGCCTGCCCCACCGCCCGCATCAGCGTGCCCAGGCGGTCCACGACGACCCACGCGCCGCCGCAAATCAGGACGACGACGATGACGTCGGCGGCATCGATGAAGCCGCGAGGCACGGCCACGGCCGCCGCAAACGCGCCGACGGGACTCGAGGGAACGGGATGGTAGGTGCCGGCCACCACGACGCGCCGCCCGGTGGCGGCGTCGTCGCGACGGTCGTATTGGCCGGAAGGGACGATCCAGGTCGCGAAGGCGGCCACCGCCACCGCTCCGAGCAAAAGCACGAACGGCGGCGGCAACCGGAGGCGCACGCTATTTCTCGAACACGATGTTGTCCAGGATCACCATTCCCTGCTTGTTCGCTTCGCAGGGGCCCTCGCAGAAGGGGATGACGTGTATCGACGTGAGGTTCTTGAGCACGTCCTTGGGATCGACCCGCTCGTCCTGTACCCACTGTGGCTGGCTGAAGGCCTTGAGCGGAATCTTGTACGTGTTCAGGCCTTCCTTGACCTTGAACGTGTACTGCGGCGGCGCGGTCGCGGTGTCCTTGCCCTTGCCCTGGCTGAGGATCTCGACCCGGACTATCGGCACGCCAGTCGCGAAGCAATCCAGCGAGAGCACCTTGAAGGCACTGAAGTCGTCGGGCACCATCTTGCCGTCCACGTCCGGCTGCCCGTGAATCTCGAGCGTCACGCCGGTCCAATCCGACGGCGCGAAGAGCGCGTAGTCGAACTTCAGCAGGTGATTCGGATCGTCCCGCTTGACGTGCACGAGCTCGGGCCCCTGAGCCGTGGCTTCCTTGGTGCCCGGGGCCTGATAGGGATAGATGTTGATCGCGCCGCCGCGTGCGCTGATCGGCTTCTTGTTGTCGTCGGCCTTCTCGAAATCGGCGAAAACGAAATGCTTGTCGTCGCTTGTCGGCGCCTGGGCGGCCGCCTGGGCCGGTGCGTCGTCGCCGCGCGCTTGTGCGAACGGCTTTGGCGCGGCAACGACGAGGCAGGCTGCCGCGACGAGTGTAGATGCCATGAAGCGGTTCACTGACCTCTCCTCCTGGAAGCCGGCCAACTCCCCTCGGCCGGGCTGCAAAAGAATGACCGGGGCGCATGCTAGCACGGCGGAGGCGGCGCGGCTCAAGTGCCGCGGATGTGGCTGAGGCCGGCGGTGAGTGCTCGATCGAGGGCCGCACGATTCGCGAAGCGTGGGAGCGCGATCGGAGGCGGAGGGGCCGCGACGTGCGGCGCGAGGTCCCGCTGCAGCCAGAGGACGTCGTGCCAGGCGCCGAGCTTCCAGCCGATTCGGCGATACGTCCCGACGAGGACAAAGCCTGCGGACTCGTGGAAGCCGACGCTGGCGTCGTTGGGCAACGTGATGCCGGCAAACGCGTTGCGGTAGCCGAGCAGGTCCAGGACGGCGAAAAGCGATGCGTAGAGGGCCGTGCCTACGCCCCGCCGATGGGCTGCCGGATGGACGTAGGCAGAGACCTCGACGGACCACTGATAGGCGGCGCGTTCACGGTGCTTGCTGGCGTAGGCGTAGCCGAGCGTGCGTCCGTCCTCGACGCAGACGAGCCACGGGTGCGTGGCAAGGAGGGACGAGACCCGCTGCGCCATCTCGGCAGCATCGGGCGGGTCCACCTCGAACGACGTCGCACGCTCGGACACGGCCGGACGATAGATCTCGGCGAGAGCGGCGCCGTCGGCTTCCCGCGCGAAGCGGATCTCGGTCATGGCGCGTCCCTCCGCTGGCGAATCAGCGCGTCGACGTACTCGGCCTGCTCGTCCAGGTAGCGGCGCAGGTCCACGGACGTGGGCGCCGAGGCGGCCCGGTCCCGCCAGAATTGCTCGAGCGCCCGGTCGATGGGCTCGCGATCGGTCGCACGCGCCTCGAGGCCGCGGATGAACTCCAGGTACGTCACGATCGCCGCGGATTCCTCGCGGGTGAACACCGACAAGCGGAATCGCGCGTAGTCGAGAAACGTCGTGGCCCCGTATCGCCTCGGGTTGATGAACTGCGAGCGCCCGGATCTGCGGCTAAACACTCGGCCGCCGATCTCATGCGTCGTCGCGATGTCGACGAACCCGTGCGTCAGGTGAAACACAGGATCGGCCGTCTGCAGCGCGTCCCCAACATCGGCGACCAGAAACGCCGGCAGGAAATAGCGGAACCCGCCATCGGAAAGAAAACTCAACACCGTGTAGTGGGCGTCGAGGAACTCGGGGGGTGGCGTGTGCCAGTCCGTCAGGCCGTGAAACGCGCCGACTTCCTCGAACGGCTCTCCGCCGTCGTGCGACCCCAGCAGAAACGCGTCTCCGGGATGCGGCACCTCCGCAAACGCGCGCTCGATGACCTCGATGACCTCCGCTCCGTCCACGGCTCACACTCCCCAGAAAGTCAGATCACGCCGGTTCGACGCCAGCATCGGCGCCTGCCAGGTGTCGTTGTCCTTCAGCCCATTGAAGGGATGGTGCGTGCTCGACAGATAGGCGCGCCAGCGATAGTGCGCGTAGGCGCCCATGACGTTCACGGCATACGCCTCGGCGAGCGCCTTGTTGCCCTTGACGACGATGAAGTTCTCATCGTTGGAGGAGCTGGCGCTCTGCGAGAAGTTGTGGCTGCCGGTCACGACAGTGGGGTCGTCGGAGAACGGATCGATGACCAGCACCTTGCTGTGGATGATGGCGAAGCCGATGTTCTGGATGAACTCCTGGTGCGAGACCTCCGCGGCGAACCACGCCATCGAGTCCGGCACGCCCTGCGGCTCGACGACGTCGAAGTGCGCGCCGACATGCGTCGTCCCCGCGACAAGGCTGACGTCCACCGCGCTCTCGTCCGCCGGGCCGTTCGGCAGCTCGCTGACGACGCCGCGCACGTAGAAGTTTGGCTCGGCGGCGCGAGTGAGCACGGTGTGCAGCAGTCCCGTCGCGCCTGGCATGAACATCAGGAACACGACGCCCTGAGTCGCGCCCTGGACGAGGGCGTTCAGCGCGTCGAGGTCTACCTTCTGCCGCGTGCGCGTGAACCAGGTGATGCTGCGCACGCTCCCCGATGTATCCGCGCCGACGGGCTGGGGCGCGCTGTTCGATGTGACGAGCGCATCGGGAAACGTGTTGCCGGCGTCGCGCAGGCGGTGCCACTGCGCCAGGTAGAGCGCCGCGACGCCGTGGTCGCGCACGAGCAGGCCGTTGTTGACCTGCGTGCAGAGTCCGGTCGGTGTCCAGTTCGTGCTGCCGGTCCAGACCGCGAGCGGATTGCCGGTCGATCCGACGCGCACCAGGAACTTGTTGTGGCCGAGCGGACCCGGTGCGATGAAGCGGCGATCGACCTGGACATCCACGCCAGCCGCGATCAGCTCGGCGCGCGCCGTCGCGTTCTCGTCCCGCTTTCGCGCGTCGGCCAGCGCCTCGGTCTTGCCTTTCGTGATCGAACCGTTCGCGAGCACCACGTGCGCTTTTGCGCCGAGCATCTTCACCGCGTCGAGAAGCTCTCGGTCGGAGAGCTCGAACAGCGCGCCGTACACCTCGCCGTGCTCGGACTTCGCCAGCTGCAGCTGCTTCAGCAGGGCGAGCCGAAGGTCGCCGGAAAGGAAGCGCCGAATCGTCGTGTCGTCTTTGTCGGTGATCGTCGCCTTGAACTGGGCCAGCGTCTTGTTCTGCTGCTTGAGATATCGCGCGATGAACTGCGAGATCACGAATCCGCGGTTGAAATACGGCTGGAAGTCTCCGGAGAGCTCCGCGCCCAGCGTGACCGGCGCGCTCCAGTCACTCGCCTCGGCCGGCACCTGATTCAGCGTGGCGCCGGCACGCACGACGGGAATCACGCGGTAGGAGACGGTATCGCCGCTGTCGGCGTCGTGGTCGGTCCACGAGAACCGCTGGAACGGCCAGTCAGTGGACGGTTTCGTCGGGGCGCTGCCATCGGCCGGCTGCGGGACGACCTCGTTCTCGAAGCCGATGCGGTTTGGCAGGAACGTGTCGCTCGCGACGCCGTGGGCATCCGTGAGCTTGCGCTCGATGGCGAACCCGCGGCACTGCGGAACCGGCGCCGCGATACTCCAGTACAACAA
>JBKPSY010000137.1:0-36399 GCA_046735235.1 Acidobacteriota bacterium | reverse complement strand
GCTGATCAACATCTTCGGCGGCATCCTGCGCTGCGACGTACTGGCGTCCGGGGTGATCGCGGCCGTGAAGGAGCTCGACGTAAAGGTCCCGATCGTCGTGCGCATGGAAGGCACGAACGTCGACGAGGGCAAGCGGATGCTCAAGGAAAGCGGCCTCAACTTCTCGAACGCGGACGGCATGGGCGACGCCGCGGAGAAAGTGGTAGCACTGGCCAGGTAGCAGGGCAGCGGGCAGCAGTCGAGGTGGCTGCCAGCCGCCGGCTGAGAGCTGCCGGCTACGAGATCACTTAATGGCGATACTTCTCGACAAATCGACACGACTCCTCGTGCAGGGCCTGACCGGCCGCGAGGGCACTTTTCACGCGAAGCAGGCCGCGGGCTACGGGACGACGGTCGTCGGCGGCGTCACGCCGGGCAAGGGCGGCTCGACGCACGAAGGCTGGCCGGTCTTCAACACGTGCCAGCAGGCCGTGCAGGCGACGGGCGCGAACGCGTCGGTGATCTTCGTGCCGCCGGCCTTTGCGGCCGACGCGATCATGGAAGCGGCCGACTCGGGGATTCCGCTCATCGTCTGCATCACCGAAGGCATCCCGACGCTGGACATGATGCGGGCGCTGACGTTTCTCAAGGACAAGCCGTCACGCCTCATCGGGCCGAACTGCCCGGGCGTCATCTCGCCGGGCAAGAGCAAGGCGGGCATCATCCCCGGGCATATCTGTCGCGAGGGACACGTCGGCATCGTGTCGAAGAGCGGCACGCTGACGTACGAGGCGATTCACCAGCTGACGCAACTTGGCCTTGGCCAGTCCACCTGCGTCGGCATCGGCGGCGACCCGTTCATCGGCACGTCGTTCATCGACGTGCTGCAGCTGTTCTCGCAGGACCCGGACACGAGCGCGGTCATCATGATCGGCGAGATCGGCGGCAGCGCCGAGCAGGAGGCGGCGGCCTGGATCAAGGCGCACTTCCGGAAGCCCGTGGTCGGGTTCATCGCGGGCCAGACGGCGCCGCCCGGACGCCGGATGGGGCACGCCGGCGCGATCATCGCCGGCGGCCAGGGGACCGCCGAGGAGAAGATGGAGGCGTTGTCCGCGGCCGGGGTGACGGTGGTGCAGAGCCCGGCCGACATGGGCGCGGCGCTC
Source organism: Acidobacteriota bacterium (assembly GCA_046735235.1). Classification (GTDB taxonomy): domain Bacteria; phylum Acidobacteriota; class Vicinamibacteria; order Vicinamibacterales; family JAENWD01; genus JAENWD01. The sequence continues at coordinate 35,257 of JBKPSY010000137.1, read as the reverse complement.
AAGAAGCGGATGAAATAGGCGCATAGGTCCATAGGTCCATAGGTCCATGGGTCTCATGGGGTGCGTTAGGGGCCATGCCCCATGCGCCCACGGACCCATGCCCCCATGCACCCATGGACCCATGCCCCATGCACCACGGGCGCCCTCACCCTCACCCGCGCAGCGGCCCCATCCGGCGCCAGCCGTGTATAATCAATAGGTTAGGCGCTTCGCCGACAGGCGCGTGGGAATGCTCCGCGCGCGCCATTTGGAATCTTCATGGCCACGAGAGATTCAGCCGTCCGGTCTATACCGGAGTCTGCGCACCGCACTGCCAACGAGTTCAGCATCCAGGTCGCCACGGTCAACGGCTCCGGCAGCCAGACGGCCAACCTGATCCTCATCCGCTCGCTCTTCCAGATGGGCATTCCGGTGTCGGGCAAGAACCTCTTCCCGTCGAACATCGCCGGGCTGCCGACGTGGTACACGATCCGCGCGAACAAGCACGGCTACATCGCCCGCAAGAAGGAGATCGACTTCCTCGTCGCGATGAACCCCGAGACCGCGCGCGAGGATGTGCTGACGCTGGATCCCGGTGGCGTCGTCGTCTACGACGAGCCGCTGCAGCTCTCCGGGCTGCGGTCCGACCTGACGTTCTACCCGGTGCCGTTCGACAAGCTGGTCGCGGCGGTCTGTCCGGACGCCAAGCTCCGGCGTCTCGTCCGCAACATGATTTACGACGGCGTCGTCGCCTACCTGCTCGAGATCGAGCTCGGCGAGATGGAGAAGGCGCTCAGCCGGCAGCTCGGGAAGAAGCAAAAGGCGCTGGCGCTCAACCTGGGCGCGCTGAAAGCCGGCTTCGACTACGCGCAGGAGCACTTCCAGGCGAAGGCGCCGTTCCGCGTCGAGCGGATGAACGCCACCGCCGGCAAGATCCTGATCGAGGGCAACGCGGCGGCCGCCATCGGCTGCCTCATGGCCGGCGTCACCGTGGTCGCCTGGTATCCCATCACGCCCTCGTCCTCGCTGTGCGAGTCGCTGATCGACCTGCTGCGCAAGTACCGGATGGACAAGGCGACCGGCCAGGCGACCTTCGCCGTCGTGCAGGCGGAAGACGAGATTGCCGCGCTCGGCATGGTCATCGGCGCGAGCTGGGCCGGCGCGCGCGCGATGACGTCCACGTCGGGCCCCGGCATCTCGTTGATGGGGGAGTTCACCGGCCTCGGCTACTACGCCGAGATCCCGGCGCTGATCTTCGACATCCAGCGCGTCGGGCCCTCCACCGGCCTCCCGACACGGACTGCGCAGGGCGACATCCTGACGACCGCGGTGCTGTCGCACGGCGACACGCGTCACCCGCTCCTGCTGCCGTCGTCGGTGCACGAGTGCTATCAGATGGCCATCGAAGGTTTCGACCTGGCCGAGCGGCTTCAGACGCCCGTGTTCATCATGTCGGACCTGGATCTCGGGATGAACATGTGGATGTCGGAGCCGTTCGAATACCCGGCCGAAGGCTTCGATCGCGGCAAGGTGCTCGACGCCGCGGCGCTGAAACAGCTCGGCGAATGGGGACGCTACAAGGACGTCGACGGCGACGGGATCCCGTGGCGCACCCTGCCGGGTACGGACATGCCGGCGTACTTCGCGCGGGGATCGGGCCACAACGAGAAGGGCCAGTACAGCGAACGCTCGGACGATTACGAGCGCAACCTCGATCGGCTGTCGAAGAAGTTCAGGACCGCCGCGACGCTCGTGCCGGCGCCCGAGATCGATCAGCCGAAGAACGCGAAAGTCGGCCTCATCGGCTACGGGACGTCGCACTGGGCCATCGTCGAAACACGCGACCAGCTGCGGCAGGAAGCGGGCCTCGAGACTTCGTACCTCCGGCTGAAGGCCTATCCCTTCACGCCGGCGCTGGCCGAGTTCATCGATCGCCACGATCGCGTCTATCTGATTGAGCAGAATCGCGACGCGCAGATGGCCGCGCTGATGCGCATGGACCTCGATCCCTTGCGCACCGCCAAGATCCGCAGCGTGCTGCATTACAACGGGCTGCCGATCGACGCGCGCAGCGTCACGGACGCGGTCCTGTCGCAGGAGGGCCTGGCCGTGGCGCACGCGGCCGTGGCGGCCGACGCGCCTCATGCGGCAGGCGTCGGCGGCGAGTGAAGAATGAAGAATTGACGTCTGTAGCGCAGGCCTTCAGGCCTGCCAGACGTATCGGATAAAGGTTTTACCGATGACGACACCAGCGGGTTCAGCTCCGGCGCCAGGCAAGAAGCTCAATCGCATCGGCCTCGAGGTCGTGCAGTATCGAGGCAGCAAGACGACGCTCTGCGCCGGATGCGGGCACAATGCGATCTCCGAGCGCATCATCGAGGCGTGTTACGACCTCGGCGTTGACCCGAAGCGCGTCCTCAAGCTGTCTGGCATCGGCTGTTCGAGCAAGAGCCCGGCGTACTTCCTGAGCCAGGCCCACGGCTTCAACTCGGTGCATGGCCGCATGCCGTCGGTCGCGACCGGCGCGCTGCTGGCAAACCGCACGATGGCGGCGATCGGCGTCAGCGGCGACGGCGATACGGGCGCCATCGGCGTCGGACAGTTCGTGCATCTGATGCGCCGAAACCTGCCGCTCGTCTACATCATCGAGGACAACGGCTGCTACGGCCTGACCAAGGGCCAGTTCTCGCCGACCGCCGACGTCGGCTCGACGCTGAAAAACGGCGTCGTCAACGACCTGCCGCCGATTGACACCTGCGTGATGGCCATCGAGCTCGGCGCGACCTTCGTGGCGCGCTCGTTCTCCGGCGACAAGAAGCAGCTGACGGCACTGCTCAAAGGCGCGCTCTCGCACAAGGGCACCGCGATGCTCGACGTGCTCTCGCCCTGCGTGACGTTCAACGATCACGAGGGCTCGACGAAGAGCTACAGCTACGTGAAGGACCACGAGGAGCCCGTGGCCGACGTGAGCTTCGTGCCGTACTTCGAGGACATCGCGATCGAGCAGGAAGAAGGCACGAGCCGCACCGTCACGCTGCACGACGGCTCGAAGATCGTCCTGCACAAGCTGAATCGCGAGTTCGATCCGACCAGCCGCGGGGAGTCGCTGCGCGTGCTGCGCGAGACCGCGGAGCGCGGCGAGTACGCGACGGGACTCCTCTACGTGGATCCCGCGAAGAAGGACTTCTGCTCGATGCTGAACCTCGTCGAGGAGCCGCTGGCGTTTCTGCCGCCCTCGGTGACACGTCCGCCGGCCAGCGTGCTCGACGAGCTGATGGATAAGCAGCGATAGCAGCCAGACCGACCCGACAGACCTGATCGACCTGGCAGACCTGACAGACCTGGAGCCACCCCACCGACCATGGAACGAACGTTCGCCATCATCAAGCCCGACGCCGTCAAGGCGAAGTACGCCGGACGGATCCTGCAACGCATCGAGGAGGCCGGATTCCGGATCGTGGCTCTCCGCCTGCAGCACCTCACGAAGGCCGACGCCGAAGGTTTCTACGCCGTCCACAGTGCGCGTCCGTTCTTCGGATCGCTGACCGACTTCATGTCGTCGGGCCCGTGCCTCCTCCTGTGCCTCGAGGCGCCGGACGCGATCAAGAAGTGGCGCACCCTGATGGGCGCGACCGACCCGGCCAAGGCCGACGCGGGCACGCTCAGGAAGGACTTCGGGGCGTCGATCGAGTTCAACGCGACGCACGGCTCCGACGCGGCAGAAACGGCGGCCTTCGAGCTCGGGTACTTCTTCCGAGGCATGGAACTCCGCTGAACGGTCGTGGATTGCCGATTGCCGATAGCGGGTTGACGAGTGGGCAAGACGCTCGTTCTCATCGGCGTCGTGATCGCCGGGCTCGGCCTGTTGATGATGGCCGGCGTGCCTCTGGGCCGGCTGCCGGGCGACATGACGATTCGCCGCGGCGCCTTCACGTTCTACTTTCCGTTGACCACGTCGGTGCTGCTGAGCGTGATTCTGACCCTGCTGATGCAGTGGTTCCGCCGCTGACAACCCGCAACCATCACCCTGCAACCAACCACCAATAATGAGCATCAAGGCTGATCGCTGGATCAAGCGCATGGCCCTCGAACACGGCATGATCGAGCCGTTCGTCGAGGGCCAGGTTCGCGAGGGCGTCGTGTCGTACGGCCTGTCGTCCTACGGCTACGACATCCGCGTCGCCGACGAGTTCAAGGTATTCACCAACGTCTACGGGTCGGTCATCGACCCGAAGTCGTTCGACCCGCGCTCGTTCGTGGACATGAAGGCGGACGTCTGCATCATCCCGCCGAACTCGTTCGCACTCGCCCGGACGATCGAGTACTTCCGCGTGCCGAGGGACGTCCTCACGGTGTGCCTCGGCAAGAGCACCTACGCGCGCTGCGGGATCATCGTCAATGTGACGCCGTTCGAGCCCGAGTGGGAAGGCCACGTGACGATCGAGATCTCGAACACGACGCCGCTGCCCGCGAAGATCTACTCGAACGAGGGCATCGCGCAGGTGCTCTTCTTCCAGAGCGACGAGGTCTGCGAGATCTCGTACAAGGACAAGAAGGGCAAGTACCAGGCACAGCGCGGCGTGACGCTCCCGAAGATCTAGATGCTCAGGATTTTCAGGAACCATGCGCCGCGGGTCGCGCCGTCCGCGTACGTCGACGAGTCTGCCCAGATCATCGGCGACGTCGTCATCGGCGAGGAGAGCAGCGTCTGGATGAACGCGGTCGTCCGCGGCGACGTGAACCGGATCCGAATCGGCAGCCGCACCAACATCCAGGACGGGACCATCGTGCACGTCATGCGCGACCCGTCGCATCCCACCACGGTCGGAGACGACGTGACGGTGGGGCACGGTGTAATCCTGCACGGATGCAGCGTCGCGGACCGGTGCCTCATCGGCATGGGCGCGATCCTGCTGAACGGCTCGTTGGTCGGCGAGGACTGCATCGTGGCCGCAGGGACGCTGCTGCTGGAAGGCATGGCGGTTCCGGCGCGCTCGCTGGTCATGGGCAGCCCGGGAAAGGTTCGCCGTGCGCTGACGGACGACGAGGTCGCGTTCGTCCGGCAGTCGGCGCAGAATTACGTCGCGTACCGGCTGGACTACATGCAGGCCTGAAGGCCTGCGCCACATGACCAAACCTCTCACGACGCCCGCACGCGGCATGCGCGACTTCCTGCCAGAGGACGTCCGCAAGCGCTCGCACGTCATCGGCGTCATTCGGGACGTCTACGAGCGCTACGGCTTCGAGCCGCTCGAGACGCCGGCCGTCGAGAACATCGAGACGCTGCTCGGCAAGTACGGCGAAGAGGGCGACCGGCTGATCTTCAAGATTCTGAAGCGGGGCGAGGAAGGCCGGCAAACGGGCGAGGCCGATCTGGCGCTGCGGTACGACCTGACCGTGCCGCTCGCGCGCGTCGTCGCCGAGTACCACGGCACGCTGCCGAGGTTCTTCAAGCGTTACCAGATTCAACCGGTCTGGCGCGCGGACCGACCCCAGAAGGGACGCTTCCGCGAGTTCTACCAGTGCGACGTGGACGCCATCGGATCGACGTCGCCCGTGATCGAGGCTGAAGTCTGCGGCGCGGTGAGCGACGTCCTGGAAGGCCTTGGTTTCACCGACTTCGTCATTCGACTGAACCACCGCGAGCTGCTGCGCGCGCTGCTCGACGTCTCTGGCGTGCCCGGGGATCTGCATGACAGCGCGCTCATCGCCGTCGACAAACTCGACAAAGTGGGACGGGACGGCGTCGTCGCGGAGCTCGAGCGCCGCGGCGTGGGCACAGAGGCCGCGCGGAAAACGCTCGAGGCCTTCGGCTCGTCCGCAGCCGCATCTCCTGTAGCGCAGGCCTTCAGGCCTGCTGACGCGGAATCGCGATTGGCCCAGTTGGTGGCGGGGCACGAGGCCGGCACGCGCGCGATCCAGAACCTTCATGCAGTGATCGCGGCCGCGGCATCGACCAGTGCCGGCGCGCACCTCCGCCTCGATCCAGGCCTCGCGCGGGGCTTGTCCTATTACACCGGCGCCATTTTCGAGATTGCCGTGGCGGACCTCGCCGGCAGCCTCGGCGGCGGTGGCCGGTACGACGATCTGGTCGGCATGTTCCTCGGGCAGCGCGTGGCGGCGTGCGGCTTCTCGCTGGGTCTGGAGCGCATTCTCGTCGTGATGACCGAGCGTGGCATGTTTCCGGCCGACGTGACGGCCAGCGCGGCTGACGTGCTCGTCACGCTTTGGAACGCCGAAACTGTCGGGGAAAGCCTGACGATCGCGCGTCAACTCCGCGGCGCGGGCTTGCGCGTCGAGGTGTACCCGGACGCCGAGAAGATCGGCAAGCAGCTCAAGTATGCTTCCTCGAGGCACGCCCGCTTCGCGGTGATCGCCGGCGACGACGAACGCGCGAAGGGCAGTGTCATGGTGAAGGATCTGGAAAGCGGGCAGCAGAGCGAGGTGCCACACGGCCAATTAGCCGAGTGGTTCGGCGCCCACCGCAGCTGACGCTGAGGGTTCCGCTTTTCATTCTTCATTCTTGATTCTTCATTCAATAGATGGCAGACCAACTCGGCACACTCTCACGGACGCACACGTGCGGTGAGCTCCGTGCTTCGCACGTCGGCCAGAAGGCCGTCCTCCTCGGCTGGATCCATCGCGTCCGCGATCTGGGCGGCCTGCTGTTCCTGGACGTCCGCGACCGCCACGGCGTCACGCAGGTGCTCGTGCCGAACGACTCGGCGGTGATGGCTGTCGCCAAGCGCCTGCGCTCGGAGTACGTCGTCGCGGTGCTCGGTCCCGTCGAGCGGCGCAGCGCCGACACGGTGAACGCCAGGCTCGATACCGGCGAAGTCGAGGTGCTGGCCGAGGAGATCCGGCTGCTGAACGAGGCCAAGACGCCGCCATTTCCGATCGCCGACGACACGCCGGTCTCGGAAGACGTCCGCCTGCGGTATCGCTATCTCGATCTGCGCCGCCCTCGCCTCCAGGGCAACCTCGGGTTGCGGCACCGGGTGACGATGGCCGTGCGGAAGTATTTCGACGCCCACGGCTTCTGGGAGATCGAGACGCCGATTCTCACGAAGTCGACGCCCGAGGGCGCGCGCGATTATCTCGTGCCGAGCCGGGTCCATCCCGGTGAGTTCTTCGCGCTGCCGCAGTCGCCGCAGATCTTCAAGCAGATCCTGATGATCGCCGGGACGGACCGCTACTTCCAGATCGTGAAGTGCTTCCGCGACGAGGACCTTCGCGCGGACCGCCAGCCGGAGTTCACGCAGATCGACGTCGAGATCTCGTTCGCGCACGTCGATCTCGTCTTCGGCCTGATCGAGCCGCTCATCGTCGAGATCTTCAAGGAGATCGGCGTGACGGTGAAGACGCCGTTCCAGCGCATGCCGTACGCCGAGGCCATGGCGAAGTATGGCTCCGACAAGCCCGACCTGCGCTTCGGCCTGGAAATCGTGGACGTGTCGCATGTCTGGGAGGACGCCGCGTTCAACGCCTTCCGCAAGATCGTCGGCGAAGGCGGTGTCGTCCGCGCGCTGGTGATTCCTGGCGCCGCGAAGTACTCGCGCTCCGAGCTCGACGCCCTCGTCGATCAGGCCAAGCAGCTCGGCGCCGTCGGCATCATGTGGGCCCGCAAGACCGAGTCCGGCCTCAACACGAACGTGAAGGCCGCCGGGGAAGACAAGCTGCTCGCCTCGATGGAGGCGGCAGGCTGCAAGGACGAGGACCTGATTCTCATCGCGGGCGGCAAGCCGGACGACGCGTCGAAACTACTCGGTGCGTTCAGGCTGTCGCTGGCGAAGAAGGAGAATCTCATTCCGGCGGACACCTACGCCTTCGCGTGGGTCGTCGACTTCCCGCTGCTCGACTGGGATCCCCAGGAGAAGCGCTGGGTCGCGATGCACCATCCGTTCACGTCGCCGATGGACGAGGACGTCGCGGAACTCGCGACCGAGCCGGGGAGGGCGCGCGCCAAGGCGTACGACCTGGTGCTGAATGGCAGCGAGGTCGGCGGCGGCAGCATCCGCATTCACGATGCCGAGGTCCAGCGGAACATGTTCCGGCTCCTGGGGATCGACGACGAGCAGGCGAAGCTGCGGTTCGGGTTTTTCCTGGACGCGCTGCAGTACGGGACGCCGCCCCATGGCGGCATCGCGCTCGGTCTCGATCGGCTGATCGCGATCCTGGCGGGCGAGAGCTCGATCCGCGAGGTCATCGCGTTCCCGAAGACGGCCACGGCGGCGGATCTGATGGCTGACGCGCCCTCGTCGGTGGACCAGCGGCAACTCGACGAGCTGAAATTGCGAGTGACCGCCAAGCCTCCGGCCGCGCCGTAACCGAGAAATGGCGGGGCTGAAGCCCCGCCCCACTGCAGTCCGCGGGCGAGGGTGTATCGTCGCCCCCGCCGGTTTCGCGAGCGGCGGACAGCCCCCGTTCGCAGGGCGGGGCTATAGCCCCGCCGAGCGTTTGACCGGAAATTCTCGCTCGTGGTAATATATTGAAGTAAGTTATTGCTCCTCAAGGAGTTACGAGCGCGACCCGCCGCTGATGCGCAAGATCTCTGTTCCCGAAGACGGTGTTGAGACCCTCTTCGGCTCCTACGACGAAAACCTCCGCCAGCTCGAATCGACCTTCGGCGTGCGCATCAGTACGCAGGGGCATGATCTGCTCGTTGATGGCGCGCCGGCCGACGAGGCGCGCGTCGAGCGGACCGTGAACAAGCTGACCGCGTTGATGCGCGAGGGGTATCGCGTGGCGAACGGTGACGTGAAGACGGCGGCGCAGCTCGTTTCGGAGAACGCCGACGTCGACCTGAAGGATTTCCTGGTCAAGGGCCCCGTGCGCTCGGCGGGCAAGCGGCAGATCGCGCCGAAGAGCGTGAACCAGCGGCGCTACATGGACGCGATCGACCAGCACGACATCGTCTTCGGCATCGGTCCGGCCGGCACCGGCAAGACCTACCTGGCGATGGCTCAGGCCGTTTCGTTCCTGCTGCAGAAGAAAGTGAGCCGCATCATTCTCGCGCGGCCTGCGGTCGAAGCCGGAGAGAAGCTCGGGTTCCTGCCCGGCGACCTGCAGGAAAAGGTGAACCCCTACCTGCGGCCGCTCTACGATGCCCTCTACGACATGCTCGAAGTCGAGCGCGTCGAGCGGTTGCTCGAGCGTGGCAACGTCGAGATCGCGCCGCTCGCGTTCATGCGCGGGCGCACGCTGAACGACTCGTTCGTCATCCTGGACGAGGCGCAGAACACCACATCCGAGCAGATGAAGATGTTCCTCACGCGCCTCGGCTTCGGGTCCAAGGCCGTCGTGACGGGCGACATCACGCAGATTGACCTGCCGACGGGCAAGGCCTCCGGCCTCGTCGAGGCGATGAAGATCGTGTCCGGCGTCGAGGGCATCTCCTTTGTGCACTTCGACGACCGCGACGTCGTCCGGCACAAGCTCGTGCAGCAGATCGTCAAAGCATACGAAGCACATCAATCGGGCAACGGCAGCCGCACCGCATAGCGCCGCCATGGCCGCTCCAGACCACCAACGTCCCGCGCTCCGCGTGTCGGTCGTCGACGCGAAGGGGATCCGCCTGCCCGCGCCCGGGCTTGCCGCGTGGCTCTCGCGCGTTGCGCCTCGGGCCGCGGCCGGCGAGGTGACCGTGGCGATCGTGCCCGACGCACGCGTCCGCGTGCTGAACCGCACCTACCGCGCGAAGGACAAGGCCACGGACGTATTGTCCTTCCCGACAACCGTCCGTCCGACGTCCGCCGTCCGTAGACCGAAGTCCGTAGTCCGAAGTCCGGAGTCGGGATTTCTCGGCGACATCGTGATCGCGCGCGGAGTGGCGCGGCGGCAGGCACGAGACGCCGGGCATCCCGAGTCCACCGAGTGGCGGGTGCTCGCGCTGCACGGACTGCTGCACCTGCTTGGATACGACCACGAAACGGACAACGGGCGAATGGCACGGGTCGAAGCTCGGCTGCGCCGCGCAGGCGGCCTTTCAGACGGCCTGATCGAACGGGGCGGGAGACGATGACGATCTTCCTGTTGCCCGTTCTGGCGCTGTGCGCCATTTATGTGGGCACCGTCGAGGCCGCATTCAGCGCGCTGATGCGGCTGTCGCTGCGTCTGACGGTTGAGCGTACCGGCCGCGCCGTTGGACTGGGCGTCTACCTCGACGACCCGGTGCTGCTGTTCGTGCCCGCGCGCCTGTTGATGGGCGGCATCATCACGGTTGCCGCCATTCTGTTCGCGGCGTGGACTGGCATGGACGACTTCAAGGATCCCTGGGTCCTGGGGTTGTCGATGCTCGGATTCGTGCTGGCCTTCGAGCACCTCATTCCCTTGTTCATCGTGCGCTACGACCCTGAGCGCGTGCTGATCGCGCTGCTGCCGTCATTCACGATGCTGACGATCTTCCTGCGCCCGCTCACGCGCAGCCTGGTCGGAATCATCGCGACGTTGCGCCGCGAGCGGCAGACGCAGCCGTCCACCGAAGCGGGCCTGGCGGCCGAAGAAGAAAGCGCCGGCGATGCGGCGCATGCCTACCTCGAAGCCGGCGAGCAAGAAGGGCTGATCGAACGGGAAGAGCGGCGCCTGATCGAGTCGATCGTGGACTTCGGGGACACGCTCGTCCGCGCCGTCATGACGCCACGGCCCGACATCGTGGCCGTCCGCGCCGACGCGACGCTCGCCGAGGTGCGGCAGGTGTTCGGCGAGCAGCAGTACTCGCGCGTGCCCGTCTACCGCGATTCGCTCGATCGCATCCTGGGCTTCGTGTTCGTCAAGGATCTGATCCGGCTGCCGATCGACCTGCCGCCGACCGAGCAGGTGGTCGAGCGCCTGCTGCGTCCGGCTCATTACGTGCCGGAGACCAAGAGAGTGTCCGAGCTGCTGAAGGAGTTCCAGCGCCAGCAGGTGCAGTCGTCCGTCGTCGTCGACGAATACGGCGGCACCGCGGGCCTGGTCACGATCGAGGACCTGCTCGAGGAGATCGTCGGCGAGATCCGCGACGAGTACGACGTCGAATCCGAGCCCGTGCAGGACGAGGGCAACGGCGTGTTCGTGTTCAGCGGGAAGGTCGCCATCGACGAGCTGAACGATCGACTGGGCGTCGACATCCCGCGCGAGGGCTTTGGCACGATCGGCGGCTACCTGCTCGCGCAGCTCGGCCGGGTGCCCGTGGTCGGCGAACAGCTCGATCTCGACGGTCTCCACGTCGAGGTGCTGGAGGCCGAGCGTCGTCGCGTCATGCGCGTGCGCGTCCGCCGGAAGGTGGCCAAGCCGCCGGCCGTTCCGGCAGGCGAGCCGGTGTGAAGTCCGGCTTCGTCTCGCTCGTGGGCCTGCCGAATGCCGGCAAGTCCACGCTGCTCAACCGGCTCGTCGGCGAGAAGCTCGCCATCGTCTCGGACAAGCCGCAAACGACCCGCAATCGCATCCGCGGCGTACGGAACTACGAGAACGGCCAGGTGGTGTATGTCGACACGCCCGGCATTCACAAGCCCACCCACCGCATGAACGTGCGCATGGTGGACGCTGCCCTCGAGTCGATGCGCGATGTCGATCTCGTCGGCGTCGTGCTCGACGCGTCGCAGAAACCGGGCGGCGGACAGCAACACCTGTTCGGCCTCGTCAAGAGCATCGTGGTTCCGGTGGTGCTCGTCCTGAACAAGATCGATCTCGTCGGGAAGGCCAAGCTCCTGCCGCTCATAGACCGGGCCAGCAAGGAGCGCGACTTCGCGGCCATTGTCCCCCTGTCGGCCACCACAGGCGATGGCGTGGACGTCCTGGAGGGCGTGTTCCTGGAACACTTGCCCGAAGGCGAGGCGCTGTACCCGGCCGACTACCTGACGGACCAGCCCGAACGGTTCTTCGTCGCCGAGATGGTCCGCGAGCAGGTGCTGCGGCACACGCACGCGGAGCTTCCATTCTCGACAGCGGTCGTCGTCGACCAGTTCGATGAGGCGGCACCGGATGGGCTGCTGCGCCTCTATTGCACCATCCTGGTCGAGCGCTCCTCCCAGAAGCCGATAATCCTCGGGCGCGGTGGCGACATGATCAAGTCCATCGGCACGGCCGCGCGCCTGGAGCTCGAGCGATTCTTCGAGACGCGCGTGTTTCTTGACCTGCACGTGAAGGTCAAGAACGAGTGGCGCGAGGACGAGCGCCTGCTCGACGAGCTGATGAAGCGCCCCGGCGAATAGGCCCGCCACAGACGTAGCCGCCGCCGATTTCCCTGCCGCACGCGCACCGGACGCGCCGTCGCACGTCCGTCACGAGCATTTGAGTCTTCCGCTCGTCCTGCAGAATCAGCGACAATCGGCAGCGAGAGTCACCGCGTCGATGGCTACACCGCGATCACAGCCCAGGCCGATTGGCCGGATCCCTGTCGTCCTTGCGACGGCAGCGCTCGGAGAGCTCATCCCCGCGTGGCGGACCATCGCGCTCACGCTCACCGAGCTGGGCGTCGCCGCGTTTTTCATCTCGGGTATCGTCGTCGCGGCGATCGGCGCGTCTGGGCCCTGGTTCGTCCTCGTTGCCGTGGGCGCAGGGATCGTCCTGCGCGCCACCGATCTCGAGAGCTGGGCGCTGTTCATGCCTGGCGGCCTCCCGGGCCGCGTGAACGAGGCCTTCGGGCGCCGCCAGGCCACATCGGCCGCCGCGGCCGTCCTGGTCGAGCGCCTGTTCTTCGCCTCGCTCGTCGCCTGCGTCGCGGGCCACTACGTCGTGTCGCTCCTCGTGGCGATCCTCGGACTGTCGAGGCTCGCCGAGCACGTGGCGGCCGGCGATCTCGCTACCGCGGCGGCGGCTAGCCTCATCGGCGTGCTCTGGCTTCGGTCGCGGCTCGGGCAGCGCGTAGGCGCCAGTATGTTCGAGCGATGGGTCTGGATTCCGCTGGCGGCACTCGTCGTCACCGCGATCTGGGGCCTCGTCGCCGCCATGGCGTCTGGATACGGCCTGCCGCCGGCCCCTGCGTGGACCGGCCCCCTGCCATTCGGCCTGACCTCGTTGCCGCAGCCCGTGACGATTGGCCTGGCGGCCGTCGTCGGGCTCGCGTTCGCGCTGCCCGCCATGGCCAGCGGCGACAGCATCGCCCGGCGCGCCGCGGAGCTCCCGCAGCCGCGATTGCCCGGGCTCATGCGGACGGCTCGCCTCGCCGCCATCTTTGGTCTGCTCGTCACCGCAGGTGCCGCCTTCGCGATCGTCGCGCTGGTGCCGCCAGACGCGCTCGCGATGTGGGACGAGGTGCCGCTCATCGGCCTGTTGCAGTTCGTTCCTGGCGCCGTCGGGCTTCGCGTCCTGCTGACGATGGTGGTCGCCCTCGCGGGGGTCGCCATGCTCGGCCACGCCGCCGACGCGAGCCTCGACGACGCGACGATGACGCTGCAGCGATTGTCGCGGGTGGGAGCAGTGCCCGAGTCGCTGCGGGCGCTTCACCCGAGATTCGGCACCCGGAGCCGGCTCACCGACGTCGTGTGCCTCACGTCGATCCTGTTCCTGCTCGCCAGCGGCGGCCACGTGGCGTGGCTCGCACGCGCGTATGCGGTCGGACTCGTCTGGACCTACGTTGCCAAGCTGATCATGCTGCGCCGGATGCGCACGCGCGAGCGGACGCCCGCGCTCGCCATGGCGCCGGAGCTCGCGCCGGCTCCCGTGGCGTCGGCGCTGCAGGTCGCCGTCGTCGGTCTTTCGGTTGTCCTGCTCGGCGCCCTGCTGGTGCTCGGCGATCCCGCGACGTGGGCCGGCACGAGCGTCCTTCTCGCGGCCGCCACGACGCTCGCGGTGCTCGATCGCCGTCCCGTCGAATCGGAGGAGCCGACCGACAGTGAGGCGTTCCAGCTGCTGTCGTCGGAGCTCTCGCTCGGCCAGGCCGAAGCGCGCCCGGGAGGTTTGCTCGTCCCCGTCCGCCACCTGTACTCGTTGTCCCACGTCAGCCAGGCGCTGACGGCGGCCGGCGATCGCGACGTCGTCGTCATGACGGTTCGCGTGCTGGGCGTGGACGTCGAAGACGACGCGACCATCGACCCGCGGCCGACACCGGCAGAGCAGCTGCTGCTCTCGCAGGTGGTCGCGCTGGCCGAACGTCAGAACCGCGCCGTGCGGCTGCTCATCGTCCCTGCGCGCGATGTCTTCGACGCGATCGCAACGGCGATGCACCGGCTGCGATCCTCGGAAGTTCACGTCGGAGAGTCGACGACGCTGCCGGCCGATGGGCAGGCGCGTCTGCTCGGGGAGGCCTGGGAGCGTCTCGAGTTCGAACAGGCCCTCGACGTGCGCCTGGTCATCCATCATCCGAGCGGCCGGGCCGACGTCTTCTATCTCGGCGTCCACGCGCCGGCGCTTTCATCCCGCGATCTCAACCAGATTCATCGTCTCTGGCTCGCTGCCGCGAAGGCAGTCGGGCCGCACGTGCACCACCATGACGTCGTCAGGGCGGCATTGACGCAAATGGAACAACAACTATCCGGTCCCGAGCGGGAACAGGCCCTGGAGGCCATTCGCCGCGTCGCGCGTCCGGCAGACGAGTTGGCGGCCGTCGTGAGGCGGCGCGACTTCTCGCAGCTGCGGGACATGATTCGCAACCGGCCGCCAAACGACCTGGCCGAAGTGCTCACGCACATGAGCATCGAGGACCAGGTCGTCACGTTCCGGTTGCTGCCCCGCAAGGACGCCGCGGCGACGTTCGAATACCTCAATCACGAGGAGCAGGAGCACCTGCTCAAGGCCATGGCCCAGGAAGACGTCGCGGCGCTGCTGAACGAGATGGCGCCCGACGATCGCACGATGTTCCTCGAAGAGTTGCCCGCGACCGTCACGCGGCAGCTGCTGGCGCTCCTCACGCCGCAGGAGCGCGCCGTGGCGTCGACGTTGCTCGGCTATCCCGAAGGATCGATCGGCCGCCTGATGACGCCCAGCTACGTCTCGGTCCGCGAAGACTGGACGGTGCAGGGCGTGCTCGACTACATCCGCGAGCACGGGCAGGACAGCGAAACGCTGAACATGATCTACGTCGTCGACGAGCACGGGCTGCTGATTGACGACATCCGGATTCGCGAGTTCCTTCTCACCTCACCGGCCAACCCCGTGCAGACGCTGATGGACCGCCGGTTCGTCGCGTTGAAGGCGACCGACGATCAGGCGTCGGCGGTCGCAATCTTCAAGCAGTACGACCGATCGGCGCTGCCGGTCACCGACACGGCGGGCATGCTCATCGGAATCGTCACGATCGACGACGTCCTGGACGTCGCCGAGGCGGTGGCCACGAAGGAAATCCAGCGCATCGGCGGTTCGGAGGCTCTCGACGAGCCGTACATGACCATCGCCTTCACGCGCATGATTCAGAAGCGCGCGGGGTGGCTGACGGCCCTGTTCCTCGGCGAAATGCTGACGGCGACGGCGATGGGCGTCTTCGAGAAGGAGATTGCCAAGGCGGTCGTTCTCGCGTTGTTCGTGCCGCTCGTCATCTCGAGCGGCGGCAACGCGGGGTCGCAGGCGTCGACGCTCGTCATTCGCGCGCTCGCACTCGGCGAGGTCACGCTTGGCGACTGGTGGCGCATCATGCGGCGGGAAGTGTTCGCGGGCCTCGCGCTCGGGACGATCCTCGGTTCGATCGGTTTCCTGCGCATCACGATCTGGTCGCAGTTCTCGACGGTCTACGGCGAGCACTGGATGCTCATCGCGCTGACTGTCGGCACGGCCCTGGTCGGCATCGTGCTCTGGGGGACGTTGATTGGATCGCTGCTGCCGCTGCTGCTGCGGCGGCTTGGCTTCGATCCGGCGACCTCGTCGGCGCCGTTTGTGGCGACGCTCGTGGACGTCACGGGATTGGTGATCTACTTCAGCGTCGGGATGGTGATCCTGCGCGGCAGTCTGTTGTAGCAGGCCGGAAGGCCTGCGCTACATGGGGTGGCAGGATTGAAGGTCGCTGTGCGGGCGACCTCTTCTGTAGTGCAGGCCAATTAGCGTCCACTACTGCACGAGCCGCGCGCTCGTATCGAAACGCCGGTAGGTGTCGTAGCGCGCTTCGCCCGTGATGGTGCCCGTGGGCGACACGTACTTCTCCTCCAGACTCACAGGCAAGTTCATGTCCATGGACGCGACGCGCCCGAACGTGGTCGTGAGCGTGTAGTCCAGCTTGTCGATGTGCACCGTCAGCTGGGTGCGGCGCACTTCGCCCGTCGCGGTCTCGATCTCCACGAGCCCCTTGCTGAACACCGGCTCGCCCTCGCCGGTGTGGATGATCGTGGGTTGCTCGCGTTCCTTGAACGTCATGACCCAGATCGCCGCGGACGGCGGGGATTGCCGGCTCCACTTGAACCGCGACTGCGTTTCGGGATGGAGGAAGAACAGCGCCACGGTCGGGAGGTTGAAGTTCCTCGACCCTTCTGCCAGGTTGAAGCGGGCGCCCTCGTTCAGCAGCTGCGTCACACTCGCCGGCGTCGTCGGCCCGGAGCCGTGCAACAGCATCTGCAGACGCAAGCGCTCGCCGCCGTGGAGCGGGTGCCCGTCGACGTCGACCACGTCTCGCACGCCCACCAGGTCGGGCAGCGTTCCGGCGCTCACCCATCCCAGCTCCGACACCAAATGGCGTTCCT
Source organism: Acidobacteriota bacterium (assembly GCA_046735235.1). Lineage (GTDB taxonomy): Bacteria > Acidobacteriota > Vicinamibacteria > Vicinamibacterales > JAENWD01 > JAENWD01. The sequence continues at coordinate 18,698 of JBKPSY010000137.1, read as the reverse complement.
GCACCTCGAGGAGATGACCGCGCGGGGCCGTGGCGCGCTGGACGGATGTCTCGGTGGCAATCAGGTGGGGGAGTTCCATCTGATACTGGACCACCCGGCGTCCGGCGCGCGCCAGAACGTCCTTCTGGCTGGGTCCGCCGCCGATGGCCGCGACCGGCAGCACGAGCAGGGCCATCACGCCGACGACGGTCCGTGCGCTCCACCCACGCCCCATCACCGCCTCCACGCTACAGTCCGAACGCCTGATTGAGCTTGCCGATTGCGGCGCGGATAGTCCCCATGGCGCTGCCGGCACGGGGCAGCGAGTGGCTCGTGACGTAGAGCTCGAGACGACCGACACGCTCGGCCAGAATGCGGTACTCGGCGGACGCTGGCTTACCCTCGGTGACGCGTTCCTTGACGAGCTGCGCGTCCTTCCCGAGCTGCTCCGCCTCTTGCTTCATCGCCTTGGCCTGTTTTCGATCCGCCTCGGGCCAGTGCTTCGTGTCCTCCGCGATGGCGTTCTTCAGCGGCGAGGCCTGGTGCGCGATGAGGTCGGCCGCCTCGGCCACTTCCTTGTCGCCCAGGCGCCGCACCGGCGTGTTCTCACGGACGGGAAAGCGCGCGCCGTACGCCGTGGCGAGCGCGTCGAACTGCCGGGCGAGCGCGTTCCATTCGCTCGCGCCCTTCATGGCGCCCTGCTGCCGCACGTACTCGTCGATGTCGCTGGCCTGTCGCAGCACGGTCTGCACTTCGGCGCTGGCGGCGTAGTCTCCCTTGAAACGATCCTTCATCGTGTGGATGTTCTTGTCGAAGTCGTCGAGGTACTTGCTGACGTCGACTTCGTTCGTCGGGCTGCGCATGACCGCATGCTTGAACTGGGGATCGAGGGCATCGACGAAGTGATCCCGTCCCTTGTCGATGGCCTCCATCAGCTCCTTGACGTCCTTGTCGGACAGCCGTTCAGCCTGCGCCGCGACGTTTGCCGCGATCCCGAGTGCCAGCGCTGCCAGCCATACCAGTCGACGCATGCGGAAGCCCCCCGACCCTGGGCGCATGTTACCCGCGAAGCCGCCGCCCATGACACCGGCGTGAAATCCGCCGATTTCGCCGATTGCCTGGCGGCGGAGTTTCTCCAACCCATTGAAACGGGGTAGAATACGGGGATTTCTCTCGTGGAGGCATGCCGCTCTATACAGCCGACGCCCTGGTGCTGCGTACCTACAAGCTGGGGGAAGCCGATCGCATCGTCGTCTTCCTCACGTCGGATCGCGGAAAGAAGCGGGGCGTTGCGAAGAGCGCGCGCCGGCCGCGGTCGCGGTTTGCCGGGGCCCTCGAGCCGCTGACTCACGTGCGCGTCGCGTATTTCGAGAAGGAGACGCGCGAGCTGGTCAGCCTGAACTACGCCGAGCCCGTGCGGTCGCCGATGGCGGGCCCGGGCGAAGCGGTGCACTACGCGAGCTACTTCGCCGAGCTGATCGACGAATGGGCGCCGGCCGACGACCCGAACGAGACGCTCTACCGGCTCGGCGCATCCGTGGTCGATGCGATGGCCCACGGCATGAGCCCCGAGCTGCTGGCGCGGTATTTCGAGTACTGGGTGCTGCGGCTGCAGGGCGTCTATCCGCCGCACCTGGCATGTCACCAGTGCGGGGAGCGGTTCACCGGACGGCCCGACGCGGGCGCCTGGTTGTCGCCGACCGAGGGTGTGCTCACGTGCTCGCCGTGCGCGGAGGGATTGGGTGGCAGGCCGTCGGGCGCGAGGCTATCGGCCGACGCCTTGTGGTTCCTGACGCTCGCGCGACAGAACGGGCCGCGCGAGCTGGCCGAACTCATGGTGGCCGGCCCCGTGCTGGCAGAGCTCGAAGCGCTCCATCGGCTGCTGATGGCGCGTCATCTCGAGCGCGAACTGAAATCACTGCGCGTGCTCAGGGAACTGCGGCGCCACGGACACTGACGATTGACTTTTCAGGACCTCATCTTCAGGCTCTCGCAGTTCTGGGCGTCAAACGGGTGCCTGCTGAAGCAACCACTCGACCTCGAAGTCGGCGCCGGCACCTCGCATCCTGAGACGCTGCTCCGCGTCCTCGGTCCCGCGCACTGGAACGTCGCGTACGTGCAGCCGTCGCGGCGGCCCGATGACGGCAGGTTCGGCGAAAACCCGAATCGCCTGTTCAAGCACCATCAGTTCCAGGTCATCCTGAAGCCGTCGCCCGACGAGGTGCAGCACTTGTACCTGCAGTCGCTCGAGTCCTGCGGCATCAACCCGCGCCAGCACGACGTGCGCTTCGAGGAGGACAACTGGGAATCGCCGACGCTCGGCGCGTGGGGCATCGGCTGGCAGGTCCTCTTCGACGGTCTCGAGATCACGCAGTTCACGTATTTCCAGCAGGTCGGCGGGATCGATCTCTCGCCGGTCGCGTGTGAGATTACCTACGGCCTCGAGCGCATCGCGATGGCGCTGCAGAAGGTCGACAACGTGTACGACCTGGAGTGGGCGCCCGGCGTGAAATATCGCGAGGTCCGCCTGCGCGAGGAGATCGAGCAGTCGAAGTACGTGTTCGGCCAGGTCGAGGGTGTGACGCGAGCGGAATTCTCGGCGCATCACCGCGACCTGTTCGAGCGACATTACGCCTTCTGCCAGAAGCTGCTGGGTTCGGGGCTGGTGTGGCCGGCCCTCGAGGAGTGCCTGAAGTGCTCGCACCTGTTCAACATCCTCGACAGCAGCGGCAGCATCGGCGTCACCGAGCGTACGGCGTACGTGCTGCGCGTCCGGCAGTTGGCCATCGCCATCGCAAAGGCATACGTCGAGGGATTGGCGCCGGCGGCGGCGACGGAATAGACCGCTGTAGCGCAGGCCGTCACGCCTGCCGTCTCTGACAATTTGATGGATCGCGAACTGCTCATTGAAATCGGCGTCGAGGAAGTCCCGGCCTCCTGGCTGCCGTCGCTCGTCACGCAACTCGCCCAGGTGGCGACGGCCCAACTGAAGGCCGCGCGCCTCGACATCGACGCGCCTGTCGAGTCCTGGACGACGCCACGTCGCCTCACGGTCCGCGTCGGTCGAGTGGCCGAGCGTCAGACGGACTTCGAGGAAGTGTTGAACGGACCGCCAGCGTCGACGCGCGTCGGACCCGACGGGCAGCCGACGCCGGCCGCTGCCGGGTTCGCGAAAAAGAACGGCGTGGAGGTTGCGGACCTCGAAGAAGTCGAGACGCCGAAGGGCAAGTACCTCGCGTTCCGCAAGCGCCAACGCGGCAGGGCAGCCGTCGACGCGCTCCCGGACGTGATGTACGGGCTGCTGCGCGGCCTGTCGTTCCCGAAGCACATGCGCTGGGACGCGTGGCTGGACGACGGCAAGGGCGAGCTGACGTTCGGCCGTCCGATTCGCTGGCTGCTGTTCCTCTACGGCGGCCGCGTCGTCCCATTCGATATCCGCCGCACAGACGCTGCCCAGGCGCCGCTCGTGCAGGAAGTGCGCTCGGGCGCGATGACGTACGGCCACCGCTTTCTCACGACCAGCGGCCGGGCGGGCCGCGCGGTGAAGGTCAAGACATTCGACGACTACAAGGCGCGGCTGCTCGAGCACTTCGTGCTGCTCGAACGCGAAGAGCGGCGCGAGCGCATCGCTCGTGAGCTCGATGTCCACGCCGGCCGGCTGGGCGGGCGCGTGCATCGCGCGGCGGCGCTGCAGGCCGGTCTGGTTGACGAGGTCCCCGACCTCGTCGAATGGCCGTCCGTCGTCCCCGGGATCTTTTCCGCGGAGTTCCTGTCGCTCCCCGAGGAGGTCCTGACGACGACCATGATCCACCACCAGCATTACTTCCCGGTGGTGGACGATCAGGGGAAGCTGAAGCCGGCGTTCCTTGCCGTGACGAACGTCGAGGTCGAACGCCCGGAGCTCATCAGCCGCAACTCAGAACGCGTGCTGACGGCCCGGTTGCGCGACGCGCAGTTTTTCTTCGCCGCCGACCGCAAAGTGAAGCTCGAGGACCGGATCGATCGGCTCGACACCATCCTGTTTCACAAGAAGCTGGGGAGCTACAAGGCGAAGGCGGAGCGGCTCGAAGCGCTGGCCCGGTGGGTGGCCGAGCACGGGCTGGGCGACCCGTCGACGGCGGCGCCGGCCGCGCGCGCCGCGCGGCTCGCCAAGACCGACCTCGCCACCGACGTGGTGCGCGAGCTGACGGAGCTGCAGGGCACGATGGGGGGCATCTACGCCCGTGAAGAAGGCGAGCCGGAGGCCGTCTGGAAGGCGATCTATCACCACTACCTGCCCGTGGCCGTGGAAGCCGGGGCGCCGCCCTCGCGTGAAGCGCTCGGCAGTGCGGCTCCGGTGTGGGCGGCCGTGTCGATGGCCGACAAGCTCGACACCCTCGTCAGCCTGTTTGCCGCGGGTGAGCGGCCCACCGGCTCGCGAGACCCGTTCGGCCTGCGCCGGCAGGCGCATGGTCTGTTCGCGGTGCTGGTCGATCTCCCCGAGACCACGGGAAGCCGCAGCCGTCCAACAGTTGGCACGCTGGTGAACGCCGCGGCCGATGCGCTGGGCCGTCAGGGCATTCCGCTCGAGGCAGCCGCGCGGGCGGCGTTGATGACGTTCCTCGCCGAACGCCTCGCGTATGTGCTCGAGCAGCGCGGATTCGACGTGCGCAACGTGCGAGCAGTCCTCTCGGGCCGTCCGCTGGACGATGTGAGCCCGACTGACGCGCGGCGGATGTTGCAGGCGCTGCCCGAGTTCACTCATACGCCCGAGTTTCAGCAGCTGGCGACGCTCTTCAAACGCGTGAAGAACATCGCACGCGAGCTGCCCGACGCCGAGTTCGACGCCGCCGATCGCGATACGGCCGCACAAGGAGCGCGGCTGACCGAGCCGGCCGAGCAGGCGCTCGTCGCCGAGCTCACCAGGCGGCGTCCGGTGATCGAGCAAGCGCTCGCCACCGGTGATCACTACCGGCAGGCTTTTGCGGAGGCTGCCCACCTCGGTCCCTTCGTGGACCGATTCTTCTCGGATGTTTTCGTGATGGCGGAAGATGTCGCGCTCAGGCGAGCGCGGCTGTGGCTGATGGCCTCGCTGGCCCGGCTCATCCTGCGTCTCGCGGACGTCTCTGAGATCGTCCCTCAAACGGAGTCTTAACAGATCATGGCCAAGAAAGTCGTCAAGAAGAAGTCGAGTGCGAAAGGCCTGTCTCGCCGAAGCGGCCAGGCCGCGAAGGCGGATGCCAAAGGTGCGCGCGGTGCGAAGGGAGCGAGTGCGAAGCGCGCCTCGAAGTACGTCTACTTCTTCGGCAAGCGAACCGATGGCAACGGGACGATGAAGCCGCTGCTCGGCGGCAAGGGCGCCAACCTCGCCGAGATGTGCCGCATCGGATTGCCGGTGCCGCCCGGATTCACGATCACCACAGAGGTCTGCACGTTCTACTACGCGAATCGGAAGACATACCCGTCCGCACTCCGCGACCAGATGGCCGCCGGCGTGGCGGCACTCGAGACGCAGACGGGCAAGAAGTTCGGCGACCTCAAGAACCCCCTCCTGGTGTCGGTCCGGTCCGGTGCCCGCGACTCGATGCCGGGCATGATGGACACGATCCTCAACCTCGGGCTGAACGACGACACCGTCGAAGCGCTGGCGAAGAAGACGGGTAATTCGCGCTTCGCGTGGGACTGTTACCGCCGCTTCGTGCAGATGTACGGCGACGTCGTTCTCGGCGTGCAGAAGCGGCCCGATGAGGACCACGACCCGTTCGAGGTGGTGATTCACGCCCTCAAGCACGAGCGGTACCACGGGGACGTCGAGGACACGAAGCTGACGGTCGACGACCTCAAGGAGCTGGTGGTCCGATTCAAGGCGCTGGTGAAGGAGCGATCGGGCCAGAAGTTCCCGGCGTCGCCCTGGGATCAGCTCATGGGGGCCGTGGGCGCGGTCTTCAGCTCGTGGATGAACGATCGCGCGATCGTCTACCGGCGGAAGTACAACATCCCGACCGAATGGGGCACGGCCGTCAACGTGCAGGCGATGGTGTACGGCAACACCGGCGAGCGATCGGGCTCGGGCGTGGCGTTCACCCGCAACCCGGCCAACGGCGTGAAGGAGTTCTACGGCGAGTTCCTCATCAACGCGCAGGGCGAGGACGTCGTGGCAGGCGTGCGCACACCGGAACCGGTCGCGCAGCTCCGGAAGCACCTGCCGAGGTCCTACGCGGAGCTCGAGCGCATTCGCCAGACGCTCGAGAAGCACTTCAAGGACGTGCAGGACTTCGAGTTCACGATCGAAGACGACGTCGTCTACATGCTGCAGACGAGGAACGGCAAGCGCACCGCCATGGCCGCGCTGAAGTTCTCGATCGACATGCAGAAGGAGAAGCTGATCGACTGGAAGACCGCCATCCTGCGCAATCCGGCGGATCAGCTGGACCAGCTGCTCGCGCCCGTGTTCGATGCGTCGGAAGTGAAGAAGGCGACGCCGATTGCCAGCGGTCTGCCGGCCGGCCCAGGCGCCGCGTCGGGCCGGGTGTACCTCAACGCCGAGCGCGCCGTGGCGGCGGCCGAGAGGGGCGAGAAAGTGCTGCTGGTCCGGGTCGAGACCTCGCCCGAGGACCTGCGCGGGATGATCGCGGCCGAAGGCATCCTCACGGCGCGCGGAGGCGTGTCGTCGCACGCCGCGCTCGTTGCGCGGCAGATGGGGAAGGTCTGCGTCTGCGGCGCGTCGGCGGTGGAGGTCGACTACGCGGCCCGCACCGTCAGCGTCCAGGGCAAGACCTACCGCGAAGGCGACTGGATGTCGATCGACGGCACCGCCGGCAAGGTCTACGCGGGGCAGGTGAAGACGGCGCCGTCGGAGATCGTCGCCGGCCTGATCGAAGGCGACGCGGCGGCGCGGAAGTCGGAGAAGTTCCGAAGCTTCCAGCAGCTCATGACGTGGTGCTCGCAGGCTACGCGCATGAGCGTGCGCACCAACGCCGACACGCCCGAGCAGGCCGCCAACGCCATCGCGTTCGGAGCCGTGGGCATCGGGCTCACGCGCACCGAGCACATGTTCTTCGAGGGTGACCGCATCGACGCGATGCGCGAGATGATCCTCGCCGAGACGATCGAACAGCGGAAGACGGCGCTGGCGAAGCTGCTTCCGTACCAGCGCGACGACTTCGCGGGCATCTTCCGGGCGCTCAAGGGCTACCCGGCGACGATTCGCTTCCTCGATCCGCCGCTGCACGAGTTCCTGCCCCACACGAAGGAGCAGCAGGCGGAGCTCGCGAAGAAGATCGGCGTGCCGGCCGCGCGCATCCATCAGCGCGTCGAGCAGCTGCACGAGTTCAACCCGATGCTCGGCTTCCGCGGGTGCCGCCTGGGCATCGGCTATCCCGAGATCTCGGCGATGCAGGCGCGGGCCGTGTTCGAGGCCGCGGCGATCGTCCAGAAGGAGGGCATCAAGGTCAAGCCGGAGATCATGATTCCATTGGTCGCCTTCAAGAAGGAGCTGGACCTGCAGGTGGCTGTCGTCCACGAGACGGCGAAGGCCGTGATGGCCGAGCGGAAGGTGAAGATCGACTACCTCGTTGGGACCATGATCGAGATCCCGCGCGGGGCGCTGACCGCGGACGAGATCGCCGAGACGGCCCAGTTCTTCAGCTTCGGCACCAACGACCTCACGCAGACCGGACTCGGCATGTCACGCGACGATTCGGGCTCGTTCCTGCCGCAGTATCAGGATTTGGAGATCGTCAAGAGGAACCCGTTTGCGACCATCGACGCGTCGGGCGTCGGCCAGCTCGTGGACATCGCCGTGAAGAAGGGCCGCAGCGCGCGTCCGGGCATCAAGCTCGGGATCTGCGGCGAGCACGGCGGCGACCCGGCGTCGATCCGGTTCTTCGAACAGGTTGGACTCGACTACGTGAGCTGCTCGCCGTTCCGCGTCCCCGTGGCGCGCCTGGCGGCGGCGCAGGCCGCGCTCGGCGTGAAGGGCGGCGACTAGCAGTCAGTCAGTGCGACAGGCGTCGGGGCCGCGCGCCAGCGCGGCTCCGACCTGACGCGCGGGTTGGAAGTCCGGGTTGTGCTCGAGCACGATCTCGACAGCTTCTTCGGCCTTCGTTCCAGTTGCCGGTTCTGCACATCGCCAGTGCGACGTCCACGCCAAGCTCGCTCGCATCCGGGTGCCGGTCGAATGCCGGCTGCCAGACGCCCAGCGCGTCTCGAGATCGGCATAGCCAGGAGACATGTCCCATGCGCGCGATCGTGCGTAGAAATTGATGGGAGACTAGTACAGGAACCGATCGACGGAGAAGAGGAACGTGCGGCCGCGCGTGTTCGAGCCGACGTAGTACTTCAGCGGCAGTCGTCCCGAGAGCCCGCGATCGCCAGGACGTTCGAACGCCAGCGTCGGCCCCTCGTTATCCGAGAAGACGCGGTAGTGGATGCCCGACCGTCGATGCGTGAACTCACCGGCGACGAAGCCAGACGTGGCGCGACCGCTCGTCCGCGACATCGGCGTGCGGCTGTAGGTCTCGTAGATCTGCGAGTGGCAGGGACGACAGGCGTCGTTGCCGACCTCGGTGGGGCCCGCTCCCTCAATCGAAGCGGACGGAGTGGCCGCGGCGATGAGACCGATCAGACCGGCAAGCGTCGCCGCCAGGGCGCGGCGCGCCGTCGTCATGACGTTGTCGATCGCATCTTCCCGACCGCCTCGGGTAGATTCTAGGCAGCGCGAACGCTCGGGCTCACGTTACGAAGTCTTGCCCGACCTTTCCGATGCTAAGATTCGCGTGCCTCATCGATGATCACCATCTACGTCAATCGCGATGCCCGGACTGACACTGTCGATCACGTGGACCCCGCATGGCTCGACCCTTCGAGCGACGCGAAGGTCTGGGTCGACCTGGCCGCGCCGACGCCCGAGGAGATGTCGATCCTGAGCGACGTCTTCCACTTCCATCCGCTGGCGATTGAAGACGCGGTGGCGACGGTGCACCACCCGAAGATCGAAAGCTACGACGGCTACCTCTACCTGATATTGCATGGCATCGACTACAAGAAGTCACAGACGGCGTTTGCGACGCACGACATAGACTTCTTCCTCGGTCACACCTACCTGGTGACCGTGCACGATGGCCAGACACGCAGCGCCGCTACCGTGCGCGAGATGTGCGCGCGGAACCAGCAAGTGCTCGGCGAAGGACCCGCGGCGCTCATGCACCGGATCATCGACGAGATGGTGGACAACTACCGCCCCGAGGTCGAAGAGCTGGAGCAGTGGCTCGATGAGCTCGAGCAGCAGGTCTTCGAGCGGCCGTCGCCCGATCTGATTCGAGAGATTCTCGACGTGAAGCGCGACGTCACCGGGCTGCGCCGGATCGCGCTGCCGCAGCGGGACGCCGTCGGCCGCCTGGCGCGCCGCGAGTTCTCGGTCATCACCGACGAGCTGGCTTATCGCTTTCGGGACGTCTACGACAACCTCGTGCGCATCTCGGACGAGGCCCTCATCTTCCAGGATCGCGTGACCAGCATCCTGGAGGCGCACCTGTCGAACGTGTCGTATCGGCTGAACGAGGTGATGAAGGTCCTGACGATCATCACCCTGATCTTCATGCCGCCGACGCTGGTGGCGGGCCTGTACGGCATGAACGTCCACCTGCCAGGCGTCGGCAGCGCTGACAACCCCGCGCCGTTCTGGTGGATCGTCGGCGGGATCGCAGCCGTGACCGTCGGCATGCTGTGGATGTTCCGCCGCAAGCGCTGGATCTGATGTCGCGAATCCATCGGCTTCCGGTGGCGCTGGCCAACCAGATCGCCGCCGGCGAGGTCGTCGAGCGGCCCGCCTCGGTCGTCAAGGAGCTCGTCGAGAACAGCCTCGACGCCGGCGCCCGCCGCATCACCGTGACCACCGAGTACGGCGGCAAGCGATTCGTGCGGGTCGAAGACGACGGCGAGGGGATGGTCGCGGAGGACGCGCGGCTGGCGCTCGAACGCCACGCGACGAGCAAAATCCGGACCTCGGACGATCTGGCCGCGATCGAAACGCTCGGCTTTCGGGGCGAGGCCCTGCCGTCGATCGCGTCCGTGTCACACCTGATGCTCCGCACGCGCGCGCGCGGCACAGCCTCGGGCACCGAGATCCGCGTCAACGGCGGCGTCGTCGAGTCCGAGACGGAGGCCGGCTCGCCCGAGGGCACCCGGATAGATGTCGAGGATCTGTTCTACAACCTGCCGGCGCGCCGCAAGTTCCTGAAGTCCGACGCCGCCGAAGCTGCGCAGGTGTCCCGCATCGTCACGCAGCTCGCTCTGAGTGCGCACCAGTCCGGGTTCTCGCTCGTCGCTGCCGGCCGTCGGGTGCTGGAGTGCCCGCCGGCGGCCACGCGCCTCGAGCGGCTCTTCCAGATTTACGGCGACGTCAGCGATCTCATCGAGGTGTACCGCGAAACCGGCGGCGTGTCGATCGCCGGCTATGTTGCGCCGCTCGCAGAAACAGGGCCGAGGCGTGGCCCGCAGAATGTGTTCATCAACGGCAGGCTCGTGAGGGACAAGACGATCACGCACGCGATCATCGACGCCTACAGCGTGGCCTCCATCAAGGAACGCAGCCCGGAGGTGCATCTCTTCATCGAGATGCCGCTCGACGCGGTGGATGTGAACGTGCACCCCACGAAAGCAGAGGTGCGCTTTCGAGAGCAGTCGCTGGTGCACGAGGTGGTCCGCCGCGCGCTCACCGACGCACTCGGCCGCAGCGGAGCGCCCGCGTTAACGCTCAGCGCCCCGGACTCCTCCGGAGGTCTGGCCTTCAGTTCGGACGTGACTCCCGCGCTGTCAGGCCTGGCGCCCGGAGAGACGATGCCGATTCCCGGGGTTCTGGCCGGAGGCTTCTACCCGAGCCGCTGGCGCCAGGAGCACCAAGGGCCGGGAGTCGCACCCGGCACCTGGCACGAGGCACCCGGCACTGCGCCTGGCATCCGGCACTCAGCACCAGGCACCGATGTCGTCTTCAGCCCTTTGATGCCCCTCGGCCAATTCCGCGACACGTTCATCATCGCGGTGGACAATGACGGCATCGCGATCATCGATCAGCACGTCGCGCACGAGCGTGTCCTGTACGAGCGCACGCTCGAGCGTTTGACGACGGGCCGGGTGGATTGTCAGCGGCTGCTGGTGCCGATGATCGTGGAGATGGCATCAAGCACGCGCGACGCACTCCTGGGCCGCGCCGCCGATCTCGATCGCCTCGGCTTCGTCGTCGAGGATTTCGGCGGCAGTGCGCTGCGGGTCAGCGCCGCCCCGGCGCTGCTCGGCGCCGAAGACGCTGCGAGCACCCTGAAGGCGCTCGGCGAGGATCTGGAAGGCCTTGACCGCGGCAGCCCCGCCGAAGCCGCGCTCAAGCAGATGGCCGCGACGATCGCCTGTCACGCCGCGGTCAAGGCGAACTACCCCCTGACCTACGAGAAGATGGTGCACATCCTCGCGGAGCTCGGCGCGACGTCGTACTCCACCATCTGCCCGCACGGCCGTCCGGTCATGCTCCGGCTCACTCGCCGCGAAGTCGAACGAAATTTCGAAAGGATATAGAAGTGCAGGGGTGCGGGAGTGCGGGAGTGCGGAGGTGCGGAGGTGCGGGAGTGCGGGAGTGCAGGAGTGCGGAGACGCTTAGGCGGGGACCGGCACGACTCATGCTCGGCGTTCCGCCATGGGAGCGAAGACCTTCCAGGAACTCTATGCCTGGCAGCTGTCCGTCAGGCTTCGCGAGGCCGTGATCGCAGTTTGTGAGACGCGACAGGTCGCCAGAGATTTCAGATTCTGCGATGAGATCCGCGCGGCGGCTTGAGCGGCGCCGGACCTAATCGCCGAAGGCTTCGGCCGCTTCGGGCACCGTCAGTTCAGGCACTATCTCTCGATGGCGCACGGAGAGCAGCAGGAGGTCCACAACCAGCTACTCACGCTGCAATGTCGCAATTTCCTGCCGGGCGAAGAACTGGATGCCCTCATTCGCCTGGCGCAGCACGCCGCCCGAGTCACCGTCAAGCTGCGCTCATCGATACCCGACGATGGCCGCTAGCTTCGCTTTTCCCACTTCCGCACTTCGGCACCTCCGCACTTCCGCACCTCCGCACTACTTCTTCTTCTTCGCCTTCACTTCCTTCCACGCGTCCAGCCGCCGCTTGATCTCTTTCTCGAAGCCCCGTTCGGTCGGCTGATAGTAGGTCCTTCCGCGAAGGCTCTCGGGCAGGCAGTCCATGTCGGCGACCGCGTCTGGTTCGTCGTGCGCGTACTGGTAGTCCTTCCCGTAGTCCAACTGCTTCATCAACTTTGTCGGCGCGTTTCGGAGGTGCAGCGGCACCGGATCGGCCACCTCGCGCTCGGCGTCTCGCGCGGCGCGTCCGTAGGCCGTGTAAACCGCGTTGCTTTTCGGGGCGGTGGCCAGGTAGATGGCGGCCTGCGCGAGCGCGGTGTTGCCCTCGGGCATGCCGATGAAGTGCGCCGCTTGTTGGGCGGCCACGGCAATCGTGAGCGCCTGCGGGTCCGCATTGCCGATGTCTTCCGAGGCAAACCGGACCATCCGACGCGCGACGTAGAGCGGATCCTCGCCGGCCTCGAGCATCCGCGCGAGCCAGTAGACCGCGGCGTCGGGGTCGCTGTTGCGCATCGACTTGTGCAGTGCGGAGATGAGGTTGTAGTGCTCTTCGCCGCTCTTGTCGTAGCGCAGGATCCGTCGCTGCAGCGCGCGTTCCAGCCACCCGCGATCGACTCGCCTCCGTCCCTCGGACTTCGGTGCAGCCTTCGCCGCAAGCTCGAGGAGATTCAGGGCGCTGCGCGCGTCGCCGCTCGAGATGCGAGCGATCGTCGCCAGCGCGTCATCGGCGACATCGAGCGGCTCATGTCCGAGGCCACGTTCGGAATCCGACAGGGCGCGCTTCAGGATCGACACGATGTCCTCGAGCGCGAGCGGTTCGAGGACGTAGACCTTCGACCGTGAGAGCAGCGCGGCATTCACTTCGAACGACGGGTTCTCGGTCGTGGCGCCAATGAGGATGATCGTGCCGGCTTCGACGTACGGGAGAAACGCATCCTGCTGCGCCTTGTTGAAGCGGTGGATCTCGTCCACGAAGAGGATCGTCCGGCGGCCGGTCTGGTGCCTGGTCGCCTCGGCGCGCGCCATGACGTCCTTGATGTCCTTGATGCCCGCGAGCACGGCGCTGAACGACACGAATTTCGCCTCCGTGCGGTCGGCGATGAGCCGGGCGAGCGTCGTCTTGCCGGTGCCGGGCGGGCCCCAGAGGATCAGCGACTGCAGGGTGTCGTGCTCGATCGCCTGGCGCAGGGGCGCGTCCGGCCCCACCAGCGCCTCCTGTCCGACGACGTCGTCCAGCGACCGTGGGCGCATGCGCTCGGCCAGAGGCGCCGTCGCCAATGGGCCGGCCGCGTCTGACGAATCATCGAAGAGGCGAGGGGTATCCACGAGTTCAGCTGCGGGTGCGTTGACGGCGCGCCTCGTAGACGAGTAGCGCGGCCGAGGTCGCGACGTTCAGCGACTCGACTTGCGGCGCCATCGGGATGCTCACCCGAAAGTCGCTCGCCTCGATCGTCGCCTCGCTCAACCCGGAGCCTTCGCCTCCGACCACGATGGCGAGCGGTCCCGTGAAATCGACGGCGTCCATGGAAGCGCCGCCGTTGCGGACGGCCGCTGCGCACCGGACGTGGTGACGGCGGGCAATCGCCAGCGCCTCGTCCGCATCCGCGACGCGAAGGACGGGGAGGCGCAGTACCGATCCCATCGATCCACGGACTGCCTTCCAGCCCATGGGATCCGCGCCGCCTGTTGTGGCCATGACGCCCGAGGCGCCCGCGGCCTCGGCCGTCCGGAGAATCGCGCCAAGATTGCCCGGGTCCTGGACATCGACGGCGATGATGACCAGCGGAGCCGGTCCCTCAAAGAGCTCCTCCTCGCGTGAGGCGGGCCGATCGGCGAGGGCGACGACGCCAGCTGGCGTCCGTGTCGGGCTGAGCGCGTCCATGACCTGCGCCGTGACGATCTGTGTCGATGGAACGCGCCGGCGAATCTGCGTCATCTCAGCGGTGTCGGCGGAGTCGGCCGACATCGCGACATCGAGGAGCGGAATGCGCACGTCGAGCGCCTCGAGCACGAGGTGCGGGCCGTCGAGCAGCAGCGGCGTGCCTGCACCGCCGCGCGCGGCCTCGCGGAACCGGGCGACGAGCGGATGGTGCCGGCTCGAGATCACCGGCGAGATGCGTCCGGACTCGTGCACGTCGGCCAGCATACACGCGAATTGCAGTGCGGCAGTGCGGCAGTGCCGTCGTGCTGGAGTGCTGGCGTGCCGGCAGGCCTGAGCGCGCGAAGGGCTGTGCTAACATCACCACAGATCGGGTCGCCCGGCCCGACCGCGACCACCGACGATGAAAGATCAGCTGCTCAAGAAGCTGCAGGATGAGATCGCCGCGCTGGATCGCGAGCTGAAGGTCGAGCTACCGAAGGAAATCCAGCGCGCCCGCGAGCTGGGCGACCTGCGCGAGAACGCCGAGTACCACGCCGCGAAAGAACGGCAGACGTACGTGCAGGCGCGAATCTCGATGCTGCAGAAGCGCGTCGGCGACCTGCAGATGATCAACCTGGACAAACTGCCGCGCGATCGCGCGGCCTTCGGCTCGACGCTGCACTTGCGCGAGGACTCGGAGACGCTGATCTTCCAGCTCGTCATGCCCGAAGACGCGGACGTCGAAAAGGGCCTGATCTCCACTTCGTCGCCCATTGGCCGCGCGCTCGTCGGCAAGGAAGCGGGCGACGAGGTCGTGGTCATCACACCGAACGGCAAGCGCAGCTTCGAGATCCTGAAGCTTCTGACCGTTCATGACAGCGTCTGAGCCAGAGCCCCGCCCGCCGTATTCTCCCGATCGACGCACCGCGCTCGTGCTGACCGGCACGGGCACCGATGGCGCGTACCATGCCGGCACCATCCGCGCGCTGACCGAAGCGGGCGTGCGCGTGGACCTGATCGCGGGCCGCGGCGTCGGCGCCGTCGGCGCGGTCTTCGGCGCGATCGACGGAGGCGCACGCCTGTGGGAGCCGACCGGGTTGTGGCGGCGACCGCTGGCCAGGGCGCTGTACCCGTGGCGCGCCGCGTACCGAAACGTCGCGCGGGGCCTGGCGATTGCCGCCCTGCTGCTCACCATCCCGCCGCTCGTCCTCGGACTTGCGGCCGCCGTCTATCAGGTCGCCATCCTGAGCGAGATCGGCGGGGCCGGCACGGCGCGGTGGCTGGCGGACACGTGGGGGCGACTGCTGGCGTCGCTGTTCGCGCCGAGCGCGCTGCCGACGCGGCTGCCGCAGCTCATCACCGCGGTGCTCGCCCTCGTGGTGGTCGCAGTGCTCGTGGCGGCTGTCCGTACGCGGCAGCGGCTGCCCGCGCGGCGCGACCAGCGCGGCGGCGCCTGGTGGACCCTCCTTGCCACGCCAATGGCCGGCGACTTGACGGCGCACTTCTTCATCGGCGGCCTGTGGGACCTGCTCCGTGGCGGCGCGAATGTGCGTCAGCCGTCCTCGGCAGACCTGAGCCGCCGCTACGCGGAGCTGCTCGCGGAGAACCTCGGTCAGCCGGGGTTCCGCGAACTGCTGCTCGTCGCGCACGACATCGACGCGCGTCACGACGTCGTCTTCGCGCTGCTCGAGCCCAACGCCAGGCGTGCGTTCTTCTCGCGCGCGTCGGCGGCCGCCCTGGAGCGGCGATCGTCTGAAGCGGTCGACCTCGCGGGTGCAGCGCGAGACGTGCTGCTCGACGCGCTGGCCGGCGCGCTCGCGGTGCCCGGCGTGACGGAAGCGCCGTTCATCGCGTTCGCCCCGGAGAGTTACTGGCGCGGTGAGACGCATCGGCTCTCGGATCGTCCGGCGAGTCTCGTTCGGGTGCTCGAGGAGGTGGCGCACGCCGGTGCGCGTCAAGTGATTGTCGTCACCGCCGCCTCGGGCGCCGCGGGCCCTCACGAGCTGGCGACGCGCCGCGTGCATCCGCGCGCCCGCCTTGGAGAATTCCTGTCGTCGGCGGAGGCGGCCTCCGTCCGCGACGCGGTTCGCACGGCCTCGCCGTGGTTCGATCAGCTGGTCGTGATTCGCCCGGCGCACAACCCGGTGAGTGCGCTCGATGCCGCGGGCGCGTACGACGCGCAGTCAGATCGCTGGCAGACGGTGGGGGAGCTGGTCGATCGCGGGTACGAGGACGCCTATCGCCAGTTCATCGATCCGGTCGTGGGGGCCAGCGGCGACGAATTGGTCGCCAACCGGATCGCTAGCGAGGAGTAGCCGGCTCTTTCTCGCGTTCCTTGCCGGGTTTCTTGTCGGCGCCGTTGGTGTCGTGCAGGAACTGGAGCGCCAGCTCCAGCAGCCGTTCGGTGACTCCGCGATATCGATCGGCGTGTTCGGTTGCCTCGTGATTCTCGAGTGGGCCGTACTTCGCAACGAACTTCTCGGCCGGAACCACCGCCTTGGCCATTGCGCGGTGTCCGCCGGCGCTCCCGATGTCCGCGAACAGCTTCCGCATGAACTCGCCGGCGTTGCGCGTGTAGCCGATGTTGCGCACCGATGCCACGAAAGAGCCGTTCACGACGCCCGCGATGAGCGTCCACTTCGTGTCTTCGAGCTGCAGGAAGAAGTCGGCGACGTAGGGGATGAAGTCCTCTCGCGGCAGCTCGCCGAGAAAGGCGCAGAAGACCTGTTCCCTCAGGTGCCCCGTCTCGGTCGCCTTCGTCACGTAGGCCAGGCGCTCCATCGTGATTTCCGCGCCTTCCATCTTGCGGATGAGCGCTGCGTCCGACAGCGGATACAGGAACGAGAACGCCTCGAGGTCGACGCGGTTCGCCTGCCGGTTGAAAAACAGCGTGTCGGACTTGATCGCGTACAGCATCGCCGTGGCCGTGCGCTCGGAGATGTTCGCGTCGACGGCACGAAGATGCTCGGTGAGGATCGTGCAGGTGGACCCGTAGTCGGCGCGGATGTCCTTGAAAATGGCGCTGTAGCCGGTCTGTTCCGGATGGTGATCGATCACGAGATCGACGCGCTCGACCTGGCCCGTGAAGTAGTGGGGCTGGACGTCCACCATGGCGATGCGCTGGAACGAGTGGAAGTCGGCCGGCGTCACCGACTCGACGTGGATGTCGAGCAGGTTCGCCATGCGCAGGTTCTCCGGGCGCGTGACGCCCTGGATCGCGCCTATGATCGCCGTCGTCTTGGTGCGGCGGAGCAGGCTTCGGAGCGCCAGGCCGCTGGCCATCGCGTCGGGGTCCGGATCGTTGTGGAGCATGATCAGGACTTTTTCAGCGTCGGCGAAGTACCGCTGGTACTGCTGCACTCGCGCCCGGGTCAGTGATCGGCCGAACTCGGTGAGCAGCGGTCCGCCGAAGAGCTCCGCCATCGCCAGGTAGGTGACGTCAGGATAGGCGTTGCGAATCTCTTCCTCGCGCTCGGCGGAGGTGCCCACGCCGACTCCGAGGACGTAGATCAGCGTCCCGCCGGCGTCGCGGATGTTCTCGAGCACCTTCTTCAGGCCGCGCTTGCCAGTGTCCTGCACGATGACGCAGGTGCTCGGCGAGATGTCGGCCTTGTGAAAGGTGTCTTTGCGCTTGAAGTCGCCGGCGGTGATGTGCACGCCGGCTTCGGTCATGCGCCGGGCGAGCGGGGCGCTTTCGACCAGGAACTCGATTTCAAAGCTGGGCAGCAGGATCTCATCAAGCACCCTGATGACCAGCTCATCCTGGCAGATGGCAAGACATTTCATCGGGCCAGGACCGGGGGGAGCGAAGCGGACGGCACGCCCATCGTCGGAAAAAATCATTATACCCCCGCTGGGTCAGGAGTGGTTTGACCACACTCTGGGAGCTTAGAGGAGGGGGAGTTCGGGGTAGCCTGTCGGGGCCAATCCCGAGCAGGAGCCGCCGATGCCCATCAAAGCCTTCCGTCTTGCTCTGGCCGCCGCCATGCTCGTCTCGACGCCGGTCCTGGCCGTGCAACGGCCCCCGCGAGCGCCAGCGCTCGGGCCCGACAGTCCTGAGCCCGTCATTCGCGCCTTCTACCGGGCTCTGTTGTCGGGCGATGCCGCCGCCTTTCACAAGGTCGTCGTCGTCGACCCGTTGGCCGACAAGTTCCTGCCCCTGGACGCGCCGTCGCCCGAGACGACGCACGAGATCGCGATGGAGTCCATGGACTTCTCGATGCGCCAGACACAGCCGTTCCGCGCGCGCGGCAAGGAGGTCGTCGTTGACGCTACCGGGCACTACCCGGTCGGCACCACATCGCGCTACCTCGCAAACTTCCCGAGAAGCTTGACGGTGGTAACGGTCGTGCGGAAGGCGGACGGGTGGAAGGTCGACCTGCGTTGGTGGGAGGCGCTGGTGACGATGACCGAAGACGGCCCGCCGCCTGGCTCGGCGGAGTACGCGGTCAAGATGCTCACGGCCGCGCTCGTCATGCTGCGACGCGACGAGGCGAAGAAGGTCATCGTTCCCGACGGCAATCTCGAGGTGCTGTTCGCCGGCGCGCCGTCAGCGCCCGAACCGTCGGACCAGATGATCTCGCTCGTCGGCGAGATGCCGCTGGTCGAGATCGGTCCGGGCGAGTTCGTGCAGATGCCGTCGGGCACGGTCGTCGAGGGGGTGGCCGACGCGGAGACGAAAGTGCTGGTCGGGCTGTACGGCCCGCACGAGCTGCCGTTCGTCGTGCACAAGGTGGGCGCGGAATGGCG
>JBKPSY010000136.1:0-5521 GCA_046735235.1 Acidobacteriota bacterium | reverse complement strand
CCATTTCCTGCCGCCGGACATCCGTCATGCGAGGGCGCTCCGTCCGCGCGACAGCGCGCGATCCGAGAGCAGCGCCGCCAGAAT
Organism: Acidobacteriota bacterium; assembly: GCA_046735235.1. Taxonomy (GTDB): domain Bacteria; phylum Acidobacteriota; class Vicinamibacteria; order Vicinamibacterales; family JAENWD01; genus JAENWD01. The sequence continues at coordinate 5,437 of JBKPSY010000136.1, read as the reverse complement.
GATCGCGCCCTGTAACGCGTGCTCCCAGTAGGCGCTGACGCCGAGAAACGTCAGGCCCGTCCCGATCGCGCCCAGCAGCGCGACGCCGATCACAGTGCCCGCCACCGAGCCGCGCCCGCCGGTGATGACCGTGCCGCCGACGATCACGGCCGCGATGGTCTTCAATTCGAGCCCGGCTCCGAGCGCTCCAGGCACTTCGGCGAATCTGATCGCGTTGAGCACGGCGGCCAGGCCCGTCAGCAATCCGCACATGACGAACGCCGAGCCAACGACGAGGCGTGGGGGCAGGCCGGCGAGCCGGGCCGATTCTGCGTCGCTGCCGACCGCGTATATCGCGCGACCCGCCGGCAGCGAGCGCAGCATCCACCCGAGCAGCGCGACCAGCAGAGCCGTGGCGGCGATGACGAGCGTCTCTCCTCGCGCCTGTCCGAGCCCGAACCACTGGAACGCAGCCGGCAGATCGCGGACCCAGGCGCCTTCCGTGGCCCAGCGCAGCCCATCGCGCACGACCGCGAGCAGCGCGAGCGTGACGACGATCGACGGGAGGCCGAGCCCGCCGACGAGGAGCCCGTTCACCAGGCCGATGACTCCACCGGAGACGATCGCGCCGACCGCTGCCAGCGGCACGGGCATGCCTGCCTGCGCGAGGAGACCGAACAGGACCGCGCACAGGCCGAACGAGGCGCCCACCGACACGTCCACTTCGCCGGTCAGGATCACGACGGTCATGCCAAGGGCGACAATCTGCACGGCGGCGTTGGCCATCACGAGATCGCGGAGATTGCCAGTCGAGAAAAAGGCGGGCGCCGCCACCGAGAGAACGGCGAGGAGGACGGCAAGCGCGAGAGCCGCCGGCCGTTCGCGCGACCAGCCGCCGGCGGACAGCCGCATCAGGCGGCCGTGCCGAAGGCGGCGGCCATGACGCGCTCGGGCGTGGCCTCGTCGCGCGTCAATGACGCGGCCAGCGTGCCGCCGCGCATGACGAGCACGCGGTCGCTCATGCCCAGCACTTCGGGCAGCTCGGAAGAGATCATCAGGATCGCCAGTCCCTGCGCCGCCAGGTCGCCCATGAGGCGGTGAATTTCAGCCTTGGCGCCGACATCGACGCCCTGCGTCGGCTCGTCGAGGATGAGCAACGACGGCGGACGCACCAGCCAGCGCCCCAGCGCGACCTTCTGCTGGTTGCCCCCCGAGAGCTGGCGCACCGGCACGTCCGGGCCCGGCGTCTTGATCCCCAGCGACTGGATCATGTCGTCCGCGACACGGCGCTCCGCGGCTCGATCGAGCACGCCGGCGCGCGACACGCGATCGAGCGCCGCGAGCGTGAGATTGGCCGCGATGGAGAGATCGAGGACGACGCCATGGCGCCGGCGATCTTCGGGCAGATACGCGATGCCCTGCGCGATCGCCTCTTCCGGCGATTGCGGCGCAACCGGCTGGCCGTTCAGCGTCACTCGGCCGGCGGTCGACGGCTCCAGGCCAAAGAGCACGCGCGCAAGCTCCGTGCGTCCAGCGCCGACCAGCCCGGCGATGCCGACGATCTCGCCCCGGCGTACCTGGAACGACACGTCTCGCAGACCGACCGCGCGCGCGCTGAGGCCGGTGACCTCGAGCACCGCCTCGCCGATCGGCACCGTCCGCTTGGGGAACACGCTCGCGACTTCGCGTCCTACCATCAACTGAATCAGGCGGGCTTGCGTGACGCCGTTCATCGCTTCGGTGCCGACGGTCGTGCCGTCGCGCAGGACCGTGACGCGGTCCGCCAGGCGCGGCAGCTCGTCGAGTCTGTGGGTGATGTAGACGATCGCGGTCCCCGCGGCACGCAGGCCGCCCAGAAGCACGAAGAGACGGTCGACTTCCTGCGGCGTCAGCGACGCGGTGGGCTCGTCGAGAATGAGCAGCTTCGCCTTCGCGCCAAGTGCACGAGCGATCTCCAGAAGCTGCTGCTCGGGCAGGCTGAGAGACGCGGCCTCACGATCGACGTCGATGCGCGCCCCCACCGACGCCAGCAGGGCCGTCGCGCGCGCGCGCCGCGCGGCCCAGTCGATGCGCGAGAACGGGCCCGTCTCTTCGAGCCCAATCGCGAGGTTCTCGGCGACGCTCAGGTCAGGAAACAGCGCCGGGTGCTGATGGATCGCGACGATGCCGAGCCGACGCGCTTCAAGCGGCGAGAAGGTCGTGACGCGATGTCCAGCGAAGGTGACCGCACCCGAGTCCGGCGCGAGTGCGCCAGTGAGAATGCGGACGAGTGTGGACTTGCCGGCGCCGTTCTCGCCGACGAGCGCGTGGATCTCGCCCGCGCGCACCTCGAGCGACGCGTCGGCCAGTGCGCGGATACCGGCAAAGCTCTTCGAGACGTGCGTCGCGGAGAGCATCGTCTACGTCTGGCGCTGGACTGGCAATCCGGCATGCTGCCATGCCGCCATGCCGCCCGTCAGATTTACCAGGTTCGTGAAGCCGGTGCGTTCGAGCACGCTGGCGGCGACGGTCGAACGATAGCCGGTGCCGCACATCAGCGCGAGCGTGACGCCGTCGCGCGGGAGGCTCGTCGCGTGATCGGCCAGTGTCCCCGCCATCAGGTGCCGCGCGCCCGCCACGTGGCCCTCGCTCCACTCGTCGTCCGTCCGGACGTCCACGACCGTGACGCGCCCGCGTGGGAGCTCCTCCGCCAGCTCGATTGGCGACACCTGTCGCGTGTGCGCCACGGGGTAGCCGTTCTCAATCCACGTCGTCATGCCGCCGTCGAGAACCCCCTGCACGTCATCCAGGCCGACGCGCACGAGCGCGCGCAGAGTGGCCTCCGCATCGGCCGGGTAGTCGCAGACGATCAGGAGCGGTGTCTCGTAGGGCACCACCCAGGCGGCCCACGTGGACTGGCTGCCCGAGGTGCCGACGCCGAACGCCCCCGGGATGTGGCCGGCGCCGAACGACAACTGGTCGCGCACGTCGACGACGACGTATCCGCTGTCGACGAGCGTATGGAATTCGTGCGCGTCGATCGACCTCAGGCCAGCTGAGAGATCCAATGTCGCCGGTCCACGCGCGTTGAGCTGCTTCATCCGCTTGTAGTACGGCGGAAACGGCGGCACGTGGCCGAGAATCTCGGCGACGAAGGCGTCGCGGCCGAGGCCGGCGCGCAGGTATGGGTTGGCGACACGCTCGAAGCCGAGCGTCGACATCGGCCGGGCGCTCATTCCGGACCCGCACATCGACCCGGCGCCGTGCGCGGGATGAATTTCCATGCCGTCCGGCAGCGACGGCAGGACCTGCGTCACCGAGTTGTACAGTGCGTTGGCGAGCGCGATCTTGGCGTGTTCGCCGATCAGGTCGGGACGGCCGAGCGACCCGACGAACAGGAAGTCGCCCGACAGCATCACCGCCGGCGTGGTCGGTGCGCGCGCGAGCTCGAACCCGAGAAACGCGAGGTGCTCCGGGGTATGACCCGGGGTGTGCCGCGCCTCTATTCGCACGTTGCCGAGCGTGAGCGCCTCCGCGTCGTGCATCGGGTGATGCGGGAAGGCGACGTCGTAGAGCTCGCCGGCATCGTACGCCGACAGCCACAATTCCGCGCCCGTGCGTTCGGCCAGTTCCCTGGCGCCAGACGCGAAGTCTGCATGGATGTGCGTTTCGAGTACGTGCGTGATGCGGAGCCCGCGCTGGCGCGCGAACTCGCGGTAGACATCCACGTCCCGCCGCGGGTCGACGATCGCGACGATGCCCGCGGACTCACAGCCCAGGGCGTACGAGTAGTGGGCGAGACCCTTGTCTTCGAAACGCTCGAGCAGCATGCCGTGTTGTCCTGCCACCGGCTGGGCGGCTCGTTCATCATAGAGAAGAGCACCCTATAATCGCTAGAGAGTCCCGCTGCACCATGTTTCGTGTCTGCCCGCGCCTGCTTCCGGCCTGCGCGATTCTCCTGCTGCTTCCGGTCCGGCTTCCGGCACAGCCCGCGACGGCAACCCTCTTCGTCCGGATCGAGGACGCCACCGGCGGCCGCCTGCCCGGCGCGACGCTGACTGTCCGAAATCAGGCGACGGCCGTCGAGCGCCATGCCGAGACAACCGCCGAGGGCACCGCCGCCATCCCGCTGCTGTCGGCCGGCGACTACCGGCTTACCGCAACGCTCAGCGGGTTCCGCACAGCGGTCATCGATCGGTTCCACCTGGAAGCGGGCGCCGTCAGGACGCTGCGGCTGGTGCTGCAGGCCGGGGACGTCCACGAGACCGTCCAGGTGAACGGCGACAGCGCGGAGATTCGCGCCGGGTCCGGAGCCGTCGGCGAGGTCTTCAGCGGGCAGATCCTGACGATGACGCCGGTGGCGAGCCGCGACGTCGGCGAATATGCCTGGCAGGCGCCGGGTGTCGCGCCGCCGGCGCCCGGGTCACGCCTCTCCGGCGAAGGCGGGACGCCGCTGAACGCCGCGGGCGCGCGCGAGGCCTCGAACAACTTCCTGCTCGACGGCGTCGACAACAACGACCTGTTTCTCAACCGCGTGCTCGTCACGCCGAGCCTGGACGCCGTCCAGGAGTTCACGCTGATCTCGAACACCTACGACGCGCAGTACGGCCGTAGCGCCGGCGCGCAGGTCAACGTCGTGCTGAAGTCGGGAAGCGATCGCACGACCGGATCGTTGTATGCGTTCGGCCGCGACCGCGCGCTGCAGGCGCGCGGGCCGCTGGATCCGCCGGACCAGGACGAGCCCTACCGTCGTCGCGTCCAGGCCGGCGGAACGATTGGCGGGCCGATCGCGCCGCTGAAGAGCTTCTACTTCGCCAGCCTCGAGGGGACACGCGACCGGTCGGGCGATACGCGCGTCGCCAACGTGCCTGGCGACGCCGAACGGGCGGGGGACTTCAGCGCGCTGGCGACGCCGATCATCGACCCGGCGACGGGCCAGCCGTTCCCCGGCAATCGGATTCCCTCCTCGCGATTCGACGGGACGGGCCTGCGCATCCTCGACCTCTTCCCGCGCGCGAATCGCACGGACACGGCGGGCAACTTCGTGTCGTCTCCGATCGCCCCCGACGACACCTGGCAGTTCAGCGGACGCTTCGATGGGCCGTCGAATACGAGAGTGCCTTTCTTCGTGCGCTACAGCTACGCGCGCGACGACCACGACCTCGCGTTCCCCGGGCCCGGCAAGAACGTGCCGGGCTTCGGCACACGCACGGTCGACGGCACCTACAACCTCGTCGTTGGCTCGACGCGCGCGTTCGGGCCGCACACGTTCAACGACCTGCGCGTTGGCTGGAATCGGCTGGCGCGCGACGTGTTTCCCGACAACGTCGGCGTAGACGGCTACGCCGCGCTGGGCATGACCGGGCCGTCACTTGGACACGACGATCTCGGATATCCCGCTCTCTCGGTCACAGGTCTCGATCCGGTTGGCGATGACGTGTCGCTGCCCGTGGTGCGGCGGACGAGCACGCTGCACGTG
>JBKPSY010000135.1:0-8470 GCA_046735235.1 Acidobacteriota bacterium | reverse complement strand
CCGCCCTACGTACGCGGTACACGGGGAACTACGGAACGGGCCGGCCAAAGTTTCACGGGCGGCCTGATAAACTGCAGTCGATGTTCGAGTCGCCGATCGTGCAGATTTCGCTCGACCTGACGAGCCTGGATGAGGCCATCGAGCTGGCACAGGTGGCCGTCGCGGCCGGCGTGGACTGGCTCGAGACGGGCACACCGCTGCTGCTGGCCGAGGGCGCGCGTGCGGTCGAGACCCTTCGGGACATGTTCCCCGCGCATCCGATCGTCGCCGACTTGAAGATCATGGACGGCGGGTACCTCGAGACGGAGATGATGGCGAAGGCCGGCGCCAGCTTCGTCGTCGTGATGGGCCGCGCGCACGAGGCGACCGTCCGGCGCTCGGTGGACGCCGCGCGCGAGTACGGCATCCAGGTGATGGGCGATAACCTCGGCTCGGAGGATCGCGTGGCCAACGCGAAGTGGCTCGAGTCGCTCGGGGTGCACATCGTGATCCACCACATCGGCTACGATGAGCGCGCGCTCGTGACGGGCCTCAGCCCGATGGACGAGCTCGACGAGATCGTCGAGGCCGTGGCGCTGCCGGTGCAGGCGGTGGGCGGCCTGACGATTCGCCAGGCGATCGACTGTCCGGCACACGGCGCGCCGCTCGTCGTCCTGGGCGCGCCGCTCGTGATCGACAAGGACGACTTCAAGCCAGCCAGCACGGATCTGTACGACACGTTGCACGAGATCTGCGGCGAGATCCGAAAGACGCCGTTCAAGCGGCCACGGAGCTGGAACCGCAACTGGCGGCTGCCGATCGCGGATTGAGGATTGCGGGTTGGCGCGACTGAGGTCGCGCCCCACAACGACAATACGTAGGGCCGGACTTCAGTCCGGCCATGGTATGTGGGGCAAGGCTTCAGCCCTGCATTCGTTTGCGGATTGGCACGACTGAAGTCGTGCCCCACGACAGATGACGAAGACCCAACAAGCCGTCGTTCAGTACGCGCTGACACCCATGAGCGTCGAGCTGCGCGAGGTCCCCGTGCCGGACATCGGCGCGGAAGACGTGCTGCTTCGCGTTGGTGCGGTCTCCGTCTGCGGCTCCGACGTCCACCAGGCGTACGGGACGCACTCGTGGGCCGTGAACATCCCGGTGACCCTCGGACACGAGTTCGGCGGCACGGTGGCGGCGATTGGCGCGACCGTCCGAGGCTTCCGCGAAGGCGACCGCGTCGTCAGCGAGACCGCTGCCGTCATCTGCGGCAACTGCGTGATGTGCCGCTCGGGCCTCTACAACCTCTGCCCGTCGCGCAAGGGATTCGGCTACGGTGTGGACGGCGCCATGGCCGACTACGTGAAAGTGCCGGCGCGGTGCCTGCACCATGTGCCCGATTCGCTGCCAATGGAGATCGCCTGTCTGACCGAGCCGCACTGCGTCTCGTACAACGCGATGTGCGTGAACGCGACGATTCGGCCCGGCGACGCGGTCCTCGTGCTCGGTCCCGGACCCATCGGCCTGCTCTGCACGCGCATGGCGGCGCTCTCCGGCGCCCACCCGCTCATCGTGGCCGGTCTCGCCGGAGACGGCGCGCGACTCGCGACGGCGCTGAAACTCGGCGCCACGCACGTCGTGAACATCCAGGCCGAGTCGCTGGACGATGTCGTCCGCGGTCTGTCGCCAATTGGCGCCGACGTCGTCTGTGATGCGTCCGGCGCCAGCCGTCCGCTGGACGTGGCGCTGAAGCTGGCGCGACCCGACGGGCAGGTCGTGAAGGTGGGCTGGTCGCCCGATCAGGTGCCCGTGGATCTCAACCCGCTCGTGCACAAGAACGTGCGGCTGCAGGGCTCGTTCAGCCACAACTATCCGATCTGGGAGCGCGTGCTGCACCTGCTGGCGTCGGGGTTGACGAAGGCGGAACTCATCGTCGAGCACACGGCCGATCTCGACGGCTGGCGCGGCGCGTTCGACGCGATGCACAGCGGTAAGGCGATCAAGGCGGTGCTGGTTCCGTAGGTTCAGTGTTCAGGGTTCCAGGGTTCAGGGTTCCAGGGTTCGGCGAACCAGGAACCAGGAACCAGGAACCAGAACTCGGAACCGGAAGCCCGGAGCCTCGGAGCCTCGGAACCTCGGAACCAGGGAACCTCGGAACCAGAATGCCATCTCTCAGTAGTCGCGTCGCCATCGTGACGGGCTCGACCTCCGGCATCGGCCGCGGTGTGGCCGTGCGGATCGCTGAGCTCGGTGCCCGGGTCATCGTCCACGGACGCGAGGAGAGGGGCGCCCGCGAAACGCTCGACGCGGTGGCGAAGGCCGGCGGCGCGGCGGCGTGGTACCGGGCCGACCTGGGGCGCGCCAACGAGTGCCGCAAGCTCGTGGAGTTCGCCGCCGCGACCTTCGGCGGGCTCGACATCCTCGTCAACAACGCCGCCCTGACGACCCGTGGAGACATCGAGCACGTGTCGCTGGAAGTGGTGGACAGCGTGCTCTCAGTAAACCTGCGCGCGCCCCTGCTGCTGACGCAAGCCGCGATTCCACACTTCCGGACGCGCGGCGGCGGCAGCGTCGTCAACATCGGATCGGTCAACGCGTACATCGGCGAGCCGAAGCTGTGCGTCTACTCGGTGTCGAAGGGCGGCCTGATGACGCTGACGAAGAACTGCGCGGCGTACCTGAACCGCTACAAAATCCGTGTGAACCAGATCAACGTCGGGTGGACGCTGACCGAGGGTGAAGACCGGGTCAAGCGCCTCGAAGGCAAGGGCGACGAGTGGCTGGACGAAGCCGTCCGCACCCGTCCGTGGGGACGCCTGCTGATGCCCGATGACGTCGCGAACGCCGTCGTCTACTTCGCCTCCGACGACAGTGCCCTCGTGACGGGCGCCGTGCTCGATCTGGAACAATACCCGGTCGGCGCGCCACCGAATTGGTAGCGTGATGCCGGGCCTGAAGGCCCGGCCTACTGCCCCGATCCGCAATCGGCCATCGTCAACCAACAATGAGTATCGGACCGCGCATCTCCGTCTTCCCCAAGTGCTACTTCGACGAGCTGGTCCGCGGCGAGCGTGACTACGTCCAGTGGATCCACGACGCCGCGACACTGGGCGGCGAGGGCGTCGAGCACTACGACGAGTTCTTCCCGAGCTACGACGACAAGGACGTCGAGCCGGTGCTCGACGCGATGCGCGAGACGGGACAAGTCACGTCGATGCTCTGCTTCTCGCCGAACTTCACGCATCCCGATCCAGACGAGCGGCTGCGCCAGGTCGAGCGGCAGAAGCGCGCCATCGATCTCTCAGTGAAAATCGGCGCCCGCTATTGCCGCACGCTCAGCGGACAGAAATACCCGGGCCTGTCGATCGACGAAGGCGTCGCGCGCGCGGCGGAGGGGATCCTGCGGTCGCTCGACTACGCCGTCGAGCGCGACGTCGTCCTGTGCCTCGAGAACCACTACAAGGTCGGCGACTGGCTGTATCCGGAGTTCGCGCAGCAGGAGACCCCGTTCCTCGCGCTGCTGGACGCGGTGGGTGAGTCGTCGCACTTCGGCGTCCAGTACGATCCCTCCAACGCGGTCGTCGGCGGCTTCGATCCGATCACGTTCCTCGAGAAGATCAAGGAACGGGTGGTCACGATGCATGCCTCGGATCGGTATCTCGTCCCGGGCACGACCCTTGCCGAGATCCGTTCGTCAGACGGAACCGTCGGTTATCCCGACAAGTTGCGTCACGGCGAAACGGGACGTGGGACGAACGACTACGACGCCATCTTTCGCATCCTCAAATCGGTGAACTTCGCGGGATGGATTTCCGTCGAAGACGGGATGAACGGCCTCGACGAGCTGGCCCGGTCGGTCGAGTTCCTGAAGCAGAAGCGGCAGGAACACTACGGCTCGGCGTGAGGTCGCGTGCGATGATCGCACCGAGGGGATGCTGGGCACGAGCACTCGAACCGTCGATGTAAACGCCTTCCCCGTCCGGATCAGCCGGCTGGCCGCCATTGGCCCGGTCGTCGGCGTCCTGTGCGGGACCCTCTCCTATTTCCTGCAAGTCTGGCTCGCGCCCGGCTTCGAGTCCCAGCCGCAGGGCATGTACGGCTGGGTCGTCCTCTTCAACGTCGTCGTCTGGACGACATGGCTGCTGCTAGTGCCGGTGACGTGGGCGCTGGCGTCCTGGGTGCCGATCACCGCGGAGAACCGGACCTTGGCCATCGTCTTCCACGCCGTCGCGAGCATCGTGGTCTCCGCCGGCCACTGCGCCATCGACGCGGCGTTGAAGTACGCGGTGCTTTCCATCGCCGGGCAGCAGACCCTGCTGGGGAGGCCCTTGGCGTACGTGCCGATGCTGACGTGGACGATCCTGTACGCCTTCGAGTGGCAGGTGCTGCTTTATTGGGGCATCGTGGCCGGCTACCACGCCATGAGCGCCTCGCGCGCGCTCGAGCGTCGGCAGGTGCAGGAGGCGAGGCTGGAGGCGTATCTCGTCGAAGCGCGCCTCGAGTCGCTGCAGCGCCAGCTGAACCCGCATTTCTTCTTCAACGCGCTGAACGCCGTCTCGACCCTGATCCATCGCGACACGCGGGAAGCCGAGTCGATGCTGGTCCGGCTCGGCGACCTGCTCCGCGCCGTCTTCCGCAGCCAGGTCCAGCAGGAAGTGCCGCTCGCGCGCGAGCTCACGCTGCTCGAGCAGTACCTGGACATCCAGCGCGTCCGCTTCGGCGGGCAGCTGCACGCCGACTTCGACATCGCGCCGGGCGCGCGTGATGTGCTCGTGCCGGTGCTGTTGCTGCAGCCGCTGGCGGAGAACGCCATCAAGCACGGCTTCTCGGGCCGGCCCGACGGCGGGACGATTCGCGTCGCCGCTCGACGCGCCGGCGATCGTCTCGAGCTGACGGTGATCGACGACGGGGTCGGGCGCACCGGAGGCGCGTCGCCGGGAGAAGGCGTCGGCTTGTCGAACACGAGGGGGCGCCTTTCCCACCTTTATCCCGGCCAGCACACCGTGACCGCGGCGCCGTTGCCGCAGGGCGGCTTCGGCGTCACGCTGACGATTCCCTGGCGCATCGCCGAGGCGTCAGAGCTCGCAGATCCGTTGGATATTCCCGCGTGATTAGGCAGGCCTGAAGGCCTGCGCTACAGACGGCGTGCTTGTGTAGCACAGACCTTCAGGTCTGCCATCCGCACTCCGCCGTCGGATACCTCTTCCCGAACTCCCCGCCGTCGGGTACCATTGGTGGTTTAGGGTCTCCACCGGAGGCCTTGTCTGGTGGCTTCATGTCGGATACCGCCACTTCCTCAGGCTCAAAGCTCATCATTCGCGGCGCCCGTACGCACAACCTGAAGGACGTCGACGTCACGCTGCCCATGGGCGCGCTCGTCATCGTCACGGGCGTGAGCGGCTCGGGGAAGTCGTCGCTCGCCTTCGACACGATCTACGCCGAAGGGCAGCGCCGCTACGTCGAGTCGTTGTCGGCGTACGCGCGGCAGTTCCTCGAGCGGATGGAGAAGCCCGACGTCGACCGGATCGAGGGCATCTGCCCGGCCATCGCGATCCGCCAGAAGAACAGCATCCGCAACCCCCGCTCGACGGTCGGCACCACGACGGAGATTCACGACTACATGCGCCTGCTCTGGGCGCGGGTGGGGCACACCTATTGCCGGAACTGCGGCGCCGAGGTCACCCGCGAGACGGCCGATGTCGTCTCGCGCCGCCTTGCGGCGCTGCCCGAAGGGACGCGCCTGCTCATCGGGTTCGACATGCCCGTGGTGGCCGTGTCGGACACCTCGCCCGCTGACGCGGACGAGAGCGAGAACGGCGACGCCGCCGATCAGCTGGCAAACGGCAATGGCAACGGCCCCGCATCACGCGAGGCGGCGGTGTCGGCATTGCGCGAGACGATCGAGAGCCTCGCCCGACGGGGGTTCCGGCGCCTGCTCGTGGACGGTCAGGCGATCAGCATCGAGGACGTGGACCCGGCGCGGCTGTCTGGACGACCCACGCTGCAGGTGGTCGTGGACCGCATCCAGATCGAGCCGAACGTCAGCGCGCGACTGACCGACTCGATTGAAACCGCCTATCGCGAGGGCGGCGGGGCGGCGTTCGCGCTCCAGCCGGCCGGCGCAGAGGGCGGCGAGGCGACGCTGCACCAGTTCAGCGAGCGGTTCGAGTGCCGCAAGTGCGGCATCGCGTACGAGGACCCTCAGCCGCGGCTCTTCTCGTTCAACAACCCCTTCGGCGCCTGCCCGACGTGCCACGGCTTCGGCAACGTCATCGAGCTCGACCTGGATCTCGTCGTCCCGGACCGGACGAAGACGCTGCGCCAGGGCGCCGTGGAGCCGTGGACCAAGCCGCACTACCGCGCCGAACTTGCGACGCTGAAGAAAGAGGCCAAGCGCCTCGGCGTGCCGCTCGACACGCCGTGGGGCGAGATGACCGACGCCGAGCGACAGATCGTCATCGACGGCGACGGCGGGGAGTTCGCAGGGATCCGCGGGTTCTTCGCGTGGCTCGAGCGGAAGAAGTACAAGGTGCACGTCCGCGTGTTCCTGAGCCGGTACCGCGGGTACCTGACGTGCCCGGACTGCCAAGGCACCCGGCTGCGCCGCGAGGCGCGCGACGTGCGCGTCGGCGACCGTACCATCGACCGCGCCTCGGCGCTCACCGTGAGCGAGGCGCAGACGTTCTTCAGCCAGCTTGCGCTCGGCGAACAGGACGCCGCGATTGCCGGCAAGGTCCTCGGCGAGATCACGCGTCGGCTGCAGTTCCTCTCGGACGTCGGGCTCGAGTACCTGACGCTCGATCGGCTCTCGTCGACGCTGTCCGGCGGCGAGTCGCAGCGCATCAACCTGGCGACGTCACTGGGCTCGGCGCTCGTCGACACGCTCTACGTCCTTGACGAGCCGTCGGTCGGCCTGCACCCGCGCGACAACCTCCGGCTCATCGCGATCCTCCGGCAGCTCCGCGATCAGGGCAACACCGTGATCGTCGTCGAGCACGACGCCGACATGATTGCCGTGGCCGACTACATCGTCGATCTGGGCCTCGGCGCGGGCGAGCAGGGCGGGCGCGTCGTCTACGAGGGCACGCTCGACGGCCTCATGCGCGATCCCCGCTCGTTGACGGCCAAGTACCTCCGCGAGGACCTCGTGATCTCGGTCCCGCAGGCGCGGCGTCGCGGCACGGGCCAGAAACTGCGCATCACCGGGGCCAGCGAGCACAACCTGAAGAACATCGACGTGGCGTTTCCCCTCGGGACGCTGAGCGTGATTACGGGCGTGAGCGGATCCGGCAAGTCCACGCTGGTCCACGAGGTCATCTACGCGGGCATCAAGCGCGCGAAGGGACAGTCGATCGGCGAGCGGCAGCTCGGCACCTTCAAGTCGATCGACGGCATCGAGTTCATCTCGGACGCCGTGCTCGTGGACCAGACGCCGATCGGCCGGACGCCGCGCAGCAATCCGGTCACGTATCTCAAGGCGTTCGATCCGATTCGCGAGCTGTTCGCCGCGACGAAGGACGCGCGCAGCCGCGGTCTCACCGCGAGCCACTTCTCGTTCAACGTTCCCGGCGGGCGTTGTGAGGCATGCGAGGGCGAAGGCGAAATCCGCGTCGAGATGCAGTTCCTCGCCGACGTGTTCGTGCCGTGCGACGAGTGCGACGGCAAGCGGTTCAAGCCGCAAGTGCTCGAGGTCAAATATCGCGGCAGGAACATCCACCAGGTGCTCGACCTGACGGTGCGTGAGGCCCTCACCTTCTTCAGCACGTCGCCGAAGGTCCTGCGGCGGCTGCAGGTGCTCGACGAGATCGGGCTGGGTTATCTCCGGCTCGGCCAGCCCGCAACGACGCTGTCGTGCGGCGAAGCGCAGCGGATCAAGATTGCGGCCCACCTGGCCGCGACCGGCGGTGAGCGGCTGCTCTACGTCCTCGACGAGCCGACGACGGGCCTGCACTTCGACGACATCGCCAAGCTGCTGGGCGCGTTCCGCAAGCTGCTCGAGCAGGGGCACTCGCTGCTCGTCATCGAGCACAACCTCGACGTCATCAAGACCGCCGACTACGTGATCGATCTCGGCCCCGAAGGCGGCAACGCCGGCGGCACCGTGGTCGTGGCGGGCACACCCGAACAGGTGGCCGCGCACCCCGGCTCTCATACCGGGCGATTTCTCCGGCGCGCGCTGGCCTCTTCGCGGGCGCACGCCTTCGCGGGGGGGAAGGATGATTAGAACGACCGCCGCCGCGCTGGCGCTGGCCGGCCTTGCAATCGCCTGGCCCGCGGCGGCTCAGTCCGGCGGCGCCGATGCGCAGCTGGCGGACCTCCAGAATCCCAGCACGCGCACCCGCATCGCGACGCTGCATCGGCTCGGCGAGCAGGGCCGCATGGACGCGGCAACGCCGATGGCGGCGCTGCTCCTGGACGGCGACGACGACGTGCAGTTCGCCGCTGTGGAGGCGCTCCTGAACCTCTACACCGTCCGCGCCGATCTGTCGAAACG
>JBKPSY010000134.1:0-20864 GCA_046735235.1 Acidobacteriota bacterium | reverse complement strand
ATTCTGTGGGACCTGACGTACCTTAGCCTCTTCTCCGTGGTCGCGATGACGCTCGCGACGCGGCTCTTCCGGCGGACGCTGTGACACCAAAGGAAGCGGTCATCGAGGAACGCGACACGCGCGAGCGGCTGATCGAAGCCGCCGGGCATCTGTTCGCCGAGCACGGGTTCAAGAAGGTCACCGTGCGCGAGATCGTCGCGCTGGCGCACGCCAACGTGGCGGCCGTGAACTACCACTTCGGCGACAAGCTCGGGCTCTATCGAGAGGTCGTGGAAGCCGCGATCGCCGCGCAGGAGAGGACGACGCGCGAGTCGCGCGAGGCGGGAGAAGGACTGCCGGCGGAGGAGCGGCTGCGTCGCTTCATCCATATCTTCGTCGGCCGCGCCGTGAAGTATCCGCAGTCGTGGGTGCGCGGGATCATCTTCCGCGAGATCGCCGACCCCACGCCGGCGCTCGATCAGATCGTCGAGCGCGGGGTCCGTCCGCGGCTCGAATACCTCGGCGCCATCGTCGCGGAGCTGCTGGAGTGTCCCCTGACCGACCCGCGCGTGCTGCCGTGCGCAGGCAGCGTGCAGTCACAGCTGGTCATGACGATGACGAGCCCGATTGCCGGAAAGCTCAAGCCGGGCCTGCCGCCGGGACCGGCGGACATCGATCAGCTGGTCGAGCACATCACGCGCTTCTCGCTCGGAGGGATTGCCGCCATGAAGGGTTGAGGGTCGCGGATTGCGGGTTGTTGGTTGATAGCTTTTCAACCCGTAACCGGCAACCTTCAATCCGCAATCGTCAGCGTGCCCCTGGGCCCTTCTTGAAGTAATCCACCTGCCATTCCTTGACGTTCCTGTTGTGCTCCGCGAGCGTCGTCGCGAACACGTGCGTGCCGTCGTTCTTGCTGACGAAATACAGATAGTCGACTTCCGCGGGCTCGAGGGCCGCTTTCAGAGAGGCACGGCCGGGGGCGGCGATCGGGCCCGGCGGCAGGCCCGGGTGACGGTAGGTGTTGTAGGGCGAGTCGTACTGCAGCGTCTTCTTCGTCAGGTTCCCGTCGTACTTGCCGGCCTTCTCGAGCGCGAAGATGACCGTCGGGTCGCACTGCAGCGGCATTCCCACGCGCAGCCGGTTCGCGTAGACCGCCGCCACCATCGGGCGCTCGTCCTCGCGGGCGGACTCCTTCTCGACGAGCGACGCCAGCGTCACGGCCTCGCGCAGCTTCAGTCCGCGCGCGGCGGCAGCGTCGCGCATCGGCTGATCGAACACCGCGAGGAACCGTTCGGCCATCCTCTGCACGAGCGCGGCGGCGTCCATCTTCCTCGGAACGTTGTAGGTCTCCGGGAAGAGATACCCTTCGAGATCCTTCGCCAGCGGATCCAACGTCTTGATCGGCGTCGTGTCCTTCGCGGCGTCGAGAAACGCCTTCGCCGTTCCCAGCCCCTTCGACTCGTACACGTGCGACATCTCGACGAGCGTCAGGCCTTCGGGAAACGTGATCGGCCGGAGGAAGATGTCTCCTCGCGCGAGCTTCCTCGCGACTTCCTTGGCCGACATCGCGCCGGCGAACCGATACTCGCCCGCTTTCAGCTCGCGCTCGGTGCCGGTGAGATACGTCGCCATCCGGAACGTCAGCTCGTCGCGGACGACGCCGGATTCGACCAGGGCGCGGCCGATCGCGCGAGAGCCCGTGCCTGGGGCGATCTCGACGAACTGATCGGCCCCGGGATAGCCCTGGAATCTCTCGTCCACACGGGCGTAGTACACGCCGGCCACGGCAGCCACGATCCCGGCCGCCAGTACGAGAACGATGATCAGTCGGCGCATCGGTAGGAGAGCGCGTCGAAATCGGATGGACCCGCAGGACGCTCCGCGTCGAGGAAATCCTGAAGGATGACGGCCGCCGCCGCGGCGTCGAGGCGCGCTTTGCGCTTTCGCCAGTCGCGCTCGCGCACCGACAACCGCGACTCGGCCTCATGACTCGACAACCGCTCGTCCTGCATCACCACGGTGATCGGCGTCGCCGAGCGCAGCCTCGCGACGAAGCGCTCGACGAGCGGCGTCTGCCCGTTCGGCGAGCCGTCCAGGCGGCGCGGCAACCCGACGACGAGCGTGTCGGCGGGATCGCCGTCGCGATCGAGGCGCGCGAGGACCTCGAGGACCATCCCGACGGCCTGCGCCTCGTCGCCGCCCGGCGCACGCTGCAGCGTCTCGAGCGGCCGCGCGAGCACCCGGCTGGCATCGCTCACCGCCACGCCAATCCGCCGCCCGCCGAAGTCGATGCCCACTGCGCGCACCGGGAGATGGTAACAGGGAACGGCGCGACGACTTGAATCCACAGATTCCGCCGATTCTCACAGATGCTCCTTCGTGTTCCTCGCGCCGGGCTCGCGCACTCTGGCAAGAGGCATCTGTGTAAATCTGCGAAATCTGTGGACTCTTTCCGTGCCGCACTTGTTGTACCGTGTCACGCGTGCTGCGAAGGCGTCTCGCCCGATCGTTTCTGGCTGCCATCTGCCTCGCGGCAGGCGTCGGCATCGCCGCCCAGCAGCCTGCCGACGAGCAGAAGCGCGTCAACGACCGCCTCCAGGCGCTCCGCAACGAAGCCGACGACCTCGCGACGCGCGAGAAGTCGCTGCTCGTCGAGCTGCGCCGGCTCGAGGTCGAACGGGACATCCGCGCCGAGATCCAGAAAGACGCCCAGTCGGCGCTCGCTGCGGCCACGCAAGACCTCGCCGACACCACCGCGCATCTCGACTCGCTGGAGCGACGGCAGGCCACGGAGATTCCCGGGCTCGAGCAGCGGCTGGTGCAGCTCTACAAGCTGGGCAGCGGCGGCTACCTCCGCCTGCTTCTCTCGGTGGACGATGTGCGCGATATGGGCCGCGCATATCGGACGGTCGCTGCGCTGGCGGCCCTCGACCGCGAGCGCGTCCGCGCCCATGCGTCCACCGTGCGATCGCTGCGTGACGCGCGCGCCGAACTCGAAGCGCGCCGCGTCCGCGCCGTCAGACTGGAAGGCGACGCACGACGCGCGACGGCCGACGCCGCAGCCGCCGTCGCCGCGCGCTCCAGCCTGATCGATCAGATCGACGCGCGCCGCGACATGAACGCGAAGTTCGTCGGCGAGCTCCAGTCCGCGCAGCAGAAGCTGACGGCCGCGGTCTCGGCGCTGCCGACGACTGGCTCGGCGATCTCCATTCGTCCCTTCCAGGGCGCCCTCGACTGGCCCGTCGCCGGTCGCGTGATCGGACGGTTCGGCCGCGACAAGGGGTCGCGATTCGGCACCGCCGTCGCACGCAACGGGATCGAAATCGAAGCCTCCGGCGGGCTCCCGGTCAACGCCGTCCATGACGGCACCGTCGCCTACGCGGCGCCCTTCACCGGCTTCGGCAACCTCGTCATTCTCGACCATGGCGGCCACGCCTACACGCTCTACGGCTATCTCTCGTCCGTCGGCGTCACAAAAGGGGGACGAATCGCCCGCGGCGCGAAGGTAGGCACGGTCGGATCCGGGCCGAAGAGCCAGCCGTCCCTGTACTTCGAGGTCCGCGTCGACGGTAAGGCGGTTGACCCGCTACAATGGCTGAAACCCCGGCCCTGAAGGATTCCATGACGTCGCGATCGCGCCTCCTCGTCCTGCTCGTCTCCACGCCGCTCATCATCCTGGTCGTGGTCGGCGGTGTGCTCGGGCGGTCGATGGCGCCGCAGGACAGCTACGCGCCGCTCAAGACGTTCGACGAGGTCGTGAACCTCATCATCAGCAACTACGTCGAGCCGGTCGAACCCGACAGCATCATGCACGGCGCGATGCGCGGGCTCGCCGAAGGCCTCGACGCCGACAGCGCGTGGCTCTCGACGGAGGAAATGGCCGCCGCGAGCAAGCGGGGCGCCGAGGCGAAGGGATCGGTCGGCATCGAGCTGACCCGCCAGTACTACCTCCGCATCGTCTCGACCCGCGACGGCTCGCCGGCCGCGAAGGCCGGCCTCCACACTGGCGACTTCGTGCGTGTCATCGACGACAAGCCGACGCGCGAGATGTCGGTCTGGGCGG
Source organism: Acidobacteriota bacterium (assembly GCA_046735235.1). GTDB lineage: Bacteria > Acidobacteriota > Vicinamibacteria > Vicinamibacterales > JAENWD01 > JAENWD01. The sequence goes on along the minus strand of JBKPSY010000134.1, from coordinate 16,822 downwards.
GCACGCGCATGCTGCGCGGCGCGCCGGGCACGAAGGTCAAGCTCACGGTGCTCCGCGGCAACGCCACCGAGCCGCATGTCGTCGAGCTCGTGCGCGAGGAAGAGGCGGCACCGGTCGTCACGGCGAAAATCGTCAAGCCGGGCGTCGGTCTGGTGCGCGTCCCGGCGTTCACCGACCGCACCGCGTCGGATCTGAAGTCGCAGATTGCCACCCTCAAGAAGGACGGCGCGGCGTCGCTGATCGTCGACCTGCGCGGCACCGCGGAGGGCAGCCCGGAGCTTGGCATTGCGCCGGCGCGCCTGTTCGTCGGGGATGGCGTGCTGACCAGCAAGGAAAGCAAGGGCACCCCCAAGCAGGACGTGACGGCGGTCGCCGGCGACGGCAGCGTCACCCTGCCGGTCACGCTGCTCGTGACCAACGGGACGTCAAAGGCCGCCGAAGTCTTCGCCGCGGCTCTGGCGGGCCACAAGCGGGCCACGGTCGTCGGCGAGCACACGCTCGGCCGGGCGGCCACCCAGGAGCTCGTCCGCCTGCCGGACGGCAGCGGCCTCTGGCTCTCCACCGTCCGCTACCTCGCGCCGGGCGGCACGCCAATCCAGGAAAAGGGCGTCGTGCCCGACGTCGAAGTCGCCGAGCCGGACGTCGAATTCGGGGCAACGCCGCCTACCGAGGACCCAATCCTCAACAAGGCCCTGGAAAAGATCAGCGCCCCGGCGGCGGCCGAGAAACCGGCGGCCTAGCGGGCGGGGGCTGGTTCTGGGCTCTAGGCTCTGGGCTCTAGGCTCTGGGCAGGGGCCCGACGGGGCCCCAGGACCCGACGGCGTCAGTTCCCAGGACCCGACTGCGAAGCACCCAAGGACCCTACTGCGTCAGTTCCAAGGACCCGACTGCGAAGCCCCCAAGGACCCGACGGCCTCAGTTCCCAGGACCCTACTGCGTCAGTTCCCAGGACCCGACCGCGAAGCCCCAAGGACCCGAGAGCATCAGTTCCAAGGACCTACTGCGCCGTCGGGCTAGTCTGTTATACTGATCGTTCGTTTTAGCGCCCGTCCACGACGGCTATAGGCGCGTAGCTCAGTTGGTTAGAGCGCCTGCCTGACACGCAGGAGGTCGGCGGTTCGAGTCCGCCCGTGCCTACCACCTTCGGTCCCATGGAGTGACTTCCGACGAACTTGTTGGTGTCGTGCGGGACAGGGGTGACGAGCTGGCCCCGTCCGAGACGGCAACCCATGTACGGCCGATGAGCGAGATTACCGTTACCCTTCCGGATGGATCGACGAAGTCCGTCGCCGACGGCGCCACCGTCCGCGACGTGGCTGCCGCGATCTCTCCGCGCCTCGCCTCGGCGGCCTTCGCCGGCGCGGTGGACGGCAAGCTCGTGGACCTGTCGTACCCGTTGCACCGGGACGCCGCCGTCCGCGTCATCACCGACAAGTCGCCGGAAGGGCTGCACGTCTATCGTCACAGCACGGCGCACCTGCTGGCCGCAGCCGTAACGGCTCTGTTCCCCGGCGCGCAGTGCGGCATCGGCCCGGCCACCGAGGAAGGCTTCTTCTACGACTTCGTCGTCGATCGGCCGTTCGTGCCGGAAGACCTTGCGGCCATCGAGAAGAAGATGAAGGAGCTGGCGGCCGCCGACCTGGTCTACGAGCGCCAGATGTGGCCGCGCGACCAGGCGCGCGAGTTCTTCAAGAAGCGGGGCGAGACGCTGAAGGTCCAGCTGATCGACGAGAAGACGGAAGGCCAGTCCGAGGTATCGGTCTACACGATCAAGGACCCCGACACCTTCGTCGACTTCTGCGTCGGCCCGCACGTCCCCTCGTCTGGCCGTCTCAGGGGCTTTCGCCTGCTCTCGACGTCGAACGCCTACTGGAAGGGCGACGCGAAGAACGCGCCGATGCAGCGCATCTACGGCACGGCGTTCTTCAGCGACAAAGAGCTCGACGCGTACTTGAAACAGGTCGAAGAAGCCAAGGCACGCGACCATCGCAAGGTGGGCAAGGAGCTCGGGCTCTTCATGTTCCACCCGTGGGCACCGGGCGCAGCGTTCTGGCAGCCGAAGGGCACGACGCTGTACAACACGCTCGCCGCGTACATGCGCGAGGTGCTCTACCCCTCGGGCTACTCGGAAGTGAGGGCGCCGCTCATCTTCAACAAGGCGCTCTGGGAACGCTCGGGGCACTGGAAGCACTACCGCCAGAACATGTTCCTCATCGAGTCGGAAGGCGAAACCATGAGCCTGAAGCCGATGAACTGTCCTGGACACTTCCTGATGTACGCGAGCGAGGTTCGCAGCTATCGCGACCTGCCGATCCGGTTCCACGAGCAGACGCCGCTGCACCGCAACGAAGCGTCCGGCGTGCTGTCCGGATTGACGCGCGTGCGCCAGTTCTCGCAGGACGACGCGCACTGCTTCGTGACGCAGGATCAGATAGGCGAGGAAGTCGAGCGGCTCATCAGGCTCGTGCAGCGCGTGTACTCGGACTTCGGCCTGTCGTACTCCGCAAAGCTCTCGACGCGCCCCGACGAGTTCCTCGGCGAGGTGGCGACGTGGGACCACGCCGAGACGCAGTTGAAGGCCGCGCTCGACCGCGCCGGTCTCGCGTATCAGGTCAACGAGAAGGACGGCGCCTTCTACGGCCCGAAGATTGACTTCGACATCACGGACGCGATCGGCCGGAAGTGGCAGTGCGCGACGATCCAGCTGGACTACCAGCAGCCCGAGAACTTCGACCTGAAGTACATCGGCGCCGACAATGCCGAGCACCGGCCGATCGTGATTCACCGGGCGATCTTCGGCAGCTTCGAGCGGTTCATCGCGCTGCTCATCGAGCACTACGCCGGGGCGTTTCCGCTGTGGCTGGCGCCCGTGCAGGCGCGGCTGCTGCCGATCGCCGACCGTCACCTGGACTACGCCCGCACGACGAAAACGGCGCTCGAGGCGGCGGGGCTGCGGGTGGAGCTGGACGACCGGCAGGAGAAGATTGGGTATAAGATCCGCGAGGCCCAGCTCCAGAAGATCCCCTATATGCTCGTCATAGGGGACCGTGAGGCGGCGGAGGGCACGGTGGCCGTGCGCACGCGCACCGGCGGGGATCAGGGCGGCAAGCCTGTCGCGGAGTTTGCCGCGGCGGCAACCGCGGAAGTGCGGGCGCGGCGTGTGTAGCGCAGGCCTTGGGGCCTGCCCCTAGTACGTAGGGCGTGGCTTCAGCCGCGCCAAGCCAGCGGCGTGTGTAGCGCAGGCCTTGAGGCCTGCCTTGGTACGTAGGGCGCGGCTTCAGCCGCGCCAAGCAAGGACCCTCGTCCGGCCGAGCCGGGTCCGAGGAAGTCAGAGGAGGCAGTTATCGCTTTTGACCGAGGGTCGCGAGGCCCAAGACGTGACGATCGGGTGCGCGTGAACGAGCGCATCCGGGTGCGCGAGGTTCGTGTGATCGACGACACGGGACAGCAGCTCGGCATCATGGCGCCGCCGGCCGCAGTCGCGATCGCCCGTCAGAAAGGCCTCGACCTGGTTGAAATCTCCCCCACCGCCGTGCCGCCGGTCTGCCGGATCATGGACTACGGGAAGTATCAGTACCAGGAGCAGAAGCGCGCCCGCGAGGCGAAGAAGCACCAGCGGATTATCGAGGTCAAGGAAATCAAGTTCCGTCCGAAGGTGGACGAACACGATTACCAGTTCAAGAAGAAGCACATCGAGCGCTTCCTCGCCGACGGCGACAAGGTAAAGGCGACGATCTTCTTCCGCGGCCGCGAGATGGCGCATCCCGAGATCGGGCGGCGCATCCTCGAGCGGCTGATTGCCGACCTCGGCGAGGCCGCCACCGTGGAATCCAACCCGCGCCAGGAGGGCAACCAGATGCACACGATTCTGGCGCAGGGTGCGGAGAAGAAGCGCAGCAAGCCGGCCGGCGAGTCGAGCCGCCGTGCCGCGCCGACGGCTCAGGGCGTTCCCGCGGGAGCGCAGGCGGGACCGGCCGCCAGTACGCCGGAGAGCGAGAGTTAACGAATCATGCCGAAGCTGAAGACGCACAGAGGCGCCGCCAAGCGGTTCAAGAAGACGGGCACCGGCAAGTTCCGCCGGGGCGCCGCCTTCAAGCGGCACATCCTCACGAGCAAGACCACCAAGCGTAAGCGCGCGCTCCGCGGTTCGCAGCCCGTGTCCGATCAGGACGCGGATCGCATCGCGAGGATGTTGCCGTACAAGTAAGGTGCGTGGGCGTATGAGTCCATGGGTGCATGGGGAAATGCCCATGATTCACCTATGGACCCATGGACCTATGGACCTATGGACTTTCTAGGGAGTTTGCAATGCCGAGAGTGAAGCGTGGAAACGTCCGGCGCGCCAAGCGGAAGAAGCTGCTGGCCCGCACGAAGGGCATGTTTGCCAACAAGAGCAAGCTGTATCGCGCCGCGAAAGAGTCGGCCGATACCGCGGGCAAGTATGCCTTCGTCGGCCGGCGCAACAAGAAGCGGGACTTCCGCCGCCTGTGGATCGTCCGCATCAACGCGGCCGCCCGCGAGCACGGCACGACGTACCGCGCGCTGATCGCCGGCCTCAAGGCGGCGGGCATCGAGCTCGATCGCAAGCAGCTGGCCGACCTGGCGGTGAAGGACAACGCCGGGTTCGGCAAGCTCGTCGCGAAAGCCGGCAAGGCGACGCAGCCGGCGGCGTAGGACAGCGGGCAGCAGGCAGCGGGCACGATCGACTGACGCGCTGCCAGCTGCCAGCCAACCGCTGCCAGCTTCTCGATCATTACTGCCAGCCGCCAGCTGCCTGCTGACAGCTACGGTCGCCAACACCGTGTCATCCCCAATCGACCTTCTCCGTTCCGAATTCATCGCCGAGCTCGCCGCCGCGACGACCGACGCCCAGCTGAAAGCGCTGCGCGATCGGTTCCTCGGACGCAAGGGCGGCGCTGTCGCGGCGTTGATGAAGGACCTCGCGTCGGCCCCGCCGGCCGAGCGGCCCGCGCTTGGCAAGCAGGTCAACGAGCTGAAGCAAGAGATCGAGGCGGCCCTCGACGCGCGCGTCGCGGAGGTCAGGGCGTCACGTCCGCCGGCTGGCGCCGTGGACGTCACTCTTCCCGGCCGTTCTCCCGTCGTCGGACGCCTGCATCCGCTGACGCAGATGCGCCAGCGCATCGAGGCGATCTTCGCGCGTCAGGGCTACGAGATCATCGACGGCCCCGAGACCGAGGACGACCTCCACAATTTCGAGAAGTTGAACATGCCGCCGGACCACCCGGCGCGCGACATGCAGGACACGCTCTACCTCGCCAAGCCCTGGGCGCGCCCTGCGCACACGGGGACGGGCGACCTCGCCGCGACGCTCCTGCGCACGCACACGTCGGCGATGCAGATCCGCTATATGGAATCGCACACGCCGCCGGTGCGCGTCATCGCCCCGGGCCGCGTCTACCGCCGCGACAACCTCGACCTGACGCACACGCCGATGTTCCAGCAGGTCGAAGGACTCGTCGTCGGCGAGGGCGTGACGATGGGCGACTTGAAGGGGACGCTGATCGGGTTTCTCCGCGAGCTGTTCACGCCGGAGACGCCGGTCGTGTTCCGTCCGAGCTTCTTCCCCTACACCGAGCCGAGCGCCGACGTGTTCATCGGCTGCCAGCAGTGCCACGGCAGCGGTTGCGCGATGTGCAAGCGCACCGGGTTCATCGAGGTGCTCGGCTGCGGCATGGTGCATCCCGCCGTGTTCGAGGCCGTCGGGTACGACACGACGAAAGTCACCGGCTTCGCGTTCGGCGTCGGCATCGAGCGCCTCGCGCTGCTGATGCACGGCGTCGAGGACATCCGCCTGTTCTACGAGAACGACCTGCGCTTCCTGGAGCAGTTCCCGCAGTGAAGGCCCCGGCTTCCTGGCTGCGCGAGCTGGTGGACGTGCCGGTGGACACCGCCACGCTCGCCCGTGACATGCACATGGCCGGCTTCGAGGTGGCCTCCGTCGAAGACGACGTGATCGATTTCGAGATCACGGCGAACCGGCCGGACTGCCTGAGCCTGATCGGCCTCGCCCGCGAGATCGCGACGCGCTATGGCACCACGCTCCGCGAGCCCGCCGGCATGTCGCTCGGCGCGGCGAGCCCCTCGTCTCTCGGACCGCTCACGGTTGCCGTCGAGGATCCGGCCCGCTGCCCGCGCTACACCGCGGCGATCGCGGACGTGACCATCGGCCCGTCGCCGGCGTGGCTGTCGGCGCGCCTCACCGAGGCCGGCGTCCGCGCCATCAGCAACGTCGTGGACGTGACCAACTACGTGCTGCTGGAGCTCGGCCAGCCGCTGCACGCATTCGACCTGGCGAAGCTGACGGGGCCCGAGCTGCGGATCCGCACGGCGCGCACCGGCGAGCGGATCAAGACGCTCGACGGCCAGGCCCGCGCGCTCGACGCCGAGATGCTGGTGATTGCGGACAAGGATCGGCCGCAGGCGCTCGGCGGCGTAATGGGCGGAGCCGACAGCGAGGTCTCAGCGTCGACCCGGACGATTGTCCTGGAGAGCGCGTACTTCGCGCCCGGCACGATCCGACGCACGAGCAAGAAGCTCGGCCTGTCCACCGAAGCGTCGTACCGCTTCGAGCGCGGCGCCGACTTCGCCGCCGCGGCCGAGGGGCTGGCGCGCGCGTGCGCGCTGCTCGAGCAGATTGGCGCCGGAAAGGCACGCGACGGCTGGATCGACGCGTGTGCCGAGCCGAAGGCGCCGGCGGTCGTGCCCTTCGACGTCGCCCTGGTCCGCCGGATGCTCGGCGCCGACGTGGCCGTGGACGACGTCCGGCGGATTCTCACCGGCCTTGGCTTCGTCATCGGCGAGGCGTCCGCGGCGCGCTGGGCCGTCTCGGTGCCGTCGTGGCGCGTGGACGTCGCGCGCGACGTGGATCTCGTCGAGGAAGTCGCCCGGCACTTCGGGTACGACCGCCTGCCGACGACGTTCCCGGCGCTGACGACCGCGCCGGCGCGCCCGTCGGTGCGGCTCGAGCAGGATCGCGCCGTGCGGCGGCTCGTCTCCGCCGCCGGCTTCAACGAGTGCGTGACGTTCTCGTTCATCGCCGACAAGGCCGCGCGCGAGTTCGCAGACGAGGCCGACCTCGTGCCGATCGCGAATCCGCTCTCGGAGACGTTCGCGGTGCTGCGGCCGTCCCTGTTGCCGGGGCTCGTCGACTCGGTGAGCCACAACCGCCGCCACGGGCAGCGCGACGTGCGGCTGTTCGAGCTCGGCACGCGCTTCGTCGCCACCCGCGGGGAACGCCGCGCGCTCGGGCTCGCCTGGATGGGCGCGCTCGACGCCGAGGACTGGAGCGCGAAGCCGCGGCCCGTCACCTTCTTCGACCTCAAGGGCGTCGTCGAGGCGCTGGGCCGCTGGCTCGGGCTGTCGCTGACGGCGCGTGTGGCGACGCGTCCCTTCCTCGCGCCGGGTCGGACGGCGGAGATCGTCGTCGCGTCCGATGCCGGGCCGCGCGTCTTCGGAGTCGTCGGGCAGTTGCTGCCGACGCTCGCCGCGGCGCGCGACATCCCGGCGCAGGACGAGGTGTACGTCGCCGAGCTGGACCTCGACGAGGTTGTCGATCTCGTCACGATTCTTGACATCGAGCGCACGCATCCGCTGCCGCGCTTCCCGTCGATCGTGCGTGACCTCGCGATTCTTGTCGTGGACACCTTGCCCGCCGCCGACGTTCGTGGCACGATTCGAGCGGTGGCGCCGTCGACGCTCGTGCGCGTGGTCGAGTTCGACCGCTACCAGGGTCAGGGCATTCCAGAAGGCAAGGTGAGCCTTGCCTTCCGGCTCACGTTCCAGGCCGCGGAGCGCACGCTGACCGACCGCGACGCAGACGAGGCAATGGAAGAAATCGTCTCGGAGCTCGCGAAGGCTCATGGCGCAGTACGGCGCTAGCGCGTCGTAAGTCTGTAGGTGTTCAGGTCCGTGGGTCTGTGGGTCCGTAGCAGTAGGCCGGGGCTTCAGCCCTGGCATCGCAGTAGGGCGCGACTTGGGCCGCGCCGCCGTTTGTAGCGCAGGCCTTCGGGTCTGCCGACGTAGGTAGTACGTAGGACCGGGCTTTAGCCCGGCCATCTTTAGTCCGTAGTCCGGAGTCTTAAATGGTCACAAAGACCGCAACCCGCGCCGACATCGAGCCCATCGATCGCCTCGAAGAGAAGGTCAAGCTGCTTGTCGCGATGATCGACCGCCTGAAGGGCGATGCCGGGCGGCTCGCCGAAGACAACGCCCGCCTGTCGCGCGAGCTCGAGGCCGCGCACTCGCGGCTCATGGCCGCCGAGAACACCACCGGCGAGATCGCCGCGCTGCGCGACGAGCGCGATCAGGTCCGCGCCCGCGTCGCGACGATGCTCGAACAGCTCGAAGGGTTGTCGCTGTAGCCGTAGTGGGGCAGGGCTTCAGCCCTGCTAAACGCCCTGCACGGTGAACAGGTTTATGTCCGCCGACTCCGAACACGTCGTCCCCGTCGTCATCCAGGGCCAGCGCTACCCTGTGACGAGCACGCTGGAGCCCGCGTACGTGGCGGAGCTGGCGGCGTACGTGGACGAGAAGATGCGACTGGCCTCCGAGGCCAACGACACGTCGGACTTCCTGCGCGTGGCCGTCCTGGCCGCGCTGAACCTGGCCGACGAAGTCTTCCGCCAGCGCGCCGACAAGGAATCCCGCGCCACCGCCGTTGCCGCCCGCGCCGGGGAGATCGAGCGGCTCGTCGACGAAGTGCTCGCCGCGGATCCGAGGCTTCGCTAACAGCCTGCCCGTGCCCAGTGCTAGGTGCTCAGTGCCTGGTGCGGTGCCAGGTGCCGGATGCTGGGTGCAGAGCCCAGGAGGGCACCCCGGCACAAGGCACCCGGCACCGCACCAGGCACCTGCCACCAAGCACCGCACCAAGCACTGGGCACCCGGCACCCGGCACTGGTCCTCCATGCGTATTTTTCCGATAGAATAGCCACGGCCCTGCGGTGCTCGTGCTGGCTCGGAGGTTCGCTTGAGCCAACGCTAGACCCAAGTGAATCGCGGCGCCGCCCCGTGTGCATGCCTCCGCCGAGAGGAAGCCTGACGGGCGGCTTTCAAACAGCGGTTCCACCTGCTTTCGCAGGTTCAACGTGCCTCCCCACACGGCACCACGGGGCTGTTTTCTTCGGGTCTGGCAGGTCGGATCAGGTCGGATCAGGTCGCAGAGGTCTCGGCGGGTCGTCCTTGACCCGAACGACGTGATCGACCCGATCGGACCCGATCGGACCCGATCGGACCTGATCGGACCAGATCGGACCTGATCGGACCTGATCGGACCCGATCGGGACCTGATCGGACCTGATCGGACCCGATCGACCCGTTGGACCTGTCCTGTGTCCACCCAAGCCCTCAAATACATCCTCGACGTCTTCGTCGCCTTCGCGGCCGCGGCCGCGGCGGTGGCCTGGTGGATTGCCAACCGCAAGCGCATCGCCGCTGAGACGGTCGGCAGGGCCGAGGAGCAGGCGTCGCGGATCATGCGCGACGCCGAGCGGGACGCGGACGCGCGGCGCAAGGAAGCGCTCATCGAGGCGCGCGAGCGCTCGCACGAGCTGCGCGTCGAGGCCGAGCAGTTCGCGCGCGACCATCGCCAGCAGATCACGGGGATGGAGCAGCTGCTCGTGAAGCGCGAGGCGGCGCTGCTCGAGCAGACGCAGGCCCTGGACGAGCGCGAGAAGGCGCTCGGCCGCCGCGAGGACGCCATCGCCGCGCGCGAGGACACGATCGCGAAGAGCGCCGCAGAGGCCGAGGCGCTCCTCGCGCGGCAGCGGCGCGATCTCGAGCGCATCGGCGGCCTGACGCAGGACGAAGCGAAGGAGACCCTCGTCCGCCAGATGGAAGCTGACGCCCGTCGCGACGCCGCGACGCTCGTCAAGCGCATCGAGGCCGAGGCGCGCGAGCAGGCCGGCGAGCGCGCGCGCGGCATCGTCACTCAGGCCATCCAGCGCAGCGCCGCCGACCACACCATCGAGACCACCGTCACTGTCGTCGATCTGCCGAGCGACGACATGAAGGGGCGGATCATCGGCCGCGAAGGCCGCAACATCCGCGCGCTCGAGGTCGCCACCGGCGTGGATCTGATCGTCGACGACACGCCGGGCGCGATCATCCTCTCGAGCTTCGATCCCTTTCGCCGCGAAGTGGCCAGGCGAGCGATCGAGCGCCTCATCGCCGACGGGCGGATCAATCCGGCGCGCATCGAGGAGGTCGTCGAGAAGGTCAAGGCCGAGATGGACGACGCCGTGCGGAAGGACGGCGAGGCCGCGGCCTTCGAGCTGGGCCTGCACGACCTCGATCCCGAAGTGCTGCGCCTGATGGGCCGCCTGCAGTTCCGCACCAGCTACGGCCAGAACATCCTGAACCACTCGCGCGAGGTCGCGTTTCTCGCCGGCGTGATGGCGCGAGAGCTGGGTTTGAAGACGCACGTCGCCGTGCGTGCCGCGTTCCTCCACGACATCGGCAAGGCCGTCGACCGCGACCTGCACGGCAGCCATCTCGAGCTCGGCCTCGACATCCTGCGGAAGCACGGCGAGTCGGAACCAGTGCTGCTGGCCGTCGCGGCGCACCACATGGACATCGACTGGCCGTCGCTCGAGGCGATGATCGTGCAGGCTGCCGATGCCATTTCGGCGGCGCGTCCGGGCGCCAGGCGCGATCTCCTCGAGTCGTACGTCAAGCGCCTCGAACGACTCGAGCACATCGCCGACTCGTTCAAGGGCGTCTCGAAGGCGTTCGCGCTGCAGGCCGGCCGCGAGATTCGCATCATGGTCGAGAGCGAGAAGATCAGCGACGACGAGGCCGTCTGGCTCTCGCGCGACATCGCGCGGCGCATCGAGAGCGAGCTGGAGTATCCCGGGCAGATCAAGGTCACCGTGATTCGCGAAACGCGCGCGGTCGACTATGCCAAATAGGGGCCAGGAGTCAGGGGGCAGGGGCCAGGGTGCGGCGGACAGTAGGGCGGCCCTTCAGGGCCACCAGGTTCGGGACATCGGCGAGCACGCGCTGATCTCGCGCATCCGCGAGCGCATTGGCCCGGCTCCGGATTGGCTCCTCGTCGACGTCGGCGACGACGCGGCCGTGTACGAGCCGGCGCGGGGCCTCGTCGAGGTCATCACCACCGACGCGATCGTCGACGGCGTGCACTTCGATCGCCGCTTCGTGCCCCCGCGCGCGATCGGCCATCGCGCGCTCGCGGTGAATCTCAGCGATCTCGCCGCGATGGGCGCCACGCCCCGGCTCGCGACGCTGTCGCTCGTGCTGCCGGCGGATCTCCCGCTCGCCGACTTCGACGAGCTGATCGACGGCCTCCTGGCGCTCGCGGCCGAGTCGCGCACGCGTATCGTGGGCGGCAACATCACCAGGACCAGCGGTCCGCTCACGGTGGATGTCACGCTTGTCGGCGCCGTGCACAGGCGGCGCGTGCTGACCCGCAGCGGGGCGCGTCCGGGCGATGACGTATTCGTCAGCGGCGTCCTCGCCGACGGTCGGATCGGGCTCGACTTGCTCAGGTCCGGCCACTCCGAGGCCTCGGATACCGGGCATTCTTGCGTGGCACGCTACCTGCAGCCTGAGGCCCGTGTACGCCTCGGCCAGGCGCTCGGCCGCTGTCACGCGGCCACCGCCGCAATCGACCTCAGCGACGGCCTGGCCGATGGCGTCGCCCGGCTGGCGGACGCCTCCGGGCATGGTTTCGAGCTCCAGGCGCAGGCCCTCCCCATTCATCCCGACACGGTGGCGGCGGCGGTCCGTCTAGGGCATGATCCCGTGCGCGAGGCGGTGGCCGGCGGCGACGACTACGAGTTGCTGTTCACGGCCTCGCCGAAGCGTCGGGGTGCTCTCCGCGGCGTGCAGCGGCAGATCGGCGATCTGCGCCTCACCCGGATTGGCACCGTGACGAAGGCGCCCGACCTGACCGTCGTGCACGCGGACGGACGCCGGGAGCCGATCTCTGGCGGCTACGAGCATTTCGCGAAATGATTCTCGCCAACTCCCTCTGGCGGAAAGTACTCGCGACGGTCGTCGTCGCCGTGGGATTCGTGTGGCTGTACGAGGTGACGATCCTCGATTCGCGCTTCGCGGCACAGGGCCGCCCGGTGAGCGACGTCGGGCCGCCCGCCATCGCCGGGGCGCGGCTGCTCTTCTCGGCCACCGCGTACTGCAAGGGCAGCACGACCGCGTCCGGCGTCAACGTGCGCTCCGGCATCGCCGCCGCCGATCCGGACCTGCTCCCTGTCGGCTCCGTCGTCCAGGTCGACGCGCCGGGCACGCGCTACGACGGCATCTACACCGTCATGGACACCGGCCCCGAGGTGCAGGGTCGGCATCTCGATCTCTACATGTGGAGCTGCAACGAAGCGCTCCGCTTCGGCCGCACGCCGGTGCGCATCACCGTCCTGCGCCTCGGCTGGAACCCCAACCACAGCTCACCCGGCCTCGTCGACACCATGTTCCGCCGGCGCGAGGCGCAGGCGGCGGATGAGAAGTAGTAAGCAGTAGTAGGGCCGGGGCTTCAGCCCCCGCCAATCCGCAACCCGCAATCCGCCACCCGCGCGCTCTCTCCTTGACCGCTTAGGAGAATCGGCGTAGTCTCCTAAGGCGTATAGGAGAGGCTGCCCGTGATCGTTCCCGAGGCCGAGCTCCTGCCCGGCACGCTCGATCTACTGATCCTCAAGGCCCTGTCGCTCGGCGCCGAACACGGCTACGGCGTGCTGCTGCGCATCGAGCACATCACCGGCGGCGCGCTCGCCATCGAGCAGGGCGCTCTGTATCCCGCGCTGTATCGGCTCGAGCATCAAGGCCTGCTCGACGCCAAATGGGGCACGTCCGACAACAACCGGAAGGCGAAGTTCTACAGCCTCACGGCGGCCGGGCGAAAGCGCCTGAAGGCCGAAACCGAGCGATGGAGCCGCGCGTCGCTCGCGGTCGACATGGCGCTGCGCGCACAGGAGGCGTGATGCCCTTCTGGTCCGGCGTCCGCTCGTTCTGGCACAACGTCGTCCATCGCTCCGAGATGGAAGACCACATGGCCGACGAGTTGCAGTTCCACATCGAGCGCCGCGCCGAGGACCTGGTCGCGCGGCGAGGCCTGACTCCGGCCGACGCACGGCGAGTCGCCCGCCTGGAGTTCGGATCGATAGAGAAATTCAAGGAAGAGGCGCGGCAGAGCTTCGGCCTCCGCCTCGTGGACGAATGGCGCATCGATCTGCGATATGCCTTGCGCACCTTCGCGAGGAGCAAAGAGTTCACGGCGATCGCGATCGCGACGCTCGCGCTCGGCATCGGCGCAAACACGGCGGTCTTCAGCGTCGTCGATGCGCTGCTGCTTCGAACGCTCCCAGTGGAGGCGCCGGAAGAGCTCGTCGTGTTCGACTGGCTGCGCGCGCCGGATGCGATGGTGGCGCGCTATTCCGGGTACGGTCGGCCGGGACCGGGCGGTCTCGGCATTCGCACGTCCTTTTCCGCGTTCACGGTCCAGGCATTTGCCGAACACGCGGCCACACTCGCAGACGTGATCGCCTTCTCGCCGACCGGCACGCTGAACGTCGTGGCCGATCGGCAGACGGATACGGCATCCGGCCTCTTCGTCACCGGGCGCTATTTCGCAGGACTCGGTGTGCGCGCGGCCCTAGGGCGCACGTTGGCGACGGCAGACGATCGCCCAGACGCAGAGCCCGTGGCGGTGATCAGCCACCGATACTGGCGCCGGCGCTTCGCGGGTCATCCGGGGGTGATCGGGAAGACAATTGACGTCAATCGCCTGCGGGTCGCGATTGTGGGCGTCACGCCGGAGGGATTCGATGGCCCGCGGATGACGGAGTCGAACGACATCACGCTGCCAGTGGCCGCCGCGGCTCAGCTGGATTCGGCCGGCCGCGCGCGGCCCGCGTCGTTCTGGTGGCTCCAGATGATGGCGCGGCTGAGGCCCGGCGTCACCCGCGAGCAGGCCCTCGCCGAGCTGCAGCCGGTCTTCGCGGAGACCGTGCGTGAGAGCTGGGCGGCCCGCCCGCCCGATACGCCGAACCCCGGGCGCAGCGCGATTCCCCAGCTCCGCGTGCGTCCCGGCGCGCAGGGTCCCGACGGTCCTCGACTCGATGCCCGTGACATCCTGGCGGTCTCGTTCGCCGTCGTCGGCGCCATCCTCCTGATCGGGTGCGTCAACCTCGCTGCGCTGCTGCTGGTGCGCTCGTCGGCGCGACGCCAGGAAATCACGGTGCGCGTGACGATGGGCGCGAGCCGCGCGCGTGTGGTTCGGCAGCTGCTGACCGAAATCCTGCTGCTGGCACTGGTCGGAGGCGTCGGCGGGGCGGTCCTCGCCTTGTGGGGCAAGGATTTCATGTCGTGGCTTCCGTCGCGCGAGACGCCGATCGTGGACGCGCGGCTCGATCTGCGGGTTCTCTCATTCACGGCCGGACTGTCCACGATCGCGGCGCTGCTCTTCGGCATCGGACCCGCGCTGCGGGCGACACGCCCAGACCTCGCCGCATCGCTCAGGACCAGCTCACAGCGGGGAGGCCGGGTCCGCGGCTTCGCCAGCCAGGCGCTGCTCGCCGCGGAAGTCGCCGCGAGCCTCGTGCTCCTCGTCTGCGCGGGCCTGCTGGTGCGCACGCTCTACAACTTCAGCAGGGTCGATGTGGGGTTCAACGCCGACAAGGTGCTCGTATTCCGGATGGATCCCGGGCCGCAAGGCGAGCCCTCGTCTCGCCTGTTCGACACCTACGATCGAATCATGACGGGAATCGAAGCGGTTCCAGGCGTCCAATCCTGCACGATGTCTGCGATGCCTCTCATCGCGGAGACCGAGTGGGAGGAAACCGTTCAACCGGATGGCACTGGCCATCCGCGGAGCGCGTTCATCCAGGTGGCCCGCTGGAACTTCCTCGAGACGATGGGCATTCCGGTGGTGGCGGGCCGGGATCTCTCGGCAGCGGATAGCGAGGGACGTCCTCGTGTGGCCGTGATCAACGAGACGATGGCACGGGAGGTGTTCGGGGAGCGGGCGCCGATCGGGCGGTCCTTCGTGCTCACGACTGGCCCCGACCGCAACGTGCCAATCCAGGTGATCGGCGTTGCGCGCGATTCGAAGTACGCGCGTCTCGAGCAGCACGCGCCGCCGACGCTCTTCATGCCGCACGCGCAGTTCGCCGCAAGCGCCATGACCGTTGAAGTGCGCACGGCGTCTGATCCCATGGCGCTGGCCTCCGCCATTCGGGAAGCCGTCGCGCGGAGCGATCCGGCAATTGCGCTGGCCGGGATGAAGACCGAGCGGCAGCAGATCGCCGAGACCATCGGGAAGCCGCGCGCGCTCGCGGCGCTGACTGCGGTCTCAGGAACGATTGGACTGCTGCTGGCCTGTGTCGGTCTCTACGGCGTGGTCTCGTACGAGACGGCTCGGCGCACGCAGGAAATCGGGATCCGGATGGCGCTCGGCGCGGGCCGGGCCGACGTGCTTCGCCTCGTCATGCGTCAGATCGTCGTCGTGTTGGGGATCGGATCGGCCGTCGGGCTCTTGCTCGCGCTGGCCGCCTCGCGGCTGATAGAAAGTCTCCTCTTCGGGATCGCGCCGACTGACCCGCTGGCGATCGGATCGGCGCTCGCCGTGCTCATCGGCGTCGCCATGGCCGCGTCATACCTGCCCGCACGCCGTGCCGCACGCCTCGACCCGACACGGGCGCTCAGGTATGAATGACTGTCGTAGGGCCGAACTTCAGTTCGGCCATTCTTCATTCTTCATTCTTCAATACGAATGGCTCCCCAGCCTCACCTTCCCCCTGAAGATCCAGTAGATCACCGCCGTGTAGGTGAGCACGACCGGCACGCCGATCGTCGCGATGACGAGCATGATGCCGAGCGTCTTCTCCGATGACGCGGCGTTGTAAATCGTGAGGCTGCGCGCGGCGTCCGGCGTCGAACGCAGCAGCGTCGGGTACAGCCCGAGCCCCACCAGCGACATCAGGAAGACGATCGCAAACGAGGACGACAGGAACGCGCGGAACTCCCGCCCGTGAAATATCTCGCGCGGAATATTTGCGACGGCCAATAGCGCGGCCACCGGAAACACGAACAGCTCCGGCCTCGCCTGGATCCGCGCGACCATGTGCGGCTGATACAGCAGCGTCGCCATCGTCACGGTGACATACGCGAGCGAAAACGTGACGACCAGCGGGCGGATCCACGACCGTACGCGCGCCTGCATCGGCCCGTCGGTCTTGAGTACGAGATAAATGCCACCGTGCAGGGCAAAAAGAGCGATCGTCGTCAGGGCCACCAGAATTGCGTACGGATGCAGCAGATCCAGCAGCGAGGCGGTGACGTTGCGGTCCTGGTCGATGGGCACGCCGGAGATGACGTTGCCGAACGCCACGCCCATCAGCAGCGCCGCGCCGAAGCTCGCGACGCTGAAGACGACGTCCCAGCTCTGCCGCCAGCGGGGCGACGCGTGCTTGCTGCGAAACTCGATCGCGACGGCCCGGCCGATCAGCGTGAGCAGCAGCAGCATGAACGCGGTGTAGAACCCCGAGAACGCGCTCGCGTACACCTCGGGGAACGCCGCGAACAGCGCGCCTCCCGCGGTGACCAGCCACACCTCGTTGCCGTCCCATACCGGGCCGATGCTGTTGATCGACAGCCGCCGCTCGGCGTCACCCTTCACGAACAGGTGCAGGATGCCGACGCCGAGATCGAACCCGTCGAGCACCGCGTAGCCGGCGATCAGCACGCCAACGAGCACGAACCAGATGGTCGGTAGGGTCATGTCAGAAGTCCATAGGTCTATGGGTCTATGGGTCTATGGGTCAATGGGTCTATGGGT
>JBKPSY010000133.1:0-8076 GCA_046735235.1 Acidobacteriota bacterium | reverse complement strand
GGGCACGGCGGGCGCGCGAGTGAGAAGCCCCGGAGCGACCAGCGCCGCGAGGAGCGCCGAGAGCGTCATGGGCGCGCCGAATCTCCGGACGGTGGGTCCACGTTGCGCGCCAGCGTCAGCGTGACGGCTTCGTCGCCACGGAGCGGCGCGCCCGCATCGGGCTGCTGATCGGTCACGAACCCGGAGCCGGCCAGGCGCGGCACGAGCCCGACGCGCGAGAGCGTGCGCACCGCAGCGCGAGCGCTGAGGCCGCGCAGGTCCGGCATCACGCCTTCCTGGCCCGCGGTCGCCTCGGGTGCCCGGGGGGCCACGAACCTGACCGTGCGGGTGTCGCCGAGCGCGCCTGGTGGCGTCACGACGACGGGCTGTTCAGGATTGACCGTGCGCGGGATGCCCAGGCGGCGCGTCGCAACCTCGGCGATGCGCTTGAACACCGGGCCGGCGACAAGGCCACCGTAGTACGGCCCCGCGCTCGGCGCGTTGATCATCACGACGACGGTGATGACCGGGTTCCTCGACGGCATGAACGCGACGAATGACGAGAAATACTTTTCCTTCGAGTATTTCCCGTTGATCACCTTGCCTGCGGTGCCCGTCTTGCCGGCGATCGTGTAGCCGTCGATCTGCGCCGGTTTGCCCGTGCCGCGCTGCACGACGCCTTCCATGATGGTCGTCAGCGTCGCCGCCGTTTCCGCACTCACCGTTCGGCGGATCGCCTCGGGCGCCACCGGCTGGCGCACGCCGTCACGAATCGTCGCGCGCACGAGACGCGGGCGCATCAGCACGCCGCCGTTGGCGATCGAACTGACGGCGGCCGCCATCTGGACTGGCGTGACGCCGATCTGATAGCCCATGGAGACGGACGCCAGCGCGTCGTCGCTGAACTGCGACCAGACCCTGCCGCGCGACTCGGCAGGCAGCTCCTGCAGCGACGCCGTGCCGAATCCGAAGCGCCGGACGTATCGCTCGAGCCGGTCCGCGCCCACCTTGAATCCCGTCTTGATCGCGCCGACGTTGCTGGAGTCGACGATCACGTCCGTGAAGGTGAGCACGCCGTGCGGATGCGTGTCGCGCACGCGCCGCTGACCGATGTCGATGTACCCGGGCGCGCAATCGATCAGCGTGTCCGGCGTGACGAGCTTCTCTTCGAGCGCCGCCGACGCCGTCACCGTCTTGAACGTGGAACCCGGCTCGTAGATTTCCTCGACCGCAGGATTGTGCAGCGCGTTGGGATCGAGGCGTCCGGCGATATTCGGGTTGTAGTCCGGGTAGCTGGCCATCGCGAGGATCTCGCCGGTCCACGGATCCATCACGACGGCGACGCCGTCTTCCGCGCGGTTCTCGATCACGCCGCGGGCCAGCTCGCGCTCCACGTCGTGCTGCAGGACGCTGTCGATCGTCAGCTCGAGCGACGCGCCGGCCGTCGGCGGCCGCTCGAGGCGATCGAACGCGTGCCGCTTGGCGTCGGTGACGACGATGACCTTGCCGTCCTTGCCGCGAATCGTCTCATCGAATTTCTGCTCGATGCCCGCGAGCCCGTTGTTGTCGAGGCCGACGTAGCCGAGCACCGGCCCGAGCAGGTCGCGGTTCGGATAGAAGCGATGGCTCTCGTTCATGAAGCCGATGCCGTCGAGCTTCAGCGCGCGCACGGCGGCGGCCTCCTCCGGCGAAACGTGGCGCTTCACGAACTGGAAGGCCCGCTCCTCCTTCGAGAGTCGGTTGGTCAGCGTCGCCAGGAATTCGGGGGTGCAGTCCTTCAGTGCGTGGCACAGCGCGGTCGCCGTGCCCTTCGTGTCCTTTTCCTCGATCTCCGTCGGCACGGCGTAGATCGACTCGACGTCGGCGCTCGTCGCCAGCACGCGGTTCTGGCGATCGACGATGTCGCCGCGGATCGCCGCCAGCGTGAGCGTTCGCACCTGCTGGCGCTTGGCCTTCGCGACGTAGTCGTCGTGACGGTAGATCTGCAGGTAGACGAGGCGGTACTCGATGCCGGCCGTCCAGGCCACGAAGGCGACGAGGATCCACAGCACGCGTCGCCGGAGCGTCGCGCGCCAGGCGTCGGGAGTCGGCGTCTCAGCCATGGCCTTCTCCCTACCGCGACGCGACGACCGACGTGGCGGGCGCTTCGTTCGGGACGACGCGCTCGAGGATGTAGGTGTCGGCGGCGGCCGGCTGCACCATCTTCAACCGGGTGCTTGCGAGGAGCTCAATCCGGTCCGGCCGGGTGAGCGTCTGGATGCTCAGCTTCAAGTGACGGTTGATCTGCTCTTCGGCGGCGCGTTCTTTCTGCATCTGCTCGATTCGGTAGCCGTAGCGGATCAACTCGAAGTGCTGCCAGGCCGAGTAGAGCAGGATGGCGACGAGCAGGGCGCCGACGGAGGCGGAGCGCCACATTTCCTTGAAGCGCGCCTGATCGACCTCGCGAACGATCGGGTTGTTCCGGATGTCCTTCTTGATCGCGTATTCGAAGGCTTCCATCAGTCCCCCCTCGTTCGATCGCCCAATCCGCGCTCGCAGGCCTGAAGGCCTGCGCTACACACGCGCCAGAGCCCGTAACTTCGCGCTGCGCGAGCGCGGATTCCGCTGCCGCTCCGCGTCACTCGCCGTGAGCGGCTTCTTCGTCAACACCTGCAGCGTGTCGTCGTCCTTCGCCAAGCCGCGCATCGTGTGCTTGACGATGCGGTCCTCGAGCGAGTGGAACGTGATCACCACGAGCCGCGCGCCTTCCCCCAGCCGCGACGCCGCGTCGTGCACGAACCGGTCGAGACCGTCCAGCTCGCCGTTCACCCAGATCCGCAGCGCCTGGAAGGTGCGCGTCGCGGGATCGATTCGTTGCCAGCCTCGCGTCGGCACCGCGCGCCTCACGATCGCGGCGAGCTGCCCGGTCGTCGTGAGCGGCCGCGCGGCGACGATCCCCCGCGCGATGCGGCGCGAGTAGCGCTCTTCGCCGAACTGAAAGATCGCGTCGGCGATCTCCCGCTCGGTTGAGCGGTTCACCAGATCGGCCGCCGTTGCACCGACCGATCGATCCATCCGCATGTCGAGCGGCTCATCCCGGCGGAAGCTGAACCCTCGACCGTCAGCGTCCAGCTGAAGGGACGAGATGCCCAGATCCGCGAGAACGCCATCCACCACCGTGCCACCGTTCGCATCGAGCACCTCGCCGATCTGCCGGTAATCCGAGTGCACCGGCACGAGCCGATCGCCAAACCCCTGAAGCCGCTCGGTCGCCAGCCGGAGCGCGTCAGCGTCCCGGTCGATCCCGATGACGCGGGTCGCGCCTCGCTCCAGCAGCGCCCGCGTGTGTCCTCCGAGCCCGAGCGTGCAATCGACGAAGACGCCGCCGCGTTCTGGCTGCAGGAACTGGAGCGCCTCCTCGAGCAACACAGGCTCATGTGTCGCTGGTCGCTCGTCAGTTCCCTGGTCGTCGTTCGTCGCCGTGCGGTCTCCCCGTGCGTCGCTCGCCGTTGGTCGCCGTGCGCTCTTCCGTTCGTCGCTCGTCGCTCCAGCTCGTCACCCGTCGCTCGTCGCGCGTTGTTGTCGAGCGGTGGCAGGCCTGAAGGCCTGCGCTACACCTGACTCAAATCCCAAATTCCGAAAGCGCCTTCGCGTCCTCGTCACTGAAGGGCTCGCGCTGGAGCTTGCCGACGATGCGCTCGTGGTTCCAGACTTCGAGGTAGTCGTACTGGCCGATGACGTCGACCTCGCCGGTCATCGCAGCCGATTCCCGGAGTCGCTGATGCACGAGCACGCGGCCCTGCGCGTCGATTTCGCCGGTCTGTCCGAAGTAGTTCACGCGGTCCAGGAACCTGAGCCGCGCGGGGTGCGTCGAGGGCATGGCGCCGAGCTTTTGCTCGACGGCCTGCCATACGGGCATCGGGTAGATGCGGACGCTGTCGCCGGTGAGGCTGGTGACGAAAAGGTCCGAGCCGTACGCGCGCTGGACCAGGACTCGAAATCCGTTGGGGATCTTGAGTCGTCCCTTATCATCGATTTTGGCGGGGGCATTGCCCCTGAGGACGGCGCTTGAGTCCACTTTAGTCCACTCTGGTCCACCGAGATGGTAGGGACAGCCCCTCAGGTTGTCAACGTCAAATTCTGTAGACTCAGCGTCTTACGTTAAACTTTCGCCTGAGGTCAACGGCCCTTCTCGAACCCCTACCCCAAGGGGTTGGGCCACCGCGAAGGGGTATCGAAGGTCTGCGTGCTACCATGTAACGTTTTGCCCGCGCTCGGGGGCCGCTCCGTGGCCCGTTCCGCGGGCGCGAGGACCTGAAGGCATGCTCCGCGCGGCGCTCATCGGCCTGCCCGCTACCGGCAAGACCACGCTCTTCCAGCTCATGACCGCCGTGCGCGAGCCCGCCAAGGGCGGTCGCGGCGACGTGCAGGTCGGCATTTCGAAGGTGCCCGATCCGCGGCTCGATCGCCTCACCGCGATGTTCAACCCAAAGAAGCGCGTCCCTGCGACGGTGGAGTTTGCGGACATCGGCGGCGCAAGCGCCGCCGGAGGCGCGAAATCGCTCGTCGATCTCGTCGCCTACAAGAACGCCGACGCGCTGGTGCACGTGGTCCGGGCGTTTCGCGACGGGGCCGTGGCGCACAGCGACGGGTCGGTCAACCCCGCGCGCGACGCCCAGGCGATGGAGGACGAGCTGATCCTCGCCGACCTCGGCGTCGCCGAGCGGCGGCTCGAGCGCATCGAGAAGGACCTCAAGAAATCGAAGACGGCCGATCTCGAGGCGGAAAAGGCGCTGATGCTCCGGTGCCGCGAGGCGCTCGAGAACGGGACGCCGCTTCGCGCGCTTGGCCTGGCCGGCGACGAGCTGAGGCGGCTCCGCGGCTTCCAGTTCCTCTCGGCGAAGCCGCTGCTGGTCGTCATCAACCTCGACGAGGCCGATGTGCCGGACGTCGGCGGCAGCGTCGAGAAGGCCGCCGAAAAAACCGGCCTGACGGCGTTTCTGTCGCGCGCGGCGACGCGCGCCGTTGCCGTCTGCGCGAAGATCGAGCTCGAGATCGCGGACCTCGATCCGGCCGACGCGGCCACCTTCCTTGCGGACCTGGGCCTCTCGGAGTCCGGCCTCGACCGCGTGATCCGCGCGACCTACGACCTGCTCGGCTACATGTCGTTTTTCACCGTCGGCGAGGACGAGTGCCGCGCCTGGTCGATTCCGCGCGACACCATCGCGCAGCTGGCAGCCGGCGAAATCCACTCCGATATCCAGCGCGGCTTCATCCGGGCCGAGGTCGTGGCATACGATGCCCTCGTCGCACGCGGGTCGCTGGCCGGCTGCCGCGATCACGGCGAGCTCCGGCTCGAGGGCAAGGAATACGTCGTCGCCGACGGCGACGTGATCAACTTCAGGCACGCAACGTAAGCGGGTCGGCCTGGTCGATCGGGTCGATCGGGTCAACCAGGTCGAGCATGAGCATCAGGACCGTCGTGGTTTGCGAAGCGCAGGTGCCCTTCGTCGAGGGCGGCGCCGAGATCCATGTGCGGAGCCTGGTCGCGCAGCTGAAGGCGCGCGGCTATCTGGTGGAACGCGTCGCCCTGCCGTTCAAGTGGTATCCGAAGCAGGAAATCCTCGCGCACGCCGCCGCGTGGCGGATGCTCGACCTATCGGAAAGCAACGGCCGTCCGATCGATCTCGTCATCGGCACGAAGTTTCCGTCCTACTTCGTGCGGCATCCGAACAAGGTCGCGTGGCTGATTCATCAGTACCGCGCCGCGTACGAGCTCTGCGGCACGCCGTACAGCGACTTCGACCACACCGAGGGCGACGTGGGCCTCCGGGCCTCGCTCATCGACCTCGACACGAAGATGCTGGGCGAGTGCCGCCGCCTGTTCACCAATGCCGGTAACACGGCCGGCCGCCTCGCAAAGTTCAACGGCCTGACCGCCGAGCCGCTGTATCATCCGCCCCATCTGGCCTCGCGCCTGCGGACCGGCGAGTACGGCGACTACGTCCTGTCGGTCGGCCGGCTCGAGTCGGTGAAGCGGGCGGACCTGCTGATCAAGGCGATGGCTCACGTGGACAGTCCGCTGTCGCTCTTGCTGGCGGGCGACGGCACGGAGCGCCAGAACCTCGAGGCCCTGGCCGGGCGGCTCGGCGTGGCGGACCGCATCCGGTTCCTGGGTTCCGTGCCGGACGACGAGCTGATCGAGCTCTATGCGGGCGCGGCCGTGGTGGCCTACGTGCCGTTCGACGAGGATTTCGGGTACGTCACGCTCGAGTCGTTCCTCAGCGCGAAGCCGGTGGTCACCCTGCGCGACGCGGGCGGGCCGCTCGAGTTCGTCGAGGACGGCGTGAACGGCGCGATCGTGGAGGCTGATCCCGAGGCGCTCGCGGAGGCCATCAACCGCTACGCGGCGGACAAGACGCTGGCGGCGTCGCACGGCGCGGCGGGCCGGGCGCGCGCCGAAGCGGTCACGTGGGACGGCGTCATCGAGAAGCTGGTGGGCGCGTAGGGGCAGGTCATAGTGTCGAAGCTGATCATCCAGATCCCGTGCCTCAACGAGGCCGAGACGCTGCCCGGCACCTTGCGCGATCTTCCGCGGCGGCTGCCCGGCATCGACGTCATCGAGATCCTCGTGATCGACGACGGGTCCCGCGACGACACGGCGAAGGTCGCCGCCCTGAACGGCGTCCATCACGTCGTCCGGTTCCGCCGGCGCAGGGGGCTCGCCGCGGCGTTCATGGCCGGTATCGACGCCGCCGTGAAGCTCGGCGCCGACTACATCGTCAACACCGACGCCGACAACCAGTACGTCGGCGCGGACATCGCGCTGCTGATCGAGCCACTCGTGCAGGGCGAGGCCGACATCGTCATCGGCGACCGGAACATCCAGGCGATCTCCGAGATGAGCTCGCAGAAGAAGCGGCTGCAGCGCCTGGGCAGCTGGGTCGTGCGGCAGGTGTCGGGCACGCAGGTGCCGGACACGACCAGCGGGTTCCGCGCCTACACGCGCGAGGCCGCGCTCAGGATGTCGATCGTCTCGGAGTTCTCCTACACGCTCGAGTCGATCATCCAGGCCGGCAAGCAGAAGATGGCAATCGCGCACGTGCAGGTGCGCACGAACACGCGCGTGCGGCCGTCGCGCCTCTTCGACAGCGTCTGGAGCTACGTCAAGGCCTCGAGCGCGACCATCCTGCGCATCTACGCGATGTACGAGCCGCTCAAGGTCTTCTCGTACATCGGCGGCACGGTGTTCCTGCTCGGCCTGCTCGTGACGTTCCGCTTCCTGTTCTACTACTTCACCGGCGAGGGCCGCGGGCACGTGCAGTCGCTGATCATCTCCGCCGTGATGATGATCGTCGGCTTCCAGGTGCTCCTCATCGGCCTCATCAGCGACATGATCTCGGGCAGCCGCAAGCTGCTCGAGGATCTGCTCTACCGCGTGCGCTCGATCGAGCTCAAGATGAATGGGGACTCCGGAAAGGCGCGATCGGAATCGGTCGCGCAGTACGTGGAGCGAGAGTAGCGAGTGGCCGGTCCGTCCACGACGTCGATCATCGTCCCGGCGCTCAACGAGGCGGAGGCTGTCGGCGAGCTCGTGCGGGCGCTCCGTGGCGCCGCCCCGTGGCACGAAGTCATCGTAGTGGACGACGGGTCCACCGACGGCACCGGCGAACGCGCGCGCGAGGCCGGCGCGATCGTCGTGCGGCATCCGTACAACAAGGGCAACGGCGCAGCGGTGAAGTCGGGGGTCCGGCGCGCGACCGGCGACGCGATCCTCATCGTCGACGGCGACGGCCAGCACCGCCCCGCCGACGCGGTGCGGCTCGTCACCCGGCTCGACGAGTACGACCTCGTGGTCGGCGCGCGATCCGCGACGACGCAGGCGACCACGGCGCGGCGCCTCGGCAACGCGCTGTTGAACCGGCTCGCCACCTACCTGACGGACCGGGAGATCCCGGATCTCACGTCCGGGTTCCGGGCGGCGCGGCGCGAGTGCATGCTCGAGTTCCTGCACCTGCTGCCGAACGGCTTCTCGACGCCAACAACGACCACGCTGGCCTTCATCAAGGCGGGGTACAGCGTGGCGTTTGAACCCATCGACGCGGAACAGCGCCAGGG
>JBKPSY010000132.1:0-11290 GCA_046735235.1 Acidobacteriota bacterium | reverse complement strand
GACAAGGTGGACTACCAGACGCTCCGCCGGGAAAGCGTCGGTTGATCCCCGGCGCAGACTATCGCTTTTTTGGCGGAGGCGAAGGCCGGGCGGAACCGCTGCCGAGCGCGGCCCGGATCGTGGCCAGATGCTCACGAATCTCGGCATTCTCGGGCTCCAGACGGGCGGCTTCCGACAGCAGCGGCAATGCACGGCCGGCGTCGCCGGAGATGAAATAGATCCAGCCCAGCGTGTCGGCAATCACGCCGGATTGGGGCGCGAGCGTCCGGGCCCGCTCCGCCAGCGGCACCGCCTCGCGGAGCTCGCCTTTCCGCACCGCAAGCGCATACGCCAGATTGTTCAAGGCCAGGGGCGTGTCTGGCGCCAGCGACAGAACTTTCCGGTAGCGCACTATCGCTGCATCGTAGTTACCGGCAGTCTCGTAGTTCACGGCGAGCAGAATCTGCGCTCCTAGCATGTCTGGAGCGGCGTCTGTGGCCGCCTCGAGATCGGAGCGGGCGCCGGCCTCATCTCCGCGCAGCGAGCGGCTCTCTGCCCGCAGGAGCTTCTGCTGGACCTCCAGGGGCAGAGACGAATTGCTGGCCGCGGCGAGTCGCCGCTGGCTGAAAACGGCTGGCAATTCCGTCGCGGGATCGATGGGCGGGTCCTCGACACGCGTCGTGGCCGCGTTGGCAAAGGGCGCGCAGAGCGGGTCGCCGACCACCACCGTCATCCAGCTCACCGACGGCATCGCAAGGTAGAAAGCCTCGGCCAGGGAGTATCCCGCCACGTAGGCGGGAAACAAGATATGGGGACGGATCGTGTTTCCAAGCAGCGGCTCGGCGACGTGACCCGAGACGCCGGTGATGCCCTCGCGAATAAGGTCGCCGGCAAGCGACTGCGGGGAGCCGGCGAACCACGTCGTCGTGTCGTTCCAATTCGCCAACGTCCAGTTCGCTGGCGGCTCGCGGAACGTGCGACCGTCCGTGCTCACGAACATGCCTCCGATCGCGCCGGGCTTGAATTTCAGGCCGAAGTGCCGCTGGCGAATCGCAGGGTCGTTGGAGCCCCATGAGTAGTACCCGAGCACGTCGACCTGGCCGGTCACCACGGCAGGGGACTCGTCGAGCAGGACGCGATCGTCAGACAGCCCCAACGCCTTCAGTCGCTCGGCGGCTTGCCGGAGCCACACGTTTCCCGCATCTGTAAGGGCTAACTTCTCATCGAAGATGAACCGGCCGTCCCGCGACGGCGTGGACCCGCGGTCGATGAGTCCCAGGACGTCCCGCACGGTAAAGCCGTCGAGGCGCGTCACCAGATACAGGCCGAACGCCTCCCGCGTAAAGGGTTTGGCCTCCGATATCGGCCGGTCACCGAGGAAGTATGGATTCGGCAGCGGACCGGCGGTCTCGACCTTTGCGCCGGTCATGCGGAGGTAGAGCACGGACAGCTCCGAGTCCACGCTGGCGGCCGAGTTCGGCTGGCTCCCGCCGTTGATGCGCAGCGGGATCCCTTTGGTGAGCACGATGAAGAGGATCCGGTCCTGCGCCTGATTTCGGTTGAGCCAGGCGGCGATGGGCGCGCTGATGGCCCGTTCGAATACCGGCCGGTCGATGCCGTCGGGTGGGTCGG
This sequence comes from Acidobacteriota bacterium, assembly GCA_046735235.1. Lineage (GTDB taxonomy): Bacteria > Acidobacteriota > Vicinamibacteria > Vicinamibacterales > JAENWD01 > JAENWD01. Next base: position 9,679 of record JBKPSY010000132.1, on the reverse strand, counting down.
GTTCCAGTTCCGTGAGGCGGAGAATCTGGGCGTCCGGGATCGCTCGTTTCTTCGCGTAGTACGCGCCGATCCGCACAGAGTCGGGGTTCGCCCCGTTGACGACGACCAGCACGTTGCGACCCGTGACGCCGGCGGCTGCGCACGTAGACAGTGCCGTCACCAGCAGCCACGCGGCCAACACCGTCCGGACCACGATGCTCATGGGGCAATCATAACGAGAACGCTGGATCCCGGCTTGGGCGCCTCGGCTACGATGGACGGGTTGCCGAGACGTGTCCTCTTCCTGGCCTGGGCACCCTTCTTCAGCGGAGCCGAGCGCGCCCTCGTCCTGACGGTTCGGCATCTGGACCCGGCCCGCTACGTGCCGCACGTCGTCGTCGGCACCGAGGGCGATACGGCGACGGCCCTGCGGGACGCGGGAATCGGCTGCGATGTCTTCCCCTTGTCGCACGTGGAGCTGCGACGTCCGCTGTCCGGCCTGCGGAGCATCCGGCGCGTGCTCGGGACCGCCCGGCGCATCGGCGCGGCGCTGATTCACTCGAACGACGTGCCAAGCTTCCAGCCTGGCGGCTACGCCGCGCGGCTGTTGCGCGTTCCCGCCGTGACTCACGTGCGCTTCCCGGATACCGCCGAGGGCTTTTCGTGGTTTCTGCGACCGCATGTGGATCGCGTGCTCTTCGTATCCGAGTACCTGCGTGCCGACGCCGTTGGCGTGAGCCCGGTCCTCTTCGCCAAGCGGTCCGACGTGCTCTATGACGGGGTCGAGCTGCCACAGCCGGTCGCCGAGGAGGCCAGGGCTGCCCTTCGCCGCTCGCTCGAGCTCCCCGAAGCCATTCCGGTCGTCGCGCTGACCGGCCAGATCTCGGAGATCAAGGGCATCTGGGAGTTCGTCGACGCCGCGCGCGTTGTCGTGGCGCGGGGAACGACGGTGAGATTTGCCGTTTTGGGCGACGATCTCAAGGGAGCTGGAGCCATGCGCGAAGCGATGGAGCGGCGCGTCGCAGCGCTCGGCCTCACGACCCATTTTCGGTTTCTCGGTTTTCGCAACGACGCCCCACGCCTGATTCCGGCGTTCGACATCGTGGCCGTCCCTTCTCACGTCGAGCCGCTCGGCAACGCGACGCTCGAGGCAATGGCCGCGGGAGTGCCGGTCGTAGGGAGCCGCGTCGGAGGGATTCCAGAGATGGTCGTAGACGGTGTCACCGGCCGCCTTGTGCCGCCTCGAGATGCGGCGGCCCTGGCAGACGCAATCGAGGGGCTGCTCGCCGCTCCGGATCTGCGGCGCGCGTGCGGCCTGGCGGCGCGGGCGCGGGCCGAGTCGCATTTCAGCCTGTCGACACACGCCCGACGGCTTCAGGAGACGTACGACGCGCTGCTCGCCGAGCGGCGGTGATCGGCGTGGCCTCTGCGGAGTCAGCTCAGATGCGTTTGCGAAAAGCCCGGCTCGTCGCCATCACGCGGCTGTTGCGCGCCGTGTCCAGCAACTTCCCCGGCCGCTGGCGCCTCGAGCATTTCGCCGTGAGCGAGATTCGGACGGTTGGTCCGCTGCTCGACGCGGTCGTCGTGACCACGCGCGACGGATTCCGGATCTGGGCCGACCCGGGCGAGTGGGTCGGACAGTACATCTATGCGACAGAGCGTTACGAGGAGGATACCGTCGCGCTGATGGCCAGGCTGCTGAAGCCTGGCGACTGCTTCGTGGATGTCGGAGCCAACATCGGCTATCTGACGCTGGCAGGCGCGAGGCTCGTCGGTCCCACAGGGTCGGTGATCGCTTTCGAGCCGCTCCCGCGCGCACGCGCGGCGCTTGAACGGAACGTGGCGTTGAACAAGGCCAGTCAGGTTGCCGTCCACGATGACGCCGTTTGCGACCGCACGGGAACCGTCGTCCTCAACATCGGCCCCGATCACCACACGAGCACGTCGTCGCTGCTGCCCACGACGCAGTCTCAGGGTGAGACCGTCGTCCCCTGCACGCGGCTCGACGACGTGCTGACGGAGACGACTCGCGTGCGTCTGCTCAAGATCGACGTCGAAGGCGCCGAGGATCTGGTGGTCGAAGGCGCCGGCCGCACGCTCGACCTCCACGCCCCGGACATCATCATCGAGCTCAACGGCCCTGCTGCCGCCGACGCGCTGCGCCGGCGCGGATACACGGGGTCCAGGCTCGATGGCGCCGAGCTTGGCGAAGTGACCGGCCAGGTCAACGCGCTGTTCACCAGGAATCCAGACGCCGTGCGTCGCTAGGGCACGTCGGCTGCGTGGTGTACCATTCCTGTTTCGATCCCTTCTGATGTCCCCGACTTCAAGCACCAACCCATTCCGCGTTGCGGTCGTCGGCTGCGGCGCCGTGACGAAGGCGAGCCTGCTGCCCGTCCTGGCGGGGCACGATCGCATCAAGGTCGTCGCGCTGGTCGATCGGGACGTGACGCGTGCGCGCGAGCTGGCCGACGCGTACGGCATCACGCGCGCCGAAGCCGATGTTTCGGCGATTACCCGCGCCGAGGCCGACGGCATCGTGCTGGCGACGCCGCCGGCCCATCATGCGCCGGCGTCCATCGCGCTGGCTGGTTTGGGCTTTCACGTATTCGTGGAAAAGCCCATGGCGATCAACGGGGCGGACGCCGCGGCCATGGTCGAGGCGGCCGACCGGGCCGGGGTCGTGCTCGCGGTGGGTCTTTACAGGCGACTCCTGCCAGTGTCGCGACTTCTGCGCGGCGTGATCGAGCAGGGCCTCGTCGGCCGGCCGCTGGCGGTGGACATCGAGGAGGGCGGCGAGTACTCGTGGCAGCTTGCGACGCTGTCGGTGCTGACGCGCGAAGGCGGCGGCGGGGGCGTGCTCATCGATCTGGGAACGCATCTGATCGATCAGCTGCTGTACGTCCTGCCTGGGCCAGCGCGGCTGACGCGCTACGCCGACAACGCACGCGGCGGAATCGAGACCGACTGCGAGGTCCGCCTCGAAATCGACTCGAAATGGGGAGCCGTGCCGGCTCGCATCGAGCTCAGTCGCACTCGCCAATTGCGCGGGACAGTGCAAGTGACATGCGAACGCGGCACGCTCGAACTGGTGAGGAGCGATTTCTGCAGGTTACGGGTCATCCCTTCGAATGCGGAAGCGACCGACTCGCTCGCCGGACGCGCGCGGGGCTTCGAGCTCTCGGCGACCTGGGACGGCGAGCAGGATTTGGTCGGCTACAAGGCATTCCGTCAGGAGTTCGACGATTGGCTTGAAGCGATCGATCGCAACGACAAGCCGCAGCTCTCGGGCCGTTCCGTACTGCCGGTGGTCGAGCTCGTCGAAGCCTGCTACAAGGACGTGGCTCCCCTGCCGGAGCCATGGACGGACGGCGGCCTCGATTTGCGCGGCATCGAGTCGCTGTCGCCCGCCTCATCGGGGCCCCTTGTGCATGCGGCCCGCAAGCCGCGGGTGCTGGTCACCGGCGCGGGCGGGTTCCTTGGATGCCGATCCGTCGAGATGCTTCACGCCAGCGGGCAATGGGACGTACGCGCGGCGGTGCGGCGTCCCGGCGGCGCCGCCCGACTCGCGCGGCTGCCGGTCGAGATCGTTCTCGCCGATGTGTGTGCGGCTGAGGACATGAAACGCGCCATGGCAGGCTGCGACGCCGTGGTCCACTGCGCGGTGGGAACGGACTGGCCACCGGAGGCCTCTTTCAAGGTGACCGTCGACGGAACACGCACGACAGCCGAGGCTGCGCTGGCTGCCGGGATTCGCCGCTTCGTGCACATCAGCAGCATGGCGGTGCATGGCGACCACGTTCCCGCACAGCTCGATGAAACAGCGCCGCAACAGCCCGGCAGCGGCGCCAGCTACAGCCGTGCGAAGTTCCTTGCCGAGCAGTCCGTGTCGCAGTTGGCGGGACGCGGGCTGCCGGCGATTTCTCTGCGGCCCGTACGCATCTACGGGCCGTACTCACGCACCTTCACCACTCGACCGCTCACGGCTCTGCACTCGGGACGCCTCGTTCTGGCGGGCGATGCCGACACGCCGTCGAACATGGTCTACGTGGACAACGTGGCCGAGGCGATCGCGTGTGCGCTGGTCGCTGCGCCGTCGGAAGACGGGCGGGCGTTTCTGATCAGCGAGCCGGATCAACTCTCCTGGAAGCAGTTCTATCAGTACTTCGCGGACGCCGCGGGCGCCCGGATAGAGATAGAGCCTTACCCCGACGCCGCGCCGGCGCCACACGGGTTTGCGCGGTCGCTCGTGCACGGCAGCAAGCAGATCCTGAAATCGGCTGAGCTGCGCGGACTGGTCAAGAAAGTCATGGCGACCGATCCGTACGGCGTGTGGCCGCGGAAGCTCTGGGACCGCTCGCCGGGCCTGCAGCGGCGAGTGCTGCCGCTCATCGGCGTGGACTCTGCCGTCGTCTACCGGGAGCCCGCCCCTGCGGTGCTGTTCAACGTTACGTTTCGCATCCATCCGACAACGGTCATCTTCGACCAGGCGACTGCGCGCCTGGGATACAAGGCGCGTCTGCCCCGCAACCGCGCGATGGAGTTGACCCTCGAGTGGGCGCGTCAGGCGCGTCTGCTGTAATCCAGCGCGTCGGTCCACGCCTGCTGCAGTAACGCCATCTGGTTGACGGGCGCGAAGCGCGCGCGGACTCGTTCTGGCAGCGTCTGCCGCAGCCGTCGTCTCAATGGCTCGTCGTCCAGCAGCCGGCCGACGACCGCGGCCATTGTCGGAACGTCCTTGGGAGGAACCAGATAGCCGCTCACGCCGTCTTCGATGACTTCGGGGATACCGGCGGCATCAGCGCCAACGGCTGCGACGCCCACGGCATTCGCCTCGACGATCACGCGTCCGAACCCCTCGTTCAGCGACGGAACAACCAGCACGTCGATCGAGCGCATGAGGTCAGGGATGTCGGTGCGCGAGCCCGTGAAGTGAATGCGATCCCCAAGCCCGATGGCCTGGGCGTGCGCGCGCATGCGATCGAACCAGCCAACGTCCTCGACCGCCGACTCGCCCCCGACGGCGAGAAACCGTACGTCAGGCCGCCGGTCCAGAAGGAGCCGGGCCATGTCGAGGAAGTACTCGATGCCCTTCTCTGGCCGGAATACGCCGACGAACCCGACAATGGGGCTGCCGCCGGGGAAGAACTGGCTCCGGATGTCCGTGGCGCGTTCGAACGGCTCGAAGTCGATGAAGTTGTGGACCACGCGCACGCGTTCGGCGGGACGATGGGCGCGCAGCGCCCGAATCGACGCTTCGGAGTTCCCGACGACGATGGTCGCTTTGAGCAGCTCGGGGTCGATGGTCTTGCTGCCCAGGGGCGCCCGCACATGTACGACGGACGGAACGCCTGTGAACCGTGCAGCCAGCAGCGCTGAAGAGCGCCAGGTCACGTAGTCCGACACGTACACGAGCTTGATGCCGTGGCGCTTGAGGAGCCACGCAAAGGACGCCGTGGACAACGCATAACCCGGGGTTCGCGCACCTGGACACTCGGAGGCAAATTCCACGGGCAGCCCCATCGAGTGGAACTCGTCGCTGCAATTGCCCGGGCCTGGCACCGCCGCAACCGGCGCAAATCTGGTGCGGTCCACCCGGCTCAGCACATCGACGACGCTGTTGAACGAGCCCCCGAAGGTCACGGCCCTGTGATACAGGGCGAGGAGGGGCGCGGGTGCATTCACGGAATCGTCTCCGGGGCCGGCGTATCGCGGCCGATACGAGTTGACGGGGACTTCGGCTGGATCGGCCTTTGCAGCATCGTATGCTATAGGTCTTGAGTTTTCAGGACTTTGAGACCAGAGGCTGCTGAATGACCGCGCTCGCCAGTGACATCCGGGAAATGCTCCACGAGCAGGTCGAGTACCGCGAACTGCTGACGCAGATGACCAGGCGCGATCTGCTGCTCCGTTACAAGCAGACGATCATGGGCTTCGGCTGGGCCGTGTTCATGCCTCTGGTCAATACGGCCGTGTTCTCCGTTATTTTCACGAGGGTGGCACCGCTCGACACGGGAGTGCCATATCCTCTGTTCGCGTTTTGCGGGTTGCTGGTCTGGAACTTCTCTGCCTCGTCGCTGCGGTTTGGCGTGAACTCCCTGACCAGCAACACGAACCTGGTTACCAAAGTCTACTTTCCACGTGAGATCTTTCCCTTCTCTGCGATTCTGGTCTGTCTCGTCGACTTCGCGGTCGGATCAATCGTCCTCATCGCGCTGATGATCTACTACAGGGTCGCACCAGGGACGACGATCGTGTTTCTGCCAATCGTCCTCCTGGTGCAAATCGCCTTCACGGCGAGCCTGTCGTTGCTGCTGGCGATGGCCAACCTGTTCTTTCGAGACGTGAAGTACTTGTTCGAGGTGATCATCACGGTGTGGATGTTCGCCACGTCGGTGCTCTATCCGGTGCAGATTCTGGGAGGCCGCATCGGCCAACTGGCGCTGTTGAATCCGATGACGGCGATCATCGACGCGTATCGTGCCGTTCTGTTCTACGGCCGCTCGCCTTTCGATCCGCCGTTCCTATTCGCTGCAGCGATCTCCTGCCTGTGTCTGCTCGTGAGTTGGGTGACGTTTCATCGCGCTGAATTCAAGTTTGCGGAGAACGCCTAGCCGTGTCGGGCGCCGTGGTCACATTCGACAAGGTCTGGAAGAAGTTCCGGAGAGGCGAGCGGCACGACAGCCTGCGGGACCTCATTCCGAATCTGGTCCGGCGCGCCTTTGCGAAACCCGCCCTGACCGAGCTCGAGGATCAGGAATTCTGGGCGGTGAAGGATGTCTCCTTCGAAGTCAGTCGCGGTGAGGCGGTCGGAATCATCGGCCCGAACGGCGCGGGCAAATCCACGGCGCTCAAGCTGCTGACCCGGATCCTCCGTCCCAACCGCGGTGCCTGCGCGGTGCGTGGACGGGTGGGTGCGCTCATCGAGGTCGCCGCCGGGTTTCATCCCGATCTCACGGGCCGCGAGAACATCGCCTTGCAGGGCGCAATCATGGGGATGCGCAAGGCACAGATCGCCGCTCGCTTCGACGAGATCGTCGAGTTTTCAGGAGTGTCGGCATTCATAGACACGCAGGTGAAGCGCTACAGTTCGGGAATGCAAGCGCGGCTGGGTTTCGCTGTGGCAGCACACATGGACCCGGACGTGCTCATCGTGGACGAGGTGTTGAGTGTCGGGGACATGAGCTTTCAGGCGAAGTGCATGGACCGGATGCGGCAGCAGATTGCCGACGGCGTCACGGTGGTGTTCGTGTCGCACAACCTTCAGGCAGTCGCTAATCTGTGCTCGCGATGCATTGTGCTGGGCGGTGGTCAGAAGTTGTTCGATGGTCAGCCAGAGGACGGCCTGTCCGCCTACCTCAAGGCCAGTCAGACGTTTAGCAGTCGATACGGCACCCAATCGCGGCTTCGCGTGCAGTCCGCGAGCTTGCGCCGCAGCGACGGAACGACGGCAGCCACGATGGAGCCACACACGAACTGCGAATTGCGTGTGGTCTTCGAATGTCTGGAAGAGACACCCCCGGCGACCGTGGGGATCGAGCTCGAGCGCACCCGGGATCTCTTCTACTGCTACGGCGCGGCCGCCGAGGACCTGGGGCATCCGCTGACGGTATTCCGGAAGGGACAAACCTACGAATACGTGGCCCGCTTTTGCGCTCACCTGGCGCGCGGCCACTATCGCCTGAACGTCAACGTCAGAGATTCGCGCGCTGGACTCTTCTACATGTTCGCCGAGAGCGTGGCTGACTTTACGATCGTCGAAGATCAGTCATATGACGGAGTGGCCGACGTCGAGCTTGACGTTCGTTACGGCATTCTCGAAGTTAGTCCCGCGTGAAATGGGAATCACGGTCGCCATCTGCACCTGGAACAGGGCCGCTCTGCTCGAACGCACGTTGACGCGGCTGTCCGAAGCCTGGCCTCAGCGTCTGAGCGCCACAATCCTGGTCATCGACAACGGTTCGACTGACAATACGCGAGTCGTCGCCGAGAGTTTTTCGACACGCCTGCCGTTGCGGGTGGTTGAAGAGACGGCTCCCGGCCTGTCGAGTGCGCGAAACCGAGCGCTGGCCGAAGCCTCGACCTCGCATGTCCTGTTCACGGACGATGACGTGCTCGTCGAGGAGGGCTGGCTTCCGGCCTTTGCCGAAGCCGTGTCTCTCTATCCAGAGGCGACTGTCTTCGGCGGGCCGATCGAGCCGTGGTTTCCAGAGCCGCCAGACCCCGAACTGGTCCAGGCCTTTCCTGCGCTCGGCTGGGGATTCTGCGGGCTGAATCACGATCAGCGCCTGGGGCCGCTGCCGGCGCCGCTGGAAGTGTTCGGAGCGAACATGGGATTCCGGCGCGATGGGCTTGGCGGCTTGCGCTTCGATCCGCGACTTGGGCCAAGCCACGGGCGCGCGTCCACGAGCGAGGAGACTCTCCTGATCGATCAGCTCCGCGCGCGCGGCGCGGCAGTGGTCTGGGCGCCGGCGATGCGCCTGCGACACTACGTCGCGCCGGAACGGATGACGTTGGCCTACCTGACGCGGTTCTATCGCGAGTTCGCCCGGGGCGAAGCTCGCCGCAAGGGTCCGCCTGTCGGCGCTCGTGTCTTCGGCGTGCCGCAGTGGGTCCTTCGTCAGGTGGTGCAGTCCAAGGTCCTCGGCTACTGGCATCGGCTGCGAGGAAACCGGCAGGCCGCGCTGGTCGCGCTCCGGAAGTATCAGTACTATTCCGGCATGGCCGCCGAGTGTCTCGTCCTCCATCGGGAGAAGTCCGCGGCGACGACGGACGCATGACCGTCGCGATCCTCGTCTGGTCCAGAATCTGGGGCGGACTCGAATCCCATGTCGTGGACCTGGCCGTCACGGCGATTCAGGATGGGCACCACGTGGTCCTCGCGTGCGTCGGCAAGGAGACCGCGACCTTGTTCGAAACACGTGGCGCGCCGGCGACTCTGCAAGTCATCGAATCGCCAACGGCGGGATCCGGCATTCTCGGCTGGTACAGGCAATTTCGCGCGCTCGGTGCCACGGCGTGTATCTTCGAGAAGGGCACGCTCCATACGGGGAGCCTCGCGATGGATCTCGCGGCGCGGGCTGCGTTCAACGTGTTCATCACGATTCAGCAGCTGGAGCCCCCAACGCTTGGCGCCCGCAGCTCGAGACGCTATCTCGGCGGACTCGTGCCCGGCCTGGGACTCTGGTGGTACCGGCAGCGATTTCGTGGTTGGCTGAGGTCGCTTTCCCCCGCACGGACGATTTGCATTACCGAGGCGGTTCGGTCGGCGCTCGAGAGCGGCTACGGGTTTTCATCTCGCCGTCTTCCGGTCATCCACAACGGCGTGGACGTCGACCGATTCTCGCCGGGCTCTCGGGACACAGGCGCCGCCCGCGCGCCGGAATTGATGAACGGTCCCTTGACCTTCGGGACAGCGGCGCGGCTCATTCACGAAAAGGGCATCGACGTCGCTATCCGAGCTTTCGCACAAGCGGTTCGCCAAGCGCCTGACGTTCCCATGCGTCTGCTCATCGCCAACGACGGCTCGGAACGGCAGGCCCTCGAGCAGCTCGCGCAGCAGCTCGGCGTCGCCGAAGCGGTCCGGTTTCTCGGCTTTCAGAGGGATCTGCCCGCCTACTATCGAACCGTCGATATCTTTCTGGTGCCGAGCCGGATCGAGGCTCAAGGGCTGATCGTGCTCGAGGCGATGGCCAGCGGG
>JBKPSY010000131.1:0-13963 GCA_046735235.1 Acidobacteriota bacterium | reverse complement strand
CGTGCCCCTTCCGGTGATCGAGCTCTCACACTTCGTCGGCAGCGTCGTCGGCTTCGGGCTGCTCGTCGTCGCATGGGGGCTCGCCCGTCGTCTCGATGCCGCCTACGTGCTCGGCTGCATCGGGCTCGCCGTCGGCATCGTCGCGTCGCTGCTGAAGGGCGGCGACTACGAGGAGGCGCTCGTGCTTTCGGCGCTGCTCGTGGCGCTCTTCGTCAGCCGCGAAGAGTTCGATCGCAAGGCGGCGCTCTTCGACATCCCGTTCTCGCCGACATGGGTGGTCTCCACGCTCGTGGTCGTGGCCGGATCGATCGGCCTGGGTCTTTTTGCGTTCCGCCACGTCGAGTGGTCGCAGGAGTTGTGGTGGCGCTTCGAGGTGGACCAGGACGCCCCGCGATTCCTGCGCGCGACGGTCGGCATCCTGATCGCGATGACGTTCGTCGGCGTGCGGAGGCTGATGCGTCCGGCGCAACCCGACGTGCAGGCGCCAGGCCTTTCGGAGCTCGACGAGGCCGCGCCGATCGTCGTCCACAACACGCGCACCACTGCGAACCTCGTGTTCCTCGGCGACAAGGGACTGCTGTGGAACGACGCGCGCACGGCGTTCGTGATGTACGGCGTCCAGGGACGCACGTGGGTGGCGCTGGGCGATCCCGTGGGACCGCAGGCCGACGCCGAGCCGCTCGTGAAGGCCTTCCTCGAACGCTGCGACGACTACCAGGGCGTGCCGGTCTTCTACGAGGCGTCGAAGCAGTGGCTGCACGTGTACGCGGACTTCGGCCTGACGTTTGCGAAACTCGGCGAAGAAGCGCGCGTGTTCCTGCCCCATTTCGCGCTCGAAGGCAGCGGGCACAAGAAGCTGCGCACGAGCCTGAACCGTCTGGGCCGCGAGCACGCGGCCATCCGCGTCGTTCCTCCGGCCGGTGTCCCCGCGATGCTGGCGAGTCTCAAGGAGGTCTCTGACACCTGGCTCGCCGAAAAGGCGACAGCCGAGAAGGGGTTCTCGCTGGGACTCTTCAACCCCGACTACGTGGTCCGATTCCCCACTGCGGTGGTCGAGATCGGATCGCGAGTCGAGGCGTTCGCCACGCTGTGGCCGAGCGCGGACAGGCAGGAGATCTCGCTCGACCTGATGCGCTTCCGTCCGTCGGCGCCGCAGGGGACGATGGACGCGCTGTTTGCCTGGCTGCTGTCGTGGGCGCGGCAGGAAGGCTACCAGTGGTTCAATCTGGGGATGGCGCCGCTGTCGGGGCTCGAGGCGTCGCCGGTGTCGCCGCTCTGGTCGAAACTCGGACGGCTCGTGTACGGCTACGGCGAGGCGTTCTACAACTTCCAGGGGCTGCGCGCCTACAAGGAGAAGTTCGATCCGGTCTGGGAACCGCGCTACCTCGCGTATCCCGGCGGCCTCGCCCTCCCGCGCGTCGTCACCGACGTGTCGGCGCTGATCGCGGGCGGCTATCGGCGCATCTTCATCAAGCCCGCCGCGTAGTTGCGCGCTCAGTCCAGATCCGACAACGTCAGTTCCCAGGACCCGATAGCGAAGTCATTCCAGGTTGAAGCAGACGAGCTTGAGGTTGGTCATCTCTTCGATCGCGAAGCGCACGCCTTCGCGCCCAACACCGCTCATCCTGTTCCCGCCGTACGGCATGTGATCGACGCGGAAAATCGACGTGTCGTTCACCATCACGCCGCCGACGTCCAGTTTCGCAACGGCCTTGAACGCCTTCTGCAGATCCTTCGTGTAGATCCCGGCCTGCAGGCCGTACGGCGAGTCGGCCAGCATCGCCAGTCCCTGGTCGAAGTCGCGGTAGGTGACGATCGAGACGAGCGGCGCAAACGCCTCACGGCACATGACCTTCATCTCCGGCCGCGTGTTCGTCAGCACCATTGGCCAGAGCATCCGCCCTTCGCAGCGCCGTTCCAGGAGGGGTGTCGCGCCCTCCGCGATCGCCTCCTGGATCCAGGTGTCGGCACGCTCGGCAGCCTCGTCGGAAATCATGGGGCCGACGTCGCAGTCACGGTCCAGCGGGTTGCCCACCTTCAACGCGCGGGTGGCGGCGACGAAGCGGTCGATGAACGTCTTCGCGATCGACTCGTGGACGTACAGCCGCTGCAGGCTGATGCAGACCTGGCCCGAGTTCGCAAACGCCGACATCACCGTCCTCGGCACGGCGAGATCGAGGTTGGCGTCAGGCTCGACGAGCGTGCCGGAGTTGTTGCCGAGCTCGAGGGTGACGCGCTTGAGGCCGGCGACCGACAGGATGTGCGCGCCGACTGGCGGGCTGCCGGTGAACGAGACCTTCGCCGGCATTTGATGACGCACCAGCGCCTCGCCCGTGATTTCGCCGCGTCCGTGCACCAGCTCGAGGACGCCGTCGGGCAGCCCGGCGTCGCGAAAGCAGTCCGCCATCAATATCGCGGTCAGCGGCGTCTCTTCCGCCGGCTTCAGCACCACCGTGTTTCCGGCGGCCAGCGCCGGACCGACCTTGTGGGCGACCAGGTTCAGCGGGAAGTTGAACGGCGTGATCGCCGCGACGACGCCGAGCGGAGAGCGGAGGTAGAAGCCGACGCGCTTCTCGCCGAAGGCGGAGGCGTCCATCGGCACCGTCTCGCCGTGGATGCGCTTGGCTTCCTCGCCGGCAAACGTGAAGGTCTCGACGCTGCGCGCGACCTCGCCCGCGGAGTACTTCCACGCCTTGCCGGCCTCACGCGCGATGAGCGCGCTGAACTCGTCGCTGCGGGCCGCGATGCGCTGCGCGGCAGCCAGGAGAATCCCCGCCCGCCTGTGTGCGGGCGTCGCCGACCACGCGTCGAAGGCGGCTGCCGCGCGGCGAACGGCTGCGTCGACGTCCTCGGCTCCGGCTTCAGGCAGCGTCCGGATCAGCTCGCCGGTGAACTTGTCGTGGACCTCGAGCGACGCCATCTACGCTTCTTTCGCACCCGGCAGCACCGGGACGCTGCGCCGGGGTTCCATCTGGCCGTCCCACCGCGGACTGCCATCGGTGTGGATGTCGAACAGGTCCAGCATCCTGCCGACGGTGTGGTCCACCAGATCGTCGATCGTGCGGGGGCGCGAGTAGAACGCCGGCACCGGGGGAGAGACGATCACGCCCATCCGGGTCAGGCGCAGCATGTTCTCGAGGTGGATTTCGTGGAGCGGCGCCTCGCGCACACCCAGGACGAGCCGGCGCCGTTCCTTCAAGACGACATCGGCCGCACGGGTGACGAGCGTGTCGCCGATGCCGTGCGAGATCTCGGCGAGCGTCTTCACGCTGCAGGGCAGCACGATCATGCCCATCGTCACGAACGAGCCGCTCGAGATGGCGGCGCCCTGATCGTTCGGTGAATACCACGTTGTGGCGAGTTGCTGCACCTGATCCACCGTGTAGTCCGTCTCGTGCACCAGCGTCCTGGCGCCCCAGCGGCTGAGCACGAGATGGGACTCGACGTCGGTCTGCCGAAGCCGTTCCAGCAGGCGAATCCCGAAAATCGATCCGCTGGCGCCCGTGAGGGCAACGATCAGGCGCCGCGGCGGAGTGGTGAGAGACATCAGACCTCTATCATAATGCCCGCATGCGGTTGGGCTCGGAAGTGCTCCTGGCATCGAGGCGGCTCCACGGCCAGCGCGTCGGCGTGGTGGCCAATCCCGCCTCCATCGATCACGGTTTCGGCCACATCGTCGAGCGGGTGGCCGGCGCGGATGGCGTGACGCTGGGCGCCATCTTCGGCCCGCAGCACGGGTTCCATTCGAACCTGCAGGACAACATGATCGAGACGCCGCACGCCTCGGACGACCGGCGGCAGGTCCCGGTCTACTCGCTCTACAGCGAGACGCGAGAGCCGACGGCCGAGATGCTCGAGGGTCTCGACGTGCTGGTCATCGACCTCCAGGACATCGGGGCGCGTATCTACACGTTCATCTACACCATGGCGAACTGCCTGCACGCCGCGGGACGCCATGGCGTGCCGGTGATCGTGTGCGATCGGCCGAACCCGATCGGCGGCGTCGAGGTCGAGGGCCCGATGCTCGAACGCGGTTTCGAGTCGTTCGTCGGCCAGTATCCGATCCCGATGCGCCACGGCATGACCGTCGGCGAGCTCGCGCGGCTCTTCAACGAACACTTTCGTCTCGGCGCGACGCTGGACGTCGTGCGGATGGAAGGCTGGCGCCGCGAGCAGTACTGGGACGAGACCGGGGTTCCGTGGGTGATGCCGTCGCCAAACATCCCGACGCTCGATTCGGCGATCGTCTACCCGGGGACGGTGCTGTTCGAAGGGACGATGCTCTCCGAAGGGCGCGGCACGACGAGGCCCTTCGAGCTGGTGGGCGCGCCCTGGATCGACGCGGAGGCATTTGCGGAGCGGATGAATCGGCTGGCGCTGCCAGGGGTGCACTTCCGGCCGGCGACATTCGAGCCGACGTTCCAGAAGCACGCGAAGACGCCGTGCGGCGGCTGCCAGATCCACGTCACCGACCGGAAGGCGTTTGCGCCGGTCGCCGTGGGCGCTGCGCTGCTGCGCGAGTTCCACGGCAGCGCGCCGACACAGTTCGCGTGGCGGCAGCCGCCCTACGAGTACGAGCACGACAAGCTGCCGATCGAGATTCTCGCCGGCTCGTCGGCATTGCGCGAGCAGGTCGACTCGCAGGTGGCGCTGAGCGAGATCGTCTCGAGCTGGAAGGCCGGCGAAGACGCGTTCCACCACCTGCGATCGCCGTTCCTGTTGTATTGAGGCCCGCGACGCCGGGGATCGTAGGGCCGAACCTCAGTTCGGCCACGAGGCGCGACTGACGTCGCGCCCTACGATCGATCAGCGACGTCCCTTACGTCCTGGCGACGCCTGCCTGACGCGCGCGGCGAATCTGATCCGCGTGCCCGTGCGCGTGCTTCGCGTAGATATCCAGCCAGATCAGCACGCTGTAGCGCCCCGACTCCGAGTGCGTGCCCTCGCGGGCCCACTCGGCCTCGCTCAGGCGATCGAGCAGCTCTCCCGTCGTGTCACGCGCGGCGGCAAATGCACGCATCGACGCCTCGATCGGCCGGTCGTAGTGGAGCCGTCGGGTGAATTCCTCCTGGTCATAGCCGACAATGACGGGCTTGTCCTCCGCGATGAGCCGGCGGAGCCGAATCGCTGACGTCATCTCGCTGTCGGCGAGGTGATGCACGATCTCGCGCGCCGTCCACTTGTCCGGCGCTGGCCTCGCGTCGAGCTCGGCCTCTGTTGCCCCCGCGAGCGCCTCGCGCACCTTCGCCACGCCGTCCTTGTACTGCTGCACCAGCTCCGCACGCGTCTTGGTGTCCATAGCCTCTTTCTTCCTATTCCCTATTCCCTATTCCTATTCGCGATTCCCTATTCCCTATTTCTGGTCTCGCCCCTGATCCTATTTCCGCGTGAGCTTCAACTTCGGCGCCTTCTCGATCTCGCCTTCGGCGGCGAGCTCAGCCTCGAGCGCCGGTTTCAGCACCTGGAAGGCGGCGTCCACCGAATCGACGCGATGCATCAGCCCCGGATCCTTCGAGCCGATCGCGCCCCACTCCACCATCGGCTGCAGCGACAGGACGTGGTCCCAGTACTCGGTGCCATAGAGCACGATGGTCGTGCGCGGCCCGAGCTTCTGCGTCTGCTCGAGCGTGAGGATCTCGAACAGCTCGTCGAGCGTGCCAAAGCCCCCGGGGAAGATGATCATCGCCTTGGCGAGGTAGGCGAACCAGAACTTCCGCATGAAGAAGTAGTGGAACTCGAAATTCAGCCCGCGTGAGATATAGGGATTGGCGCCTTGTTCCGACGGAAGCCGGATGTTCAGGCCCACCGTCTTGCCGCCGGCCTCGTGCGCGCCCCGGTTGGCCGCCTCCATGATCCCGGGGCCGCCACCCGAGCAGACGACGAAGCGGTGGCAGGGGCCCGGCAGCGCGCGCGACCAGTGAGTCACGCGATGCGCGAGCTCTCGCGCGTCTTCGTAGTAGCGCGACCACTGCACTGCGCGCTCGGCGGCGGCGATCGCGTCGGGCTGCTGTGACGCGAGGATGCCTTCGCCGAGCCGAGCCGCCTCGAGCTGCTGTTCCGACGCCTCGCGGCTGCGGACGCGCGCGGACCCGAAGAACACGACGGTGTCGCGAATCTTCTCGATCCTGAACCGGCGATGCGGCTCCAGGTACTCGGCCATGATGCGAAGCGGACGGGCATCTCCGCTCTCGAGAAACTCCTGGCTCATATAGGCCAGCGGCTGCGTGTCCATACGTGAAGTCACTCTACCACTGCAGGCCTGAAGGCCTGCGCTACAGGAGACCTGAGGGCCTGCGCGACAGCAGAAAGGTGATGGCCTTGAAGCCTGCGCTACAGGCGGGAGCGATGGCCGTGAATGGCCTGCGACAGGAGAGAGCGACGGCCCTCAGCGCGTGCGTTATGATTCGGCGCCAGCGACATGACTGACTCGCCGCAGTTGCGCAAGGTGCTCGGGCTCCGCGATCTGGTCGCGATGAACGTGGCCGCCATCGTCGGGCTCCGCTGGATCAGCCGCAGCGCGCGCATTGGCGCGCCGGCCATGGTGCTGTGGGTCCTCGCGTGGGCCTTGTTCTTTCTTCCGCTGGCCGGCGCCGTCTACGAGCTCTCGAGCCGCTATCCGGATCAGGGCGGCCTCTATGCGTGGACGCGCCGCGCGCTCGGCCCGGTGCACGGATTCATCTGCGGCTGGTGCGTGTGGGTGAACAACCTGTTCTACTTCCCCTCGCTGCTGCTCTTCGTGGCGGCCAACGTGCTCGTCGTGTTCGGCCCCTCGGCAACGCCGCTCGCTGAAAGCCGAATCTTCTCCACGATCTTCGTTGTGGGAGGCCTGGCGTTCTGCCTGGGCCTGAACCTGCTCGGGCTCGGAGCCGGCCGCTGGCTCCAGATCCTCGGCGGCGTCTCGAACTGGATCCCGGCCTTTCTGCTGATCGTCGCGGGCATCGTGGCGCTCGCCACCGTCGGCTCGGCGACGAACTTCGCGCCGGCGAATCTGCTCCCGCGGGAAGACACGCTCGGGACGATCAGCCTGTGGTCGGCGCTGTGCTTCGCCTTCTCGGGCTTCGAGCTGACATCTTTCGTCGGCGGAGAGGTGAAGCACGCCCGCCGGACGATCCCGCTGGGTGTCGTCCTGAGCGGCGTGGTGATCACGGTGATCTACGTCGCAGGTTCGGCGGCGCTTCTCGTCGCGCTGCCGGTTGGCGCCCTGAACGAACGCAGCGGCATTGCGGATGCGGTCGCCATGAGCGCGGGCCGTCTGGGCCTGGGAGGAGTGGGCGCCGTCACCGGAGCCCTCGTGGCCCTGGGGGCGCTGGCCGGCGTCAACGCGTGGTTCGGTGGCTCGGCCCGCGTCCCGTTTGCCGCCGGCGTCGACGCCGCGCTGCCGCCGTCGTTCGCCAGGCTCGACGCCCGTGGCACGCCACGTTCGGCACTGGTGACGCAGTTCGTCGCGTCGGCGCTGATCTTTCTTGCCAGCGTCTTCATCTCGGTGACCGGCGGTCGCACGTCCATCCAGGAGGCGTACGACATCATGGTCAACCTCACGATCCTGATCTACTTCGTGCCGTACCTTTATCTGTTCGTCGCGCTGGTGAGACTCCGCCACGATCCCGCGGCAGCCAGTGGGCCCGACACGCGACGATTGCCGGGAGGACAGGGAGGGGTGTGGCTGATCGCGGGGGCGGGATTCCTGGCCACGGCGATCTCGCTGGCGCTGCTCTTCGTGCCACCCGCCGGCACGGAGAACGTGATTAACTACGAAGTGAACCTGGTCGGACAGGCCGCGATCGTGCTGGGCGCCGGCTGGGCGCTCTACTGGTTCAGCGCGCGCGCCAGACGCAGCTGACGCCTGCCGACGCCGGGGCTGAAGCCCCGGCCTACTGCCCTACGCACCCACCGACCTACCGACCTACCCGACCCGGTGCAGCTTGATGAAGTTGGAGGCAGGCCGCGACGGATCCTCGTGGACGCTCACGAACACCACTTCGTCGCCGGCCTGCAGCAGCCCGCGTACGAGCAGCTCCTGGCCGACGGAGGCGCCCGTCGCGTCGACGCTGTCGCCGAGCGAGGTGACGATGGGCGTGACGCCGCGATAGAGCATGAGCCGACGGGCCACTTCCGGCCGATGGGTGGCGGCGAAGATCTGCGCCGCCGGTCGGAGCGCCGCCAGCATGCGAGCGGTGTTTCCCTCGCGCGTGACGGCGACAATCGCGACGGCGCGTCCCCGATCGGCCAGCGTCACCGCCGCTTCGCAGAGCGCGCGTCCGTGCTCGGCGTGCATCAGGCTGCCGAGCGAGGGGACGGCCAGAGGCGGCAGCTGCTCCGCGTCCTGGATGATGGCGTCGAGCGTCTCGACGGCCTTCACCGGATACGCACCGGAAGCCGTCTCGCCGGCCAGCATGATCGCGTCGACGCCATCGTCCACCGCGTTGGCGGCGTCGCTGACCTCGGCGCGCGTTGGGCGTGGCTCCTCGCGCATCGACTCGAGCACCTGCGTCGCGACGATGACGGGGCGGCCGAGGGCACGCGCCCGCCGGGTGATCTCCTTCTGCAGTCGCGGCACGCGCTCGAGCGGCACCTCGAGGCCGAGATCGCCGCGCGCCACCATTACCGCGTCCGCCTCCTCGAGCACGGCATCGAGTTGAGCGATCCCCTCGGGGCGCTCCAGCTTTGCGACAATCGGCGTTCCCGATGCGCCAGCCGCGTCGATCGCGTGGCGGGCCGCGTGGATGTCAGCGGCCGACTGCACGAACGACAGCGCCACCATATCCACGCCGAGCGACAGCCCGAACCGCAGGTCTTCCGCGTCCTTCGGCGTCAGCCCCGCGGACGGCAGCGCCACGCCTGGCGCGTTGATGCCCTTGTGCTGGCCAAGCGAGGCGCCATGTGTGACGGTCGTAACGATCGTCGTGCCATTGGTGGACTCGACCCTGAGGCTGATCCGTCCGTCGTCGAGGAGCAGTTCCTGACCCGGCTTCACGCTGGTCGCCAGCGGCGCATAGGTCGTGTAGACCTGCCCCGGCCGTCCCACGTCGTCGCCAGTGGTGAGTCGCAAGGTGTCGCCCGGTTGCAACGGAATCGGCGTGCCGCCCTGCAGCGTGCCGGTGCGAATCTTCGGGCCCGCCAGATCCTGGAGAATCGCGACGACGCGGTCGGCGCGGTCGGCGGCTTGTCGGATCCGGTCGAACGTGGCCTTGTGGGTGTCGTGCGTCCCGTGGGAAAAGTTCAGCCGGAAGACATCGACGCCCGCGCGAATCAGGGCGTCGAGCGCCTCGGGAGAGTCGCAGGAGGGTCCGGCCGTGGCGACGATCCGCGTGTGGCGCATGTGGGCCTCAGCTTACAATCGGATCCCGCATGCGCCAAGTCGTCCCGGCACCGGTCGGCCGTTACCTCGAAGCGCTCCACGGGCCGGTCGATCCGCTGCTCGAGACCATTCGCGCCGAGGGCCTTGCGGCCGGTCTGCCGCTGGTCGAACCCGACACCGCGCGGCTTCTCCGCAGCCTGGTGATTGCGACCGCCGCGAAAAGGGTTCTCGAGATCGGCACGGCCATCGGCTACTCGGCGCTCTGGATGGCCCAGGCATTACCTCCGGGCGCCCAGCTGATCTCGCTCGAGATCGACCCGTCGCGCGCGGCCACCGCCCGTGTGAACGTCGAACGGGCCGGCCTCGCGACGACGATCAGCGTCATCGTCGGCGACGCATCCCGGTTTCTTCACAAGGTGGCGGGTCCGTTCGACCTGATCTTCCAGGACGGCGACAAGACGCTCTACGAACCGCTGCTCGATCGCCTGGTGGACCACCTGCGTCCGGGCGGCGTGCTCGTGACTGACAACGTGCTATGGGACGGCGAGGTGGTCGAGGGATTCATCACGACGCGACGGCACGATGAGACTTCGACGGGCGCCATCCGCTCCTACAACCACCGGCTGGCCGCCGACGCTCGCCTGCTGACGACGTTCCTGCCGACGGGCGACGGCGTCGCGGTCTCGGTGAAGCTATGACGGAACGACTGAAAGAATTCCGAGAGTTCCGCGAGAAGATGAACGCCCGGATCCTCGAGTCGGACAACCTCGAGATCAAGCGCTTCTTCGCGCTCGACACGCGGGCGTACGACGCGGGCGCGCTGCCGGTGCAGACCAAGGAGCTGATGGGCCTCGTCGCGTCGATGGTGCTGCGCTGCGACGATTGCGTGACCTACCACATCGTCCGCTGCGCCGAGGAAGGCGTCACGCGCGCGCAGTTCCTCGAGGCGTTCAACGTCGCGCTGGTGGTCGGAGGGTCGATCACGATTCCGCACCTGCGTCGTGCCGTTGCCACGCTCGACGAACTGGAGGCGGCCACCGGTGACCTTGGCTGACGTCCCCGCCGCGCTCGATCTCGTGCGGGTCGGACGCGCGCTTCGATCCGGCGGCACGACGTCGGTCGCCCTGACCGAAGAGTGCCTCCTGGCCATCGCGACGTGGAACTCCGCGCTTCGGGCGTTCATCACCGTCAGCGAGGGGCGCGCGCTCGACATGGCGCGTGAAGCCGATCGCGAGCTGGCCGGCGGCTACGATCGTGGGCCGCTGCACGGCATCCCGATCTCGCTGAAGGACATCATCGACCTTGCCGGCACCCCGACGACCGCCGCGTCGGACGCGACGTCACGCGATCCAGTCGCCGCCGATGCCCTGGTGACACGCCGCCTGAAGGCCGCGGGCGCCGTCATCGTCGGCAAGACGAACCTGCACGAGTTCGCGCTCGGCACGACCAGCGATCAGAGCGCGTACGGGACGATCAGGAACCCGATGGATCACGCTCGATCGGCCGGCGGGTCGAGCGGCGGCGCCGCGGTGTCGGTCGTGATGCGCATGGCCGTCGCGGCCATCGGCACCGACACCGGCGGATCGATTCGCATTCCCGCCGCCGCCTGCGGAGTCGTGGGATTGAAGCCGGCCTTCGGCGAGGTCCCCACCGACGGCGTCATGCCGCTCAGCACGTCGCTCGATCACGTCGGCCCACTCGCCGGTTCGGTCGCCGACGCGGCGGCCGTGTATCAGGTGCTCGCGCGCACGGCAGCCCGCGGCTTGACGCCTCGAGCGGCGAGCGGCCTTCGGCTCGGGCGTCTTGGCGGCTACATCGAAGCGAAGCTCCATCCGGATGTCCGGGCGGGCTACGAATCGGCGCTCGACCGGATCACGCGAGCCGGCGTCGCGATCGCGCCACGACAACTGGCGCACGGCGACGCGATCGCTCCGACCTACGCGACCATCTCGCTCGCGGAGGGCGCGGCCTACCACTCGGCGACGCTCGACCGGGCGCCAGAGCGCTATCGCGCCGTCACCAGGGAGCGCCTCGAGCAAGGCCGTCGGATCCTTGCCGAGACCTACCTGGCGGCTCTCGCCGCCCAGGACGAGATTCGCGGCGACGTGGACGCCGCGCTGACCGACGTCGATGCGCTGGTGCTGCCGGGGATGGCGATACCGGCGCCGGTGCTCGGCACCGACAACATCACGATCGATGGCGTCGACGAGCCGGTGCGACCGATGATGCTGCGCCTCACGCAACCCTTCAATCTTTCAGGGCACCCGGCGATCGTCCTGCCCTGCGGGCGGACAAGCGACGGCCTGCCGCTCAGCCTGCAGCTGGTCGGTCACAAGGCGGCCACCGCGGCGCTGCTCGACGTGGCCGTCGCCGTGGAAGCCCTTCTCGACGGACGGCCCTGACGGCCGCATTCCCCTATGAAGACCCTATTGGTAGCGATGACTGCGATGATGCTGTCTGCCACGAACCCGGGCCGATTCGACTACCCTGCGCCTCACAAGAGCGATGTCGTCGAAGATCACTTCGGCCACAAGATCGCCGACCCGTACCGCGGTCTGGAAGATCCGAACAGCGCCGAGACGCACGCCTGGGTCGCAGCCGAAAACAAGGTCACCTTCGACTACCTGGCAACGATTCCCGAGCGCGCGAAGATTCACGAGCGGCTGACGGAGCTCTGGAACTACGAGCGGTTCTCGCCGCCGTCGAAGGAAGGCCCCTGGTACATCTTCGGCAAGAACGACGGCCTGCAGAACCAGGCGGTCGTCTACAAGACGTCGTCACCAGACGCACCGGCGGAGGTCCTGATCGATCCGAACACGCTGTCCTCCGACGGCACCGTTGCGCTCGGCAGCGTCCACTTCACCGACGACGGGAAGTACATGGCGTACTCCCTGGCAGCCAGCGGATCGGACTGGATCGAGTGGCACGTCCGCGACGTCGCGACGTCGAAGGATCTGCCCGACGTCATCAAGTGGTCGAAATTCAGCGGCGCGGCGTGGCTGAAGGACGGCTCAGGATTCTTCTACAGCCGCTATGACGAGCCGAAGGCCGGCACAGCGCTCACGGCGGTCAACAAGTTCCAGAAGGTCTACCTCCACAAGCTCGGGACCACGCAGGAGGCCGACACCCTCGTGTACGAACGGAAGGATCAGCCCGACTGGGGCCTCGCCGCCGATGTCACCGACGACGGCCGGTTCCTGCTGATTTATCAGAGCGAGGGCACGAAGCCGGAGAACCGGGTGTTCGTGAAGGACCTCAGTGCGCCGTCGAGTGAGATCAAACCGTTCCTCGACAAGTTCGACGCCGAGTATCACGTCGTCGGCAACGACGGCGACACGTTCTACGTGCAGACCGACAAGGACGCACCGCGGCGGCGCGTCGTGGCAATCGAGCTGGCCGCGCCGGAGATGTCGGCGTGGAAGAGCGTCATTCCAGAGGCGTCAGGGCGCGACGTACTGGCGGGGACGTCGATGGTCGCCAACCGCTTCGTCACACAGTGGATGACCGACGCCCACGAGATCTTGAAGGTCTTCGCGCTCGACGGCACGTTCGAGAGGGAGATCGTGCTGCCAGCCATCGGATCGGTCGGCGGCTTCACGGGCAAGCGGAAGGACCACGAGGGCTTCTACGCCTTCTCGTCGTTCGCGCATCCCGGCGCGGTCTATCGCTACGACTTCGCCGCCGGCGCCAGCACGGTGTTCCGCCAGCCCAAAGTGGCGTTCGATCCCGCGGGCTTCGAGACGGTCCAGGTCTTCTACCCGTCGAAGGACGGCACGAAGATCCCGATGTTTCTCACCTACAAGAAGGGGCTGACAAAGAACGGCGCGAACCCGACGTATCTCTACGGCTACGGCGGCTTCGACATATCGCTGACGCCGGCCTTCTCGCCGGCGCTCATCGCGTGGATGGAGATGGGCGGCATCTTCGCGCAACCGAACCTGCGCGGCGGCGGCGAGTACGGCAGGGCGTGGTACGACGCCGGACGCCTGGCGCGCAAGCAGAACGTCTTCGACGACTTCATCGCGGCGGCCGAATATCTGATCCGCGAGAAGTACACGTCGACGCCAAAGCTCGCCATCTCCGGCGGCAGCAACGGCGGGTTGCTGGTCGGCGCGTGCCTCACGCAGCGGCCGGATCTCTTCGGCGCGGCCGTCCCCGCCGTCGGCGTCATGGACATGCTGCGGTTCGACAAGTTCACGATCGGCTGGGCGTGGAAATCGGACTATGGCGACCCGGCGGTGCAGGCCGATTTCGAGACGCTGTTGAAGTACTCGCCGCTCCACAACATCAAGGCCGGCACGTCCTATCCGCCGACGCTCGTCACGACGTCGGACCACGACGATCGCGTGGCGCCGGCACACAGCTTCAAGTTCGCCGCGACGCTGCAAGCCGCGCAGGCGGGCCCGGCGCCGGTGCTGATCCGCATCGAGACCAAGGCCGGCCACGGCGCCGGCAAACCCACGAGCAAGATCATCGACGAGCGGGCCGACATCTACGCGTTCCTCGTCAAGTCGCTCGACATGGCCTGGAAGAATTGATGATTGTGGGTTGCCGGTTGCGGGTTGACGCGCGCTGATGCTGTCGTTGTTCTTTCACAACTGGGAACGCAGGCTGGCCGACGTCTCGAAGGATCGAGTGGTCCGGCCGTTCGAGTGGGGCCTGGAC
>JBKPSY010000130.1:0-12005 GCA_046735235.1 Acidobacteriota bacterium | reverse complement strand
GGCAACCTCACGAGCCAGGTGAGGAACATCGCGGCCGTCACGACCGCCGTCGCCCGCGGCGACCTGACGAAGAAGATCACCGTCGACGTCCAGGGCGAGATCCTCGAGCTGAAGAACACCGTCAACACGATGGTCGACCAGCTGTCGTCGTTCGCCGCGGAAGTGACACGCGTGGCGCGCGAGGTCGGCAGCGAAGGCAAATTGGGAGGCCAGGCCAGCGTCCCCGGCGTCGCGGGCACGTGGAAGGATCTCACCGACAACGTCAACTTCATGGCCGGCAACCTGACCAGCCAGGTCAGAAACATCGCGACCGTCACGACCGCCGTCGCGCGCGGCGACCTCACCAAGAAGATCACGGTCGACGTCCAGGGCGAAATCCTCGAGCTGAAGAACACCGTCAACACGATGGTCGATCAGCTTTCGTCCTTCGCGGCGGAAGTCACACGCGTCGCGCGCGAGGTCGGCACCGACGGCGAGCTGGGCGGCCAAGCCGTGGTGCCCGGCGTGGCCGGCACGTGGAAGGACCTCACCGACAACGTCAACCTGATGGCCGGCAACCTGACGGTCCAGTTGCGCGACGTGTCGAAGGTCGCCACCGCCATCGCCAGTGGCGACCTGACGCAGAAAGTCACGGTCGATGTCCGCGGCGAGATCCTGCAGATCAAGAACGTCATCAACACGATGGTCGACCAGCTGCGGTCCTTCGCCGCGGAGGTCACGCGCGTCGCGCGCGAGGTTGGCACCGAAGGCAAGCTCGGCGGCCAGGCCATGGTCCCAGGCGTTTCGGGAACCTGGAAGGACCTTACCGACAACGTCAACTCGATGGCGGGCAATCTGACCGGCCAGGTCCGAAACATCGCCGAGGTCACGACCGCCGTCGCGCGCGGTGACCTCACGAAGAAGATCACGGTCGACGTCCAGGGCGAGATCCTCGAGCTGAAGAACACCATCAACGTGATGGTCGATCAGCTCTCGTCGTTCGCGGCGGAGGTCACGCGCGTGGCGCGCGAGGTCGGCACCGAAGGCAAGCTCGGTGGCCAGGCCGTCGTCAAAGGCGTCGCCGGCACGTGGAAGGACCTCACCGACAGCGTCAACTCGATGGCCGGCAACCTCACGAGCCAGGTGCGGAACATCGCCGAAGTCACGACCGCGGTCGCCCGCGGTGACCTGAAGAAGAAGATCACCGTCGATGTCCAGGGCGAGATACTCGAGCTGAAGAACACCGTCAACACGATGGTCGACCAGCTGTCGGCGTTCGCCGCGGAAGTCACGCGCGTCGGCCGCGAGGTCGGCACGGACGGCGAGCTCGGC
This sequence comes from Acidobacteriota bacterium, assembly GCA_046735235.1. GTDB lineage: Bacteria > Acidobacteriota > Vicinamibacteria > Vicinamibacterales > JAENWD01 > JAENWD01. Next base: position 10,694 of record JBKPSY010000130.1, on the reverse strand, counting down.
GGCCAGGCCGTCGTCCCCGGCGTCGCCGGGATCTGGAAGGACCTTACCGACAACGTCAACCTGATGGCCGGCAACCTCACGGTGCAGTTGCGCGACGTGTCGAAGGTCGCCACCGCGATCGCCAGCGGCGACCTGACGCAGAAGGTCACGGTCGATGTCCGCGGCGAGATCCTGCAGATCAAGAACGTCATCAACACGATGGTCGACCAGTTGCGGTCCTTCGCCGCGGAGGTCACGCGCGTCGCGCGCGAGGTCGGCACCGAAGGCAAGCTCGGCGGCCAGGCGGTCGTCCCCGGTGTGTCGGGCACGTGGAAGGACCTGACCGACAACGTCAATTTCATGGCTGGCAACCTCACGAGCCAGGTGCGCGGCATCGCGGACGTCGTGACGGCGGTCGCCAACGGCGACCTCACGCGCAAGCTCACGGTCGAGGCCGAAGGCGAGATCGCCGAGCTCTCCGACACCATCAACGGGATGATCGAGACGCTGGCGACCTTCGCGGACCAGGTCACGACCGTCGCGCGCGAGGTTGGCGTCGAGGGCAAGCTCGGTGGCCAGGCGAGCGTCCCGGGCGCCGCCGGCACGTGGAAGGACCTCACCGACAACGTCAACGGCCTCGCGGCAAACCTGACGACGCAGGTCCGCGCAATCGCGGAAGTCGCGACGGCAGTCACGAAGGGCGACCTGACGCGATCGATTCAGGTCGAGGCCCAGGCGGAGGTGGCGGCTCTCAAAGACAACATCAACGAGATGATCCGCAACCTCAAGGACACCACCGACAAGAACGCCGAACAGGACTGGCTGAAGACCAACCTCGCGAAGTTCTCACGCATGTTGCAGGGCCAGCGCGACCTGCTCACCGTCGGGCGGATGGTGCTGTCCGAGCTCGCCTCGGTCGTCTCGGCGCAGCAGGGCGTGCTCTACGTCCTCGACACGGCGGAGGACCGCGCGGGGCTGCGTTTGCTGGCGAGCTACGCGCATCAGGCGCACGACGCGCTCGCGATGCGCCTCGACTTGGGCGAAGGCCTCATCGGGCAGTGCGCCGTGGACCGCCGGAAGCTGGAGCTGCGGACCGTGCCGCCCGACTACCTGAAGATTTCGTCGGGCCTCGGCCAGGCTCCGCCCGTCAATCTCGTCGTCCTGCCGATCCTGTTCGAAGGCCAGGTCAAGGGCGTGCTCGAGCTGGCGTCGCTCGATCGCTTCAACACGATGCACCACGCCTTCCTCGACCAGCTGATGGAAAGCATCGGCATCGTCCTGCACACGATCGAAGCGAACACGCGCACCGAGGACCTGCTCAAGCAGTCGCAGTCGCTCGCGCGCGAGCTGCAGCTGCAGCAGCAGGAATTGCAGGGGACGAACCAGCAGCTCGAAGAGAAGGCCGAGTTGCTTGCCGAGCAGAACGTCGAAGTGGAGCGGAAGAACGCCGAGGTCGAGCAGGCGCGGCAGGCGCTCGAGGAGAAGGCCAAGCAGCTGGCGCTCACCTCGAAGTTCAAGTCGGAGTTCCTGGCGAACATGTCGCACGAGCTCAGGACCCCGCTCAACAGCCTCCTGATCCTGTCCGACCAGCTTTCACGCAACCCGAGCGGCAACCTGTCCGCCAAACAGGTGCAGTTCGCGCAGACGATTCATGCGTCGGGCAACGACCTGCTCACGCTCATCAACGACATCCTCGACTTGTCGAAGATCGAATCGGGCACGGTGGTCGTGGACATGGAAGACTATCCGCTCGACCATCTGCGCACCTACGTCGAGCGGACGTTCAGGCACGTCGCCGAGGCGCAACGGCTCGAGTTCACGATCGACATCGACCCGAGGTTGCCGCGCGCCATCGAGACCGATCCGAAGCGCCTGCAGCAGGTCCTGAAGAACCTGCTCTCGAACGCCTTCAAGTTCACCGAACGCGGATCCGTGAGGCTCCTCATCCACCCCGCTCGCGAAGGCTGGAGCACCGAAAACGACGCGTTGAGCCGCGCCCGATCGGTGATGGCCATCTCGGTGGTCGACACCGGCATCGGGATTTCAGCGGAGAAGCAGCAGATCATCTTCGAGGCGTTCCAGCAAGCGGACGGCAGCACGAGCCGGAAATACGGCGGCACCGGTCTGGGCCTGGCCATCAGCCGCGAGCTTGCGCGTCTGCTTGGCGGCGAGCTGGTCCTGAACAGCAGCCCTGACCGCGGCAGCACGTTCACGCTCTTGCTCCCGCAAACGGCCTCGAGGGCGCGGGGCCGCAGTGTGGTCATCGAGCCGACCGAATCGGCCGTTCCGCCGTCCGTTGTCGTGCCGATCGGCCAGACGCCCGTGGCGGCGGCTGCCGACTCCCCTGCTCCAGCCGCCGACGATCGGGATGCCATCGTCCCCGGGGACCGGGTCCTGCTGGTCGTGGACAACGATCTGGGGTTCGCCGGCGTCCTCATGGACCTCGCCCGCGAGCGCAGTTACAAGGCGATGTCGACCGCTTTCGGCGCCGCAGCCATCGCGCTGGCCCGCGAGCGCCAGCCCGATGCAATCACGCTCGACATCTGCCTGCCGGACATCGACGGCTGGCACGTGCTCGATCGCCTCAAGCACGATCTCGCCACGCGCCATATCCCGGTGTACGTCATCACGACCGAGGAGAACACCGAACGGGCCTTGCAGCTCGGCGCCATCGGGGTGCTGACGAAACCGGTGCACACGCGCGACTCGTTGAACGTCGTGTTCGACGCCTTCGCAGAGCGGGTTTCTCGAGAGCAGCCGACGCTGGTCGTGCTCGGCCCGAATGACGTCGCCCGCCACCGGCTCGCGGGCGCGGCCGCGGACTCGCAGGCGGTCGTGCACTCTGCCGCGACGTGGCGTGACGCGCTCGCCCTCGTCGATCGCGGCCACGTGGACTGCGTGGCGATCGATGCGGCCGATTGCGAAAAGGCGCTGGCGGCGATGGCGAAGTCGACGCGCACGCAGGTTCCCGTTGCCGTGTTCGCGCCGGAGGGGTTGTCGAAGCGCGCCGAGGCCGAGTTGAAGCGTCTGGCGGCCCACCGCACAGTGCGAGTGGCGCAGTCGCCAGAGCGCTTCCTCGACGCCACGGCGTTGCTCATGCATCGGCCGTTGACGGCCCTGACGCCGACGGGCCGGGGCACGCTCGAGCGCCTGTATGGTGGAGACACTGTCCTCGCCGGCCGCAAGGTGCTCATCGTCGACGACGACATCCGGAACATCTTCGCGATGACGACGGTGCTCGAAGGCTGCCAGATGTCGGTCATCTCCGCCGAGAACGGCAGGGAAGGCATTGAGAAGCTGCGGGCCACGCCCGGCGTGGAAATCGTGCTGATGGACATCATGATGCCCGACATGGACGGGTACGACACGATCCGCGCGATTCGCCGGATTCCGACCTTCAAGCAGCTTCCGATTGTCGCCGTGACCGCCAAGGCCATGAAGGGCGACCGCGAAAAGTGCATCGAAGCCGGGGCATGGGACTACCTCCCCAAGCCGGTGGACAGCGAACAGCTGCTGTCGGTCTTCCGCAGCTGGTTGCACCGGTAGGCCGCGATGGAAGGCGTCAAGGTCCTCGTCGTCGACGACACGCCGCAGAATCTCGTGACGCTCGAAGCCGTCCTCGACGACGGCTCGATCCAGGTGGTGGGCGTCCGCTCGGCGCGCGAGGCGCTTCGCGCGGTGCTCGACGACGAGTTCGCAGCCATCCTCCTCGACGTCAACATGCCCGACATGGACGGTTTCGAGGCCGCGGCCTTGATTCGCGCCCGGCCGCTCTCGGCGCACACGCCGATCCTTTTCGTGACGGCCTACGCTGGCGAGACGCAACTGAGCCGGGCGTATTCGCTCGGCGCGGTGGACTTCATCCAGTCGCCAGTCGACCCCGCCATCCTTCGCGCGAAGGTCGGCGTCTTCGCCGATCTGTTTCAGAAGCGCGCCGAGGTCAAGCGGCAGGCCGAGCAGCTGCGCGAGGCCGAGGAACTGCTGCGGCACCAGGCCGAGTCGGCGCTGCGCGAGAGCGAGGATCGCTTTCGCGTGCTGTGCACGTCGGCGCCGGTCGCAATCTTCCAGCTCGACGCCACCGGGCGTTGCGTCTACGTGAGCCCGCTCTGGGAGCCCACTACCGGCCAGGCCGACGTCGACGCACTCGGGTTCGGATGGGCGGAAGCCGTCAGTCCCGGCCGGGCAGCACCGCTGCTGGCGTCGTGGCGGGAGGCGTTGCACGAAGGACGCGGCTGGTCCCACGAGGAGGCGATCACGCGCCGGCGCGACGAGCCGAAGCGCTGGCTCTACGTGAAGGCCAGTCCGATCCTCGCCGCGCATGGCGAATCGGTCGGGCACGTCGGCACGGTCGAAGACATCACGGCCCGCAAGCAGACCGAAGAGCAACTGCTCGACGCCGACCGCCGGAAAGACGAGTTCCTCGCGATGCTCGCCCACGAGCTACGCAACCCGCTTGCCGCGATCGGCAACGCGGCACTCGTGGCGCGGTCGCCCGGTCTCGAAAACAAGCGGGAGTGGAGCATGGACGTGATCAGCCGGCAGGTCGGCCAGCTCTCGAAGCTGATCGACGACCTGATGGACGCCTCGCGCGTCCGCCTCGGCAAGATCGAGCTGCGGCGCGATCGCCTCGACCTCACGGGCGTCCTTCAGCGTGCGATCGATGCCGTGCTACCGGATGCCGACGCCAGGAATCAGAAATTGGTGCAGCACATCCCTTCCGCGGGCGCCATCTGCGTCATCGGCGACACGACGCGTCTCGAGCAGGTCTTCGTGAATCTCCTCACCAACGCCATCAAATACAGCCACGACGGCGACGTCATCACGATTGCCGCCAGCTACGAGGAAGAACGCGTCGTCGTCAGCGTCCGCGACACCGGCATCGGCCTCGATCCCGCCGTCGCGGATCGCATCTTCGATCTGTTCGTCCAGGGACACACCAGCCTCGATCGCGCACATGGCGGCCTCGGGATCGGGCTCTCGCTGGCACGGCGGCTCACCGAGCTGCACGGGGGAACCGTCGCAGCGCGCAGTGACGGCCCTGGGCGCGGCGCTGAGTTCATCGTGACGCTGCCGGCCACCACAGCGGAGCCGCTCGCGGAGCCTGGCCCGAACGGCCTGCTCGGCACGTCGAGCAAGGCGCGCAACAAGCGCGTCCTGGTGGTGGATGACAACGTGGACGCCGCCAGCGCGTTGGGGATGCTGCTGGAGACAGCCGGCTTCAACGTCGTCCTGGCCCACGACGGGCAGGTCGCGCTGGCGCGCGCAGCGGAGGCGCGGCCCGACATCGTGCTGATGGATCTCGGGCTGCCGGTGCTGGATGGGTATCAGGTCGCTGCGGAGCTCCGAAATCAGCCCGGCGGCGACGACCTCATGCTCGTCGCGGTGTCTGGTTATGGCCCCGGACAGGACTATGGCCGAGCGGCCACTGCCGGGTTCGACCATCACCTGGTGAAGCCCGTCGACTGCGTGGCGCTGCTGCACCTGCTCATCGACGAGCCTGGACCCCGCCGGCGGCGATCGGACCTACCGCGCGTTTCGCCGCGCCGAGATCGGTGAGACGTCGATCGCGAGTGCGATCACGATCCCGACCACCGGCCAGAACGTCCACTGGCCGGCGAACCAGTGCTGCACGGCGGAGTACCAGAGCAGCGTCGTCGGCAGGAAGATGAACCCGAGGAGGATCATCAGCCCTGTCGAGAAGATGCCCGTGAACCACGAGCTGAACAGCCACAGCAGCGCGATGACCAGCCGCGGCGCGCTCAGCGCGACCAGCGTCAGCAGACAGGGCATGCTTTTCCTCCGTTCCGCGTCGATGTCCCCTTCCTAGTATTGCAGCACCGAGAAGATCTGTTCGCCGGCCAGCTGCTTGCGTCCGTTCAGAAACTCGAGCTCGATCAGGAACGCCAGCGCGTGCACGTTGCCCCCGAGGCGACGGACGAGCGCGGACGTGGCTTTCGCCGTGCCGCCGGTGGCAATCACGTCGTCGACGATCAGCACGTTCTGCCCCTTCGTCACGGCGTCCTCATGCACCTCGAGCGAGTCGGTGCCGTATTCGAGCGCGTAGCTTTCCCTGGCGGTCGCCGCAGGAAGCTTTCCGGGCTTGCGGACCGGCACGAAGCCAGCGCCGAGGCGATCGGCGACGGCGCCGCCCAGGATGAATCCGCGGCTTTCCATGCCCACCACGACGTCGATGCCCTTGTCCAGGAACGGGGCGGTGAGCGCGCCGATCACGTCGCGGAACCCCTCCGGGTCGCGCAGCAGCGTCGTGATGTCGTAGAAAAGGATGCCCGGCTTCGGAAAGTCGGGCACGTTGCGGATCCTCGCCTTGAGCGTGGTCGTCATCGAGTGTCGCCTCCTTGGTTCGGCCGGCTGGCTACGGCAGTATGCGGAAATCATGAAAGCGTCCGGACGGTGGTGATTCGTGCACGCTCACGTCGTCCACGCGCGATCCTGTCGACCCGCGCCGGATGGTGTGCTCGAAGCGCAGGACGGCCTCGGCGTCGCCCTCCACCTCGACTTCGACCCTGCCGTCGTCAAGGTTGCGCACCGTGCCCCGCAGGCCCTCGAGCCGTGCCGCGTCGCGTGTGAAATACCGGAAGCCGACGCCCTGCACCCGTCCGGTCACGATGAGCCGTCGCGCGACGAGCATGAACCGTTGATTATACCGGCCGGCGTGACAGAATGACGAAGGCTACCGAGTACCCGCCGGGCATCCTGGCATGACGCTATCCGGTCCTTTCGTTCCCGATGAACGCCGCAAGATCGGCCGCCGCTTCACCGAGGCGCTCGTCCTCGCGGCCGAACTGCACGCCGGACAACGGCGGAAGGGCAAAGGGCCTCCGTACGTGGCCCACCTGCTGGGCGTCACGGCGCTGGCGTTCGACTTCGGCGCCACCGAAGACGAAGCCATCGCGGCGTTGCTTCACGACGCAATCGAGGACGCGCCGCCCGACCTTGGAGCCGCTGGCGTACGGCGGCTGATCGGCGAGCACTTCGGCGCCACCGTCCTCGAAATCGTGGAAGGCTGCACCGACAGCGACGAGGTGCCACGGAGGCCGTGGCGCGAGCGGAAGCACGCGTATGTCGCGCACGTGGCGGCCGTAGACGCCTCCACGCTGCTGGTCTCGGCGTGCGACAAGCTGCACAACGTCCGAGCGATCGTCCGTGACTATCGCCTTCTCGGCGACGATCTCTGGTCGCGGTTCAGTCCCGACGCCGGCATGCAGGGGACCGTCGGCTACTATCGCGGGCTCGTGACGGTGTTTCGGGCCAGGGCGGACGCGGCCTCTCCCGGTTTTCGGCGCCTCGTGACCGAACTGGAGGGCGAGGTCGAGACGCTCGAGCAGCTCACCGGCTATCAGGGCCGCTGGCCCTTGTAGACGGCCTATCCTCTTCTATTGCCGACTCGCAGCCGTCGTTAACATTCGCAAGAATCCGACACACACAAACATTTAACATTCACAATCCGCGCGTAAGAACGCGCCATTGAGGTGTGATGAGCACATCGGAACCTCCTCCGGAGTGCTCATGCGCAGACTCGTCCTTTCCTTCTGCTTTCTTGCGCCCGTACTCGGCGCTCGCACGGCTGCCGCCCAGACGACGGTCATCCCGGGATTCCGCGAGAACGTCGTCATGTCGGGCCTGACCGATCCGACCTCGTTTGCGTTCTTGCCCGACGGCCGCATCATCGTCACTCAAAAGGACGGACGGCTCTTCCTGGTCGTCGAAGGCAGACCTCTGCCATCGGCAATGCTCACACTGCAGCCCAGCGAAGAAAACGAACGCGGCGTGAGCGGCGTGACCGTGGATCCGAATTTCGATCAAAACGGTTACATCTACGTCTACTACACGACGTCGCCGCAGTCCTGCGTGGGGCCGGCGTGCGATCAGGCGTCGCGTGCTGCTGCGGAGAATCAGCCCTACCCGGGACCGAAGAATCGGGTCTCGCGATTCACGCTTGCCGGTGATGCCGTCGACCCCGACAGTGAAACCGTGATCCTCGACGGCATCCCCTCCGATGCCGGCTTTCACAACGCGGGCTGCATGGCGTTCGGGCCCGACGGCTACCTGTACCTCACGACGGGCGACGGCGGACAGTTCGCTGTGCACGCGCAGGATCTCAACAGCCTGTCCGGAAAAGTCCTGCGCATTGCCGCGGACGGTTCGGTGCCCCGCGACAACCCGTACGTGGGTGTGCCTGGCGCACGCGGCGAAGTATGGAGCCTCGGATTTCGCAATCCCTGGAAGTTCACCTTCGACGACCGCGGCCGCCTTCTCGTTGGAGACGTCGGCGAGAACGCGTGGGAGGAGGTGAACATCGTCACGCGCGGCGGCAACTATGGATGGCCGTGGTTCGAGGGCCCCGAGCTCACCGGCAGCGGGCGCGAGGCGCTCGGAGACGATGCCGACGCCGCGCTGCTGGCGTCGAGCAACGTACCCGCGAACGTGAATTCGAGGCGTCCGCCGCGCCGGTCGCGCGTCGCGGAGACGCACTACCTCCCCCCGGCGTACACGTACCCGCATGATGGCCTCAGCGAGGCGATCATCCTGGGCGCCGTGCCGGGCTCGCAGAGCAACTACCCGGACGCGTATCGGCAGCGGTTGTTCTTCGCCGACTTGATCCAGGGTCACGTGTGGTCGCTCGGCCTGGATGGAGAGGGCACGCCGGCCTTACAGCCATTCGCCGACGGGGTCGGCTTGACTACGCAGCTCAAAGGCGGACCCGACGGAAACGTCTGGTTCGTGTCGTTCTCGCGCGGGGTGCTTGCGCGGTTCGAGGTGGACCAGTCCTCGGCATCCGTGCGATAGACTGCCGGCGTCGTGGACACGCCGATCTCGACATCGTGGCCCGTCGCGCGTTCAGGGCCGGTTGCGGCGTGGGCGTTTCTCCGTATTCTCGGCGCGGTCTACTGCATCGCGTTCCTGTCGCTGCTTCCTCAGATCGACGGGCTGATCGGCCCCCGCGGCATCCTGCCGGCCGGCGAGTTCCTGGAGGCCGTGCAGCGGGCCTACGGCACAGGCGTGTACTGGTTCGTCCCCACGGTGTTCTGGTGGAGCGCCTCGACGCCAGCGCTCCTGCTGGTGTGCGGTCTCGGGGCGCTGGCCGCAACGCTCGTGGTCGTCGATCGTCTCACCACGCCGGCGTTGGTGCTCTGCTGGATCGCCTATCTCTCCGTCGTTGGCGTCGGCCAGGAATTCCTGTCATTCCAGTGGGACTCGCTGCTGCTCGAGGCCGGCGCGTTGGCGATCCTGACCTCGGCGTGGCCAACTGCCCTTGCGTGGCTCTATCGCTGGCTGCTCTTTCGCCTCATGTTCATGTCGGGCGTCGTGAAGCTGATGAGCGGCGACCTCGCCTGGCGCAATCTCACGGCGCTCACGTATCACTTCGAGACGCAGCCGCTTCCGACCCCGATTTCCTGGTACGTGCATCAGCTGCCGGCAGCCGTGCTCCACGGCATGACGGCCGGGACACTCGTCGTCGAGACGCTGGTGCCGTTCATGTACTTCGGCCCGCGACGCCTGCAGGCGATTGGAGCCGGCATCACGGTCGCCTTCCAGTGCCTCATCTTCCTCACAGGGAACTACACGTTCTTCAACCTGTTGACGACTGCGCTCGTGCTCTGGCTGCTCGACGACCAGACGGTGCTCACTGGCATTCCGAGGCGCTTCGTGGGACGCGCACGGCGGCTGCTTCCAGGTCCCCCGTCCGGTTGGCGCGGCTGGCCCGTCCGGGTCGGCGTGGCGATCGTCGTGTTCGTGAACGCCGCCACGTTCTGGGAGGCGCGCGGAGGCGCGCTGCCGTCGAACATCGCCGTCGTGGAAGCCGGCCTCGAGCCATTGCGGCTCTCGAGCGGCTACGGTCTGTTCGCGGTGATGACTACGACGCGACCTGAGATCGACCTCGAAGGCAGCGATGACGGCACGACATGGACGTCGTACGTGTTCTATCAAAAACCCGGTGATGACCGACGTCCTCCGCCGTGGGTGGCGCCATATCACCCGCGCCTCGACTGGCAGATGTGGTTCGCGGCGCTCAGCGACCCGTCGAGCGACCGGCTGGTAGTGGCCATAGCGCGACGGCTGCTCGAAGGATCGCCGCCGGTGCGTGCGCTTCTCGCACCCGGGCCCTGGAGCGATCACGCGCCGCGATATATCAGGGCGAACCTCTACGACTACCGCTTCACGGACTGGACGACGGCCAGCGCGAATGGCGCCTGGTGGACGCGTGGCGCAAGGTCGTCGTACCTGCCACCGCTGAAGCTCGACGCTCACGGCGCCCTGCGCCGGGCAGACTGACCCGTTTCCGCGCATGCACGTCCCGACTTCGAACACCTGAGGCCGCGTTCGTGCCTGTCGTACCCGTGCGGAGCTGCCCTCCGGCCGTGGCACAGGAGTTGCCCCTGGAGTCGTCCGGACATCCTCCTGGAGACAGCCTCGTGATCCTGTTCAGCGACCTGCACTTCGCCGCTCGCAGCCTGCGCAAGTCGCCGCTCTTCACAACGGTGGCGGTGCTGTCGGTGGCTCTCGGCATCGGCGCCAACGCGGCCGTGTTCACGCTGCTCGACCAGGTCGTCTTGCGCGCAATGCCGGTGAAGGACCCGCAGGCGCTCGTGCAATTGAGACCCGCGGACGGATCGGAGAGCTTTGGCGGCGGAATGGGCGACGGCTCGGAGCTGTCGTATCCCGTGTGTCGAGACTTCGAAACGCGTACGGAC
>JBKPSY010000129.1:0-12781 GCA_046735235.1 Acidobacteriota bacterium | reverse complement strand
CTCGTGAAGTATTACCTGCACATGCCCGCGCTGGCTGAGACGATGGAGCTGTACCACAACAACGGCAACGGCACGTTCACCGACGTCACCAAATCCGTCGGCCTCGACCGCGTCGTCCCGGCGATGGGCGCCAACTTCGGGGATCTCGACAACGACGGGTATCTCGACATGTATCTGGGGACGGGCACGCCGTCGTTCGCGGCGCTGATGCCCAACGTGATGCTGAAGAACGTCGAGGGAAAGCGATTCGTGGACGTCACCGAGACCACCGGGACCGGCCACCTGCAGAAGGGGCACGGCATCTCCTTCGTGGACATCGACAACGACGGCGACGAGGACGTGCTGCTGAACGTGGGTGGCGCCGTGCCGGGCGACAACTACGGCGAGGCGCTCTACGAAAACCCGGGCGCGGGCGGCTCGAACCACTGGCTTTCGGTGAAGCTCGTCGGCGTGAAAACGAACCGGCCGGCGGTCGGCGCGAAAATACGCGTGCACCTCACCGGCAACATCGAGGGGTCACCGCTGCGCTACCGCGAGGTGACCAGCGGCGGCTCCTTCGGCGCCAACAGCTTCACGCAGCACATCGGGCTGGGGCCGGCGACCGTCGAGTCGCTCGAAATCGAATGGCCGACGAGCCGGACGACGCAGGTGTTCAAGGACGTGCCAGTGGACTCGTATCTGGAGATTCGCGAGTTCGACAAGGCGTTCACCTTGCGGCACCCGAAGCAGCTCACCCTTAAGCACGACATGCCGCCCATGCAGCACGATACCCACTAGCGGTTGTTGGTTGCGGGTTGTTGGTTGCGGGTTGTAGCTTTCTTCAATCCGCAATCCGCAATCCGCAATCCGCAATCCGCAATCCGCAATTCCGCAACCGTCAATGTCTCCGCCGGTTCTCCCACACCTCGATCCACGGCAGTCCTTCGTTTCCGACGAAGAAGTTCCCGACGACGATGTCGAGCGCGCCGTCGCCGTTGACGTCGGCCAGGTCCAGCGTGGCGTGGCGGGGAGGCTTGCTTTCGAGCGTGTGCTTCACGAACACGCCTTTGGATGTCTGCTCCAGCCAGACGAGCGATGGAGTCCCTGGCTGGTCCCGGGCATCGACGGGTTGCGCGACCAGCGCGCACGCGACGATGTCGAGGTCGCCGTCGCCGTCGAGGTCCCCTGCGAGCGCGCGCATGACGCCGGGCATCTCCGCAATCGGGTGCTCGACGAACGTGCCGTCCGCTTTGTTCTCGAGCCACTGGATGCCGTGGTACGGCTTCAGGATCTGATCGTCGAACGTGTCGCCGTGCGTCATCAGCACGTCGAGGTCGCCGTCGCCGTCGAGATCCACGACCTGGATGCCCGTGGAGCCCCAGTTGGGATGCGGCGCGGTATAGATTGGCGCCGGCGTGAACGTGAAGTTGCCGGTGTTCGTGTAGACGACCACCTGTTCGAACTGCTGCGAGAAGAGCGCGACGATGTCGAGCTTGCCGTCGCCGTTCATGTCGACGGGAATCGCGTGGATGCTTCCGGGCCGCGGATCGATGACGTGCGTCACGAACGAGGGGTGCGCATAGTCGGTCGTCCGGTTCTCGAGCACCGAGAGGTTTCCGACCTTGCGCCAGCCAAAGGCGGCCACGACCAGATCCGGCTTGCCGTCTCCGTTCAGGTCGGCCTGCTCCACATCCGCGACGCGCGGCCACCCTTCGAGCCGGAACGGCGAATAGCCGGTCGCCGTGCGGCGGAGCCACATCACGGCGCCACGAGTGTGGTCTTCGGGCTGGAAACTGCCGAGATCGGCGACGAAGAGATCGGGCCGGCGGTCGCCGTCGAGATCGCCGATCTGGAAGTTCGAAGGGTTGACGGCCTGGCCGAGGACACGCAGGCGGCAAGCAGGATCGCCGGCGCGCCCCGCGACCAGGAAGCCCTGCCGCATGTCGCTGCCGACGACCTCGATCTTGCCGTCGCCGGCGAGGTCCAGCGCGCGCACGTGCGAGATGGCCGGCAGTGGGGGGGCGTTGACGGGCGAGTAACCGCGGCGGGCGAACCCGCTGGCGTCGGCTGCCGGCCACGGCGTGGCCGGCGGCAGTTGGTCGGGCGCGTGCTGGTTGTAGTAGCGCCAGACTCGCAGGAGGTCGTCGGAGAGCAGCACCATCCTGGTCGACGTGCCCACGGGGCCGACCGGCTCGGGGCGGCCCTCGCGGATGAGCATCATCCGCGCGATTTCTGCGCGCCACGCGCTGCGCGGAAGGATGTCGGGCGGCGGCACCGAATGGCAGCCGCCGCAGGCGACCTTCACGTCGGCTTCGGTGGCGATAGGCGCCGCAGGAGCCGTCTGCGCGGTCTGGCGCGCATCGTGGCCGACGCCGACGGCCGTCATCGTGGCCCAGAGTCCAATCGCCGCCAGACCGGCGGCGGCCGACACCCGCCAGCCGCTTCTCACCGCGAGCGGCCCGGTGCCGTGATTCGACGGTTTTCCCACACCTCGAGCCAGTCCATCGGCGTCGGGTGGATCAGGAAATTCCCCACGACGATGTCGACGTCCCCGTCGTGGTCGAAGTCACCCGCGGCGAAGGACGCGTGGCGCGGGTTGCCCATCTCCAACGTGTGGCGGACGAACTGTCCGGGCCGCACTTGCTCGATCCAGACGAGCGCGGGTAGGTTCGCCTCGTTCTCCTCGGACCCGCCCGCGATCATCGCACACGCGACGATGTCGAGGTCCCCGTCGCCGTCGAGGTCGACGGCCTCCGCGCGGCTCACGCCGGGCATCTCGGCCAGAGTGTGCTCGACGAACGGGAACGCGCCCGTGTTCTCGAGCCACTGGATGCCGTGATAGGGCTTGACGATCGTGTCGTCGAAGGTGTCGCCGTGCGTCAGCAGCACGTCGAGATCGCCGTCGCCGTCGAGGTCGGCGACCTGGATGCCCGAGGAGCCCCAGTTCGGGTGCGGTCCGGTGTAGATCACCTGTGGCGTGAACGACACCTGCGGGCCGCCGCTGTTCATGAAGGCGACCACCTGCTCGAACTGCTGGGCGAAGACGACGACAAGATCCATCTTGCCGTCCTTGTTGAGATCGACCGGGATGGCGTGGATGGCGCCGGGCCTCGGGTCGATCAGGCGTGCCTCGAACGACGGGTGGGCGTAGTCGGTCGTATGGTTCTCGAGCACCGTGAGGTTGCCGACCTTGCGCCAGCCGAACGCCGCGACGGCCAGGTCGAGCGTGCCGTCGCCGTTGAAGTCCGCGGCTTCGACGTCGGCGACGCGCGGCCAGCCGTCGAGCCCGAGCTGTTCGTAGTGGCCGTCTTTCGTGCCGTGCAGCAGCACGACCGAGCCGTGCGTGTGATCCTGCGGGAGGAACTCGCCCATGTCCGCCACGAGAAGATCTGGAATCCCGTCGTGATCGAAATCGACCATCTGTACGTGACTCGGATTGTTCAACTGGGCCAGGACCTGCACCTTGCTGTCCGGAGCGTAGGGCTTGCCCTGCAGCACGAGGCCGTAGCGCATGTCTGCCGCGATGACTTCGAGCAGGCCGTCGCCATCGACGTCGAACAAGCGGACGTTCGCGACTGCCGGCGCGGGAGGGAGGCCGGTCGGGTTCATCGGCCGGCGCACGAACTTCAGCGGGTCGGCCGCCGGCCAGGGGGCTGGATGGGGCAGCCGATCAGGCGCCATTCGCTCGTAGTACGCGAGGACGCGGGCCAGGTCCTCGGGGAGCAGCGTCATCCGCCCGCTGGTGCCGGCCGGCCCGAACGGTTGTGGCTGGTTGCTCCGGATGAGCGACATCCGCGCGATCTCGTCACGCCACGCGTACTTCGGAAGGATGTCAGGCGGCGGAAAGAGATGGCACACGCTGCAGAGGGCGCGGGCCTCAGCCTCGGTTCCGCGAGGCGCGGGCGGTGCGCCAGGCTGGGACTGGGCGTGCGTGACCGGAGGATATCGAATCGCGGTGCCGGCGCCGAGGAGAAGGAGAAGCGCGAGACCCGGGAGCGCTGCGCGCAGACCCGCCATCGACTCGATGCTAGCACAGCGCTTGCGGACGGCCCGCGCGCGGGCCCAGCCGTCTAGCGAGTGCTCTCGGGCCTGAACTTCTGATTTTCCCAGACGTCGACCCAGTCCATGTCCTTCGGCTGAAGCAGGAAGTTGCCCACGACGATGTCGATGTCGCCGTCATGATCGAAGTCGCCGACGTCCAGCGTCGCGTGGTAGGGCTTGCCGACCTCGAGCGTGTGTTTCGCGAAGACGCCGCGCGAGGTTTGTTCCAGCCAGACGAGGGAGGGCAGCGTGGCTTCGTCGATATTGGATCCGGCGGCGATGAACGTCGCGGCGACGATATCGAGGTCGCCATCGCCGTCGAGGTCCACGGCTTCCGCGCGGCTCACGCCAGGCAGGTCGGCCAGCGTGTGCTCGACGAAGGGGAACGCTCCCCGGTTCTCGAGCCACTGGATGCCGTGATAGGGCTTGATGATCTGATCGTCGAACGTATCGCCGTGGGTGAGGACAACGTCGAGGTCGCCGTCGCCGTCGAGGTCCACGACTTGAATGCCCGACGACCCCCAGTTCGGGTGCGGTCCCGTGTAGATGACTTGCGGCGTGAAGCTGACGGCGGGCCCGCCGTTGTTCATGAACGCCACGACCTGCTCGAACTGCTGCGCGAAGACGACGACCAGGTCCATCTTGCCGTCCTTGTTCAGGTCGATCGGGATCGCGTGGATAGCGCCGGGGCGTGGATCGATCAGCCGGGGAATGAAGGACGGCCGCGTGTAGTCGGTCGTGTGGTTCTCGAGCACCGTCAGGTTGCCGACCTTGCGCCACCCAAACGCTGCCACGGCGAGGTCGAGCGTGCCGTCGCCGTTGAAGTCCGCGGCCTCGACGTCGGCGACGCGGGGCCAGCCGTCGAGGGCCATCTCCTGATACTTGCCGTCCTTCGTGCCGTGGAGCAGCACGACCGAGCCCTGAGTGTGATCGGCTGGGAGGAACTTCCCGAGGTCGGCGACGAGGAAGTCCTCGATGCCGTCGCCGTCGAAATCCACCATCGCCACGTGGCACGGATTGTTCAGCTGCGCGATCACGTTCAGCGTCGGATCCGACGCGTAGGGCTGACCGCGCATCACGAGGCCATAGCGCATGTCGGAGGCAATGAGATCGAGCTTGCCGGTGTGATCGACGTCGAGCAATCGTACGTTGGCGACCGCCGGGCCCTGCGGCGCGTGTGGCGGGTTCATCGCCCTCTTCACGAACGTGCCGGTCATGGCGCGCGGCCACGGCGCGGGCGCAGGAAGCGCGTCAGGGGCCAGCGACTCGTAGTACCGGAGGACGCGCTCGAAGTCCGGAGGCAACACCACCAGCCGTCCGCTGGTGCCCGCGGGCCCGGCCGGCTGTGGCTGATTGCTGCGGATGAGCGACATGCGCGCGATTTCGTCGCGCCAGGCAAAACGTGGAAGGATGGTGGCCGGGGGAAAGAGATGACAGACGCTGCACGCGGCGCGCGCTTCCGTCTCCGTCGCTGCGGTTCCGCCTGGGGCGGTACTTTGCGTCTCTCTGGATGTCCGGGATTCGCGTGCGGCCTGGGGAGCGATCTCAGCGAAGCAACAAACCAGAATCAGCGCAACACTCGAAACCAACGCCGCCGACGAACGCATTCGAAAATCGACGCTAGCATCGCGGTTCGACTTCCTCTCATTACGAACTCTTTCGTGCGGTTAAGGATTTGTAAAGTCGATGGCAGTAGTCCCTGTGAATCGTGCAGATCGCGTCTTCGTCTTGCGAAGGTTAATAAGCCGTAACGTTCTCGTTACAATGGCGAGCAGAACCATGCGCCGCTCGTGGCATCGACTCGCACACCTAATTGTCGTGGTCCTGTTCGCGCCGACGTTCAGCGCCGACGGCGCTCAGCAGGTGGGTGCGTCGCCGCCGGCTGCTCAGCCGTCGTTCGAGGAGCTGGCGAAGAGAGCCGATGCGTTGCGGGACGCCGGACAACTGCCCGCCGCAATTGCGGCCTACGAGCGCGCGCTCAGGATCAAGCCGGGGTGGGTGGAAGGGCGCTGGTATCTGGGCACCCTGAATTACGAGCTCGAGAAGCCGGCTCCCGCGCGAGAGGCGTTCCTCAAGGTGGTTGCCGCCCAGCCCGAGAACGCCGGCGCCTGGGCATTTGCCGGCCTCTGCGAATTTCAGCTGAAGAAATACGAGCCGGCCCTCGGCGACCTGATGAAGGCGCGCGAGCTGCACGTCGCCTCGAACAAAGAGCTCGGCACCGTCGTCCGCTACCACGCGGCGATCCTGCTGACGCGATTCCAGCAGTTCGAGCTTTCGCAGAAGGTGCTGAGCGAGTTCACCGGCGAGGGCAACGACAACCCGAAGGTGATCGAGGCGCTTGGCCTGTCCACGCTGCGGATTCCGCTGCTGCCCGACGAACTGCAGCCGGATCGGCGCGAACAGGTGCTGCTGGCAGGGCAGGGGACCTACTACCTGTACGTCCACGCAATGGCGGCGGCACGCAAGAGCTTCGAGGAACTGGTGCGCCGCTACCCGGACACGCCGAACACGCACTACGCGCTCGGCGTCATGCTGCTGAACGAGGATCCGGACGCGGGCATCGAGGCGTTCAAGAAGGAGCTGGAAGTCTCCCCCGGCAGCGTGCACTCGATGTTGCAGATGGCGTTCGAGTACATCAAGCAATCGGACTGGGCGAACGCGAAGACGTGGGCGTCCGAGGCCGTACAGGTCGCGCCGGACAATTTCGCGGCCCGTCAGGCATACGGCCAGACGCTGCTCGAGCTCGACGAGACCGACGAGGCCATCAAGCAATTGCAGGCCGGCGTGGCGCTGGCCGACGACAGCCCGAGCCTGCATTTCACGCTCGCGCGCGCCTACCAGAAGGCCGGCCGGCTGGCCGATGCACAGAAGGAGCGCGATACCTTTGCGCGACTCGACATCAAAGCCCGGGCGAAGCAGCAGGGCAGCCAGGCTGTCGGCGGGGTAATCCCCACGCAGCCCAAGCCTTGATCGACCGCACGCCGCAGCGTCCGATCACTGCGTGGAGTCCTGACGTGGCTCCACGATGTGCGTGGCGCGATCGAGCGGCAGGTCGCGGATGATCTGCTTCTTTCGACTGACCGGCCACGAGATCTGGACCTCGGGAACGCTTTCGGCACTGCCGACGCCGACGTGCATGGCCAGTGGCGAGCTGCCGTACGAGCCTCCGCTGGAAACAACGCGATAGATCCGGCGCTCCGTGCCGTCTGGCATGCGCGCCACGATCGTGACCGGCACGCCGAGCGCGGCGCGGTTCGTCCTGACGCCCTCCAGTTGCAGCGTGATCCAATGTCCCGGATGCCCCGGATTGTGGAAGACGGCCCGGGAATACGCGTCTGCCGGCACGAACCCGCCGATGTTGACGACAATGTCTTCCGCGCCGTCGCCGTCGAGATCGCCGAATCCCACGCCGTGGCCCTTCTGCAGGTGACCGGTTCCGCTCGCCGTTGTCACGTCGACGAACCGCTCGCCGTCATGATTGCGGAAGAGCAGGTTCGGCGAGAGCGCGGCAAACGAGGGTGCACCCGTGCCGAGATAGATGTCGAGCCACCCGTCGTTGTCGATGTCGCCGTAGTTGGCGCCCATCGTCATCGTGACGCGGTCGAGTCCCATCTGGCGTGTTACGTCTTTGAATCGCTCGCCGTGGATGTTGTGATAGAGGCGTAGCGTCTCGGCCTTCGGTGGAATTCCGAGGTACGCCTTGGCCATCTCGGCGACTGACGGGACAAAATCCCCCACGAAGAGATCCGGCCAGCCGTCGTTGTCGTAATCGAAGAACCACGTGGGAAAGCTCAGAATCGGACCCGCGACGCCCATCTTGGCGGTCACGTCTGTGAAGGTGCCGTTGCCACTGTTGTGGTAGAGCACGTTCGGACTGCCGAAGTTCGAGAGGTAGAGGTCAGGGTAGCCATCGCCGTCGTAGTCGCCCCAGGCGACACCCTTTGTGATCGCGGTAACTTCGATGCCGGCGCGACGCGTCACGTCTTCGAACATCCCGTTGCCGCGATTGTGGAACAGGCGGCTCGGCGTGCGTTCGTGTCCGATCATCAGGTCGAGATAGCCGTCGTTGTCGTAGTCTGCCCAGGCGGCCGAATGCGTGCTGCTTGGCGACTCGAGCAGGCCGGCCGCCTTGGTGACGTCGGTGAAGGTTCCGTCGCCGTTGTTGTGCAGCAGCGAATTGCGAATGGGACCTTCCCAGCCGCCGCGCATCACGAAGAGGTCGAGGCGCCCATCGTTGTCGTAGTCGGCCTGCACCATGTTGATGCCGCCGAGCTGATCGTCAAGCCCCGCGTGCGTCGAGTCGCGAAAATGCCCGTCGGCCTGCAGGTAGAGGTGCAGCGGCTCGCAGGGATCCACGCTCGACATCGCGACGTCCAGGCGCCCGTCGCCGTTGAAGTCGTCCAGCACGAGACCTCCGGCTCGATCGACGCGATTGAGTCCGATCTCTGCCGCGATGTCGACGAAACGCCCCGGATCCTCAGGCGACGCGAAGCGGTCCTTTGGGATCAACGCCGCCGCAGGAACGCCCTCGGGATATCGTCCAAGCGTCATGGCCGTGACGTTGAGCAGCCATCGGATTTCGAGGTCGTCCGGAAGGCCGGCGTGTGCACGTGAAAGCGCAGCCAGCGCGGCCTCGGCGCCGGACGTCATCTCGTGCTGTCCCGCGCGCGAGACCGGAAAGATGCACCGGTCGGCGTTCGGATGCATCACGCAGTTCTCGAGCTCGCCGCGTCTCAGTTCCGAGATGCCGATCAACGCGTCGAACGTCGCCGTGCGCGATCGTGCGTCGCCCAGATGCGAGGCGGCCGCCGTGTCGCGAGCGATTGTGAGTAGCCGGCTCGCGTCGCTCATGCGTCCTGAGTAGCTGTACACCTCTGCCAGGTCGTGCAGCGCCGAGAGATAGCCGGTGAGATTGCGATCCGGCGGGCGTGTCATCTCTACCCGGACATTGTGATAGTGCAGCGCTGTCTCCTCGGCAAACCGGCGATTCTCACAGATGCTCTGGAGGCTCTGCGGATTGCTCCACTGCTGGAAGGACGTGACTTCGACGCGACCGGACAGCTCGCGGATGCCCTGAACGTCAGGGGCGAGCCCCTGAGGCAGGGTGAATGACTGCGTGCCGTTCGTGCCCTGCGTCGCCGAGAGCGAGACAGCCGCGGCGCAGACGACTCCGAGAACGAGACGTGGCATCGCAGAGTCGGGCATGCCGTTACCTTACTGGCGAGGACCAGTACCCTGCGCGCGTATGGACCTCGGCCTTCAGTCCCTTCCGCAGCTTCACGTCGAGTGTGTGCCACCCGTCGCCCTGGCCGACGCCTTCGGGCGCGAACGCGATGATGTAGCGCTGCCGGAACTCCTGCAGAATCGCGCGGAACGTCACCGACAGGTCATCCGTCCAGTCGGCCCTGATCGCCCGCCCGCCAGTCTGTTTGGCGACGACTTCGAGGAACTTCAGCGCGTCGCCGCCTGCCACGGCGACCCTGGCCGCCGCAGCCTCGTTGTACGCACGGGTTTCCGTCCCGGACTGGAGCCGCGGGTCCAGGACGGGGCGCGGCGTGAACTTCATGCCGCTGGTGTCGACGCCGACGCCAACGGGGTAGATCACGACCTCATGACGTCGCGCGGCGTCGATCACGTCGCGGCCGCCGAGCCAGCCGGAGTTGTTACGGCCGTCGGTCAGCACGACCAGCAACTTCGAACCGGGACCCGTGTCGCAGGCGATCACGGCGGCATAGGCGCCGTCGGCGAGGGCCGTCGAGCCGGCGGATACCACCGAATCGAGAAGCCGTTCCCGATCGGCTGCCGGCGTCCCAGCGGGGATGAGGCGCGCGGTCAGGTCGGCGAAGCCAATCACGACTGACGATTCGTCGGGACGGAGCTGCCCAAGCAGCGCGAGCGTCGCGGCCTGCGCGCGCGCGAACCGATCGCCCTCCATGCTGCCGCTCGTGTCGAGCGCGACGCCGACGGCCACGGCCTCCATCTGCTTGATGGTGACGATCCGCTGCGGCGTGCCGTTGTCGAGCACGGTGAAGTCGTCGGTGGTGAGGCCGGTCACCGGCTTGCCCTCGCGTTCCACCAGCGTGTCGATCCGGACCATCTCCGTCGCGGCGCGGAACGTCGGCTGCTGCGCGATGAGAGGTAGCGCGAACAGAAAAGCCAGGGCGAGGCGAGTCATTTCCTGATTTGATCCCGCAACGACAGCAGCAGGGCACCGATGTCG
This sequence comes from Acidobacteriota bacterium, assembly GCA_046735235.1. Taxonomy (GTDB): domain Bacteria; phylum Acidobacteriota; class Vicinamibacteria; order Vicinamibacterales; family JAENWD01; genus JAENWD01. The sequence continues at coordinate 2,541 of JBKPSY010000129.1, read as the reverse complement.
ACGAACGGGGCGTAGTAGACGCCCCACGGATCGATGCGGCGATTCGTCGACAGCGCGAACGACCGCTCCAGCCAGTCACGGGCGCCGCCGGCGTCGCCTCGCTCGTCGCATAACCGGCTCAACGCGATGAAGGGTGCTTCCGACGCCGGAAAGAGTGCGAGCGCGTCGCGGTAGTGCGCCGCGGCCGCGTCCGGCGTCCTGTCGAGCTCGTCGACGTCGCCCAGGAGGAGCAGCGCAAGGTACTTGATAAAGGGCGGGTCGCCGGAGGCGGCCAGCGGCTCCAGCTCCTCGCGGGCCCGCTGGCGCTCATTCAACTGCGCTCGAATCCGGCCCTTCCGGAGGCGGGCTTCGACCGCGAGATTCGGCGCACGCGCGGCGAGCTCGTACGCGGCGAGCGCCTTCTGGAGCAGGTGCCGCCAGCCGGCGACCTGATCCGACGGGTAGATGTCGCGTGCCAGCGATTCGTCGACGACGGAGTAGCGCGCCATGCGCTCGTCGTAGACGCCCAGACAGAGTTCCAGTGCGGGGTCTTCCGGGTACCGCTGGAACGATTCGTTCAAGTGCCGTGGAAGATTGTCCAGGACGCTGCGCTTGTGGTAGCCGAGCGCGATGAACACCACCCAGTCGTGCCGGGCGCGAGCCAGCTTGTCCTTCGTGAGGTACGGCGACGTCTCGGCATGCGGCTCCAGATCACGCTGCGCACGATCGATCGTCGTGTCGGCGGTACGCGCCAATCGGAGCTGATCCTCCATCTGCTCGATTGGAGCCCGAAACGCGGCTTCGGTGTGCAGAAGCCGCACGGCGAGTAGAAATCTCAAGAGCCGGTCCACCGCTTCGTGCCACTGCTTGGGCGTGTTGCTCGCCTTCCAGCGCATTGCGTTGTACCAGAGGCGCGCGACGGCGTTCTCGAGGGGAGTGCCAAACGCCCTGGCTGGCGTTCGCGCCGCCTGCGAGACGGCGCTGTCGTACTCGCCGCGCTGGTATTTCACGACCAGCTGCTCGTACTGCGACGGCGGCACCACGTCGCTAGTGGGCGGCGGCAGCACAGTGGGCTGCGCCTGCTGGGCCTGAACGGCCAGCAGGACGGCGCAGACGAGTCCTGTCATTTCGTGATCTGGCGGCGAAGCGACAGCACGAGCGTCCTCGTGTCCATGAACGGAGCGTTATAGAGCCACCAGGGATCGACGCGCCGGCCCGTCGACAGCGCAAACGACCGCTCGAGCCAGTCACGCGCGCCAGCCACGTCGCCGCGCTCGTCTGCCAGGCGGCTCAACGCGACAAACGGCGACTGCGAAGTGGGGAAGAGCGCCAGCGCGTCACGATACTTCGCGACGGCCGCGTCCGGTTTCTTGTCCAGCTCCTCGACCTTGCCCAGCAACAGCAGGGCGAGGTATCTCATGAACGGCGGCTGGCCCGACGCGGCCAGAGGCTCGAGCTCCTGGCGGGCGCGTTTCAGGTCGTTCAACCCAGCTCGAATCCTGCCCATGCGGAGATGGGCTTCCGCCGCGAGATCGGGCGCACGCGCCGCCTCTTCGTACGCGGTGAGCGCCTTCTCGAGCGTCCGCCGCGAAGCTGAGACGAAGTCCCACGGATAGATTTCGCTCGCCAGCGACTCGTCCACGACGGTGAAGCGGGCCAGGCGTTCGTAGTACACGCCGAGGCACAGTTCGAGTGCCGGGTCCCGGCGGTAGCGATACAGCCCGCTGAAGATGAAGTCCCCGAGGCCAGTCATGACCGACCGCGCGTGATACCCGAGCGTGATGAGCACCACCCAGTCGTGCCGGGCGCGATCGACGTCCGCCTTCGTCAGGTACCCGGCTTGCGGGTCCTGCGGCATCTCGAACCTGACCTTGTTCCACACGTGCGGCTCGAGCTCTCGTTCTGCATTGGAGAGCGCCTTCTCGGCAGTGCGCGCCACAAACAGCTGAGCGTGCATCTCGCCGGCAGACGTCCGCAGGGAGGCCTCGGTGTGCAGCATCATCGCGGCGAGGAGAAACCGCACGAGGTCGTCGTGGGCCTGGTACCAGTCGTTGGGCGCGACGGTGATGCCGATCCCCTTGCGTTGCACCTGGCGAAGCTTCTCGTCTTGTGCGCGGTAGGCGACCTTCGCCAGGGCGAGGTCGAACGGCAGGACGAACGCGCTGCCCGAGTGGCCCGCGACTTCCGCCACGGCGACGTCGTAGTCGCCCTTCTGATACTGGGCGACGAGTAGCTCGTACGCCGACGGCGGCTCCGGGACCTTTGGCGGCCGAGGCAGGACGTTCGGCTGGTCCTGCAGCGCCAGCAGGGCGACGAGCAGAACGGGCGTCATGCGAGCAGCTTCGACACCAGCTTTCCGCTGACATCCGTCAGACGGAAGTCCCGTCCCTGGAATTTGTACGTCAGCTTCTCGTGGTCGATCCCGAGCAGGTGCAGCATCGTCGCGTGGAGATCGTGGACGTCGACAGGATCTTCGACGATGTTGTAGCCGAAATCGTCGGTACGTCCGACGGTCACGCCGGCCTTCGTGCCTCCGCCGGCCATCCACATCGTGAACGCGCG